>DATKVD010000075.1:0-7553 GCA_035530235.1 Planctomycetota bacterium | reverse complement strand
TCGGAGCCCTTCCTGGATCTTGGGGACGAGCTCGGCCTCGATGCCGGTGGCGTCGAGGGCCCGCCAGGTGCCGGCGGTCGAGAGGATGCGGAAGCCGAGGTCCCTGAATCGTCGTGCGAGTTCCGGCACAAAGGGCTTGTCGGCGTCACGCACGCTGATAAAGACCGTGCCTTCGGTGGGCAGCGTGAGTCCCGCGGCGATCATCGCCTTCGCCATCGCCGGCCCCAGCCTCCGGTCGATCCCCATCACCTCCCCCGTCGATCTCATCTCCGGCCCGAGGATGATGTCGGTCCCCGGAAACCGCTCGAACGGGAAGACCGACGCCTTCACCGCCACGTGACGGGGGGTCACCTCGCGCGTCACGCCCAGCTCCTCGAGCGTCCTCCCGACCATCACCTTGGCCGCGACCCGGGCGTACGGCACCCCGGTCGTCTTCGAGACGAAGGGCACCGTGCGCGAGCCGCGGGGGTTCACCTCCAGCACGTAGAGCACCCCGTCCTTCACCGCGTATTGCACGTTCATGAGTCCCACGACGCCCAGCTCATCCGCCAGGGCACGGGTCGCGTCCTTGATCTCCTCCACCATGCCGACGTCGAGCGAGTGCGGCGGAATGGTCATCGTGGAATCGCCCGAGTGGACGCCCGCCTCCTCGATGTGCTCCATGACGCCTGCGACGACGGTGAGCCGACCGTCACTGACGGCGTCCACGTCCACCTCGGTGGCCTCCTGGAGGAATCGGTCGATGAGGACGGGGTGTTCGGGTGAGACCTCGGCGGCGAGACGCATGAAGCCTTCGAGTTCGTCGTCGGTGTTGGCGATCTCCATGGCGCGTCCGCCCAGGACGAAACTGGGCCGGATGACGACGGGGTAGCCCACCTCCCGGGCGACGGCGACGGCCTCCTCGAGCGTGAACGCGGTGCCGTTGGGCGGCTGACGGAGGCCGAGCTTCTCGAGCAGGCGCTTGAACTGCTCACGGTCCTCCGCCCGGGCGATGGCCGCGGGGGGCGTGCCCAGGATCTTCACCCCGGCGGCCTCCAGCCCCTCGGCCAGGTTCAGCGGCGTCTGTCCGCCTAACTGCACGATCACCCCCTCGGGCCGCGTCCGCTCGCAGATATTCAGCACGTCCTCCTCGGTCAGCGGCTCGAAGAACAGGTGGTCCGAGGTGTCATAGTCCGTCGAGACGGTCTCGGGGTTCGAGTTGACCATGATCGTCTCATACCCCAGCTCGCGCAGCGCGAACGACGCCTGGACGCAGCAGTAGTCGAACTCGATGCCCTGACCGATGCGGTTGGGTCCCCCGCCGAGGATCATCACGCGCGGCTTCTCACCCGCGCGCACCTCGTCCTCCTCCTCCCAGGTCGAGTAGTAGTACGGGGTGTAGGCCTCGAACTCGGCGGCGCACGTGTCCACCAGCTTGTAGGTGGTGAGGATGTGGGCATCGGCGCAGCGCTTGCGGACGGCCGGCGCCTCGGCCTTCAGGAGCGTCGTAAGCTGGACGTCTGAGAACCCGAGCCGCTTCGCCTCACGCAGCGTCACGTCGTCGAGCCCTTCCAGTGACCCGGCGGCCGACAGGCCCTCCTCGAACTCGACCAGCTCCGCGATCTGGTCCAGGAACCACGGGTCGATGCCGGTGAGGTCGTGGATCTCGCCGACGCTCATCCCGTGCTTGAACGCGAAGCGGAGGTGGAAGATGCGGTCGTCGGAGGGCCGCACGAGCTTCCGCTTCACCTCGTCCACCGGCGGCAGTCGGCCGGCGAGCGCCGGGTCCTTCCGGTCGCATCCGAGACCGAAGCGCCCGATCTCCAGCGACCGCAGCGCCTTCTGGAGCGCCTCCTTGAACGTCCGTCCGATCGACATCGCCTCCCCGATGGACTTCATGCGCGTGGTGAGGTGCGGGTCCGTGTGCGGGAACTTCTCGAACGTCCACCGCGGGATCTTCACCACGCAGTAGTCGATGGTCGGCTCGAAGCTCGCCGGGGTCTCGCGCGTGATGTCGTTCGGGATCTCGTCGAGTGTGTAGCCGACGGCGAGCTTCGCCGCGAACTTGGCGATGGGAAACCCGGTGGCCTTGGAGGCGAGGGCCGACGAGCGCGACACCCGCGGGTTCATCTCGATGATGACCATCCGTCCGGTGTCGGGGTGCACCGCGAACTGGATGTTCGACCCGCCGGTATCGACGCCGATCTCACGGATGACGGCGATCGCCGCGTCCCGCATGAGCTGGTATTCCTTGTCGGTGAGGGTCTGTGCGGGGGCGACGGTGATGGAATCGCCGGTGTGGATGCCCATCGGGTCGAAGTTCTCGATGGCACAGATGATGACGACGTTGTCGGCACGGTCGCGCATCACCTCCAGCTCGAACTCCTTCCAGCCCAACAGCGCCTCCTCGACGAGCACCTCGTGGATCATGGAGAGTTCGAGGCCCTGCTGGACGATCTCGTCGAACTCGTCGACGTTGTAGGCGATGCCCCCGCCCTTGCCGCCCAGGGTGAACGCGGGCCGGATGACGTTGGGGAAGCCTAAGTCGTCACGCACGCGTCGGGCCTCGGCGAGCGAGCGGGCGATGCCGCTCCGCGGGAGGTCGAGTCCGATGCGTCTCATGGCGTCGGCGAACAGCTCACGGTCCTCGGCCTTGCGGATGGCGTCCACCGAGGCCCCGATCATCTCGACCTTGAACCGGTCGAGCACCCCGGCCTCGGCCGCGGCGACGGCGGTGTTGAGTCCCGTCTGCCCGCCCAGGGTGGGCAGGAGCGCCTCGGGACGCTCCGCCTCGATGATGCGGGCGAGCGTTTCCGGCGTCACCGGCTCCACGTAGGTCCGGTCGCTCATCTCGGGGTCGGTCATGATGGTGGCGGGGTTGGAATTCAGGAGGACAACCTTGTAACCCTCCTCGCGGAGGGCCTTGCAGGCCTGCGTGCCTGAATAATCGAACTCACAGGCCTGACCGATGACGATCGGGCCCGAGCCGATGATCAGGATCTTCCGGATGTCGTCACGTCTCGGCAAATGGCGTCCCTTGCGGCTCTCCCTCCCCCTCTCAGAGGGAGGGCCGCTTGTCCCGAGCTTGTCGAGGGAGGGTGGGCGTGGGCGTTTCCGCACGCGCGGCTTCCTGCCCTCACCCTAGCCCTCTCCCTTAAAGGGAGAGGGGATAGACGATCCCCCTGAGGTAGACTCCCTGTCAGGAAAAATCAGAGGGTTTCTTCGGTGGGCTCGCCCCGTCAAGGGGTGCCCAGGCAAGGATACATGGGGGTGGCGACCTGTCAAGGGAAAACCGCACCTCTCGCGGCCGGGGCCGGTCCAAGCGGTCTCACCTGAGCGGCCTGCAGTACCCGCGTGGTGGGGCTCCCGTCCCACCACGCCTAATCCGGACGGCAGGTAGCGGGACAGGAGCCCCGCCACCCGCAGGCTTCAGGAAACTCACGTGAGCCCGCCTGGCGTGCGGCTGTTGACACGACGCCTGTTTTCTGCTATACTGCGCCTGGTGCCGCTGGAGGATACTGAGGTGTGGACATGACCGACGAGAAAACCCGTCACGTTTCCGAGCTGGAGGCCCGGCTGACAGAGCTCCGGGACTCCCTTTGACCTCCCCGCACGTCTCGAGGAGAAGGCCGACATCGAGCGTCGGATGGCCGGGGCCGACTTCTGGAACGACCAGGAGAAGGCCCGTGAGACCATCGCCCGGCTCAAGACCCTGTCCCGCGTCATCGACCCGGTCCGGTCGCTCGAGAAGACCATCGACGACCTGAAGGTGCTCGCCGAGCTGATGGCGGAGGGGGGAGACGAGGAGCTGGCGACGGAGCTGGCACAGAAGACGGCGGCGTCCGAGAAGGCGTTCGCCGCGTTCGAGCTGCTTCAGATGATGAGCGGGGAGAACGACGGCCGGGACGTCTATTTCAGCATCCAGGCCGGCGCCGGGGGCACCGAGAGCTGCGACTGGGCCCAGATGCTGCTGAGGATGTACAGGAAATATTTCGAGGCCCACGACTTCTCCGCCGCCACCGTCGACGTGGTGCCCAACGAGGAAGCCGGCATCAAGAGCATCACCCTCGACGTCCGGGGCGACATGGCCTACGGGTATCTGAAGAGCGAGATCGGCGTGCACCGGCTGGTGCGCATCAGTCCGTTCGACGCCAACAAGCGTCGACACACCTCCTTCGCCTCGGTCGACGTCATCCCTCAGTTCGAGGAGGAGGCGGAGGTCGAGATATCGGACAGCGACATCGAGCTGGAGTTCTTCCACTCGGGAGGCGCCGGGGGACAGCACGTCAACAAGACCTCCTCCGCCGTGCGCATCCGACACCTCCCCACCGGCATCGTCGTCGCCTGTCAGCAGGAGCGCTCACAGCACAAGAACCGCCGGACCGCGCTCAAACTCCTGCTTGCCCGGCTCAAGCGACTCGAAGAGGAAAAACGCGACGCCGAACTCGCCAAACTCTACGGCGAAAAGGGTGAGATCGCCTGGGGGAACCAGATCCGCTCCTACGTCCTTCAGCCCTACCAGATGGCCAAGGACCACCGGACCGGTGAGGAGACGGGCGACGTGGACGCCGTCCTCGACGGCGACATCGACCGGTTCGTCATGACGTACCTGAGAAGTCGCATCGGACAGAAGACGCCGAAATAGGAGACCCCGAATGAATGCAGAGCCGCTCAGTTTTTCCGACCCGGAGATCTTCCAGGCCATTTACCGTGACACCCTGCGTCAGCAGGACCACCTGGTGCTGATCGCGTCGGAGAACTACGTCTCGGAGGCGGCACTCGAGGCCCAGGGATCGGTGCTGACGAACAAGTACGCCGAGGGGTACCCGGCCAAGCGGTATTACGGCGGGTGCGAGTGGGTGGACGTGTGCGAGCGTCTGGCCATCGAGCGGGCGAAGACGATCTTCGGGGCGGAGCACGCCAACGTCCAGCCCCACTGCGGCTCCAGTGCCAACATGGCCGTCTACCTGGCGGTGCTGAAGCCGGGCGACACCATCATGGGGATGAGCCTCGCGCACGGCGGACACCTGACGCACGGCTACAAGATGAACTTCTCGGGGGTGTTCTACAAGTTCTGTTCGTACGGGGTGTCGCGCGAGACGGAGCGCATCGACTACGACGAGGTGGCGAGACTCGCGCGTGAGCACAAGCCGAGCCTGATCGTGGCGGGATGCTCGGCCTATCCGCGGGAGATCGACTTCGCGAAGTTCGCCGAGATCGCCCGGGACGTGGGGGCGTATCTGATGAGCGACATCGCGCACATCGCCGGACTGATCGCCGGGGGGGTGCATCCGGACGCGACGGGACCCTCGGACTTCGTGACCGGCACCACCCACAAGACCATGCGCGGGCCCCGCGGGGGGTTCATCCTCTCGAAGGCGAAGTACGCCGACGCGATCGACCAGGCGGTCTTCCCGGGCATCCAGGGGGGCCCGCTGATGCACGTCATTGCCGCCAAGGCCGTCAGCTTCCGTGAGGCACTCCATCCCCACTTCCGGGCCTACCAGCGTCAGATCGTCTCCAACGCCCAGACCCTGGCCGAGGGGATGATGAAACTCGGCTACCGCATCACCTCGGGCGGCACCGACAACCACCTGCTGCTGGTCGACCTGGGTCCCAAGGGCATCACCGGCGCGGTGGCCGAGCGTGTCCTTGGCACCGCCGGCATCACCTGCAACAAGAACCTTATCCCCTTCGACAAGCGCAGGCCCAAGGACACCTCGGGCATCCGTCTCGGGACCCCGGCCGTCACCACCCGCGGGCTCAAGCAGCCCGAAATGACCCTCCTCGCCCAGTGCATCCACAAGGTGCTTTCCGCACCCGACGACGCCGACGTCCAGTCCGCCGTCATGGCTCAGGTGGGCGAACTCTGCAAAACCTTCCCCATTTACAGGAACGTCGTCGCGAGACATCAGCAGATGATGGCGGTATAATAGAGTAGAGCCGCACGTCTCCGTCTGCCCCTTCGAACGGGAGAAGGCGGGACGGGGGTGAATAAATTCGTCTTTCGACCGACTAAGTACTTGAAAAGCACTCGCACCTCGCAATAATTCGCACGACGGTTCGGGGGTGAGGGAGAAACTTCAAATGACGAAGTTCCGGGAGTTCGAGGCGTCCCTCCTGGGGATGCTGGTGGACAAGTGCAACGCGGACCGCGCGTGCATCGCCGAGGTGCTGAAGCTCAAGGGTCTCGACGGCCGCACCCTCGTCCGGCGGGCCGTCGAGATGAAGATGGTCGACGAGGGACGTCTGGCACGGCTCATCAGTCAGTACTGGGAGCTGCCGCTCGTGGACATCGCGTTCCCCTACCGTCGGTTCCTGGTGCACTTCAGTCGCCCCATCGAGGACCTGCTCAAGCACGAGCTTCTGCCGCTGGAGTTCCGTCCGGACGAGCTGACGGTGGTGAGCTACTACATTCCGTCGACGGCGACGATCCGGAAGATCGAGTCGGCCCGCGGGGTGAGGCTGCGGCTGTACGTGTCGGCGGTGTCGCCGGTGACCGAGGCACTGCTTCGGCTGCGTGAGGAGGTGAAGCGCTTCCGGTCCGCCGAGCCGGTGGACTGTAAGACCGACAAGGAGCTTTTCTACGAGGTGACGGCCGAGGCGCTGCCGGCGGTGGTGCGTGAGCGCTTCGCCGGAGGCACCATCCTCATCACGTTCGACCGGTCCCGCACACTGACCAAGACCGTCGAGAGCCTGGACGCGTCGGAACCCGCCGCCGTTGCGACGCTGCTCCTGGGAAAGTCGATGTCGCGCGCCGTGTCACCCGATGAGGATGTCCGTCCGCTCGTCGACGACTTCGTCGAGACGGTGGGGTTCTTCGAGGGCGACCTGGCCGAGGCGATCCTCAAGCTGCGCGTGGCACAGATGATGTTCGATTCGGACGACCCGAAGTAGACGCACGCTGCACCGGGACCGCAAGGAAAGAGACCGGGCCTCGTCGAAAGGCGAGGCCCGGATTTTTTTGGACGCCCCCCGGCGACGGCAAGGGGGTAATCCGCTTGTCAGCGGGCCCGGACGGTGATATGATTCGCTGGTTCGAGCCGGTTCCTGAGGCGGGAACGGCCTTTCTGAAGGGGCGGGACAAGCGATGCGCGTGGTGTTTGCGGGCACACCGGAGTTTGCCGTGCCGACCTTGGAGGCGCTTGTGCGGAGCACGCACGAGGTGGTGCTCGTGGTCACGCAGCCGGACCGCCCGGCGGGCCGCGGACGCAGACTTGCCCCCTCCGCCGTCAAGACCGCCGCCCGCGAGACGGGTCTGCCCGTCTTTCAGTGTCCGGATGTCAACACACCGGCCGTCGTGTCGTTCCTGCAGAACGTCGCCCCGGACGTCATGGTGGTGCAGGCGTTCGGACAGAAGCTCTCACCGGCGCTCCTTGCGACGCCGCGCCTGGGGTGTGTGAACGTGCACGCCTCGCTCCTGCCGGCCTACCGCGGGGCGGCGCCCATCAACCGCGCCATCCTGAACGGTGAGGAGACAACCGGCGTGACGGTCATCCGGATGGGTGAGCGGATCGACGCCGGGGAGGTCCTGGCCCGCAAGTCGGTGCCGATCGCACCGGACTGGACGGCCG
>DATKVD010000074.1:0-5947 GCA_035530235.1 Planctomycetota bacterium | reverse complement strand
GGCGCTCAGAGCGCGAGGTTACCACAGCCAGTGTCGGGAAATCGTGCTCCGGGTCATCACACTCAACTTGATGATCCTCTTGTGTCTCAGTATGATGTTCTATACAGAGCAGGACAGTCCCTATTTATTCAGCCCTGCGTTACTGTTCATGTGGGGGGGCAGAGGCCGGTCAGTTGATGATCTCTTTCAGGATGAAAGCGACCGGCAGAAGCAGGTTGTGGACTTCTGCGATCATGCTGGCGAAGACCAGCCGCCACCGTCGGGGGTCGTCGGCGGGAAGGACACGCCCCAGTCGCGGAAACCATCTCGGCACCCGCTTCCGGTAGTCCTCGTAGACGACGCCGTACTTCCGGGAGAGGCTCTGTTCCTCGTAGCGCACCACCAGGCCGTGGATGACGGCGCAATAGACCAGCACCACCGGCACCATCCACATCAGCTCGCTCATGGCGGTGCATCCGGTGAGCATCAGCGTGTTCGCGATGTAGATGGGGTTGCGGACGAAGCCATAGGGCCCCGTGGTGGTCAGCGTCTTCCGGACCCTCAGACGGTGCTGCAGGTGCATCTGGGCCCAAATGCGAAGAAACAGCCCGGCGAGAAAGACGCCGCCCCCGAGCCCGAACGCAAGGACCTCGTACTCCGTTTCACCGAGCGTGGCGAAGAAACAGAACCCCATCGGGGGCCAGAACAGCAGCGCGCGCCGCTTGTACCAGATCCGCCTTCGCGTGAAGGAATCCACCAGCCGCGTGTACCAGCTCTTGTTTCGTGTAGCGGACCCCACAGGCTCATCCTCGCAGCAGGCTCGCACGCCCCGCCCCTCGGTCGAACCGGGGCGCCTGCGCCTCTCACCCCGACACGCACAAGCCCCCTGTCCCCCGGTTTGCCGACACTCAGAAAAACTATACCCCCCGGCCTCCGAAGGTCAACTGATTTTCCGAGATTCCCCCACCCGGGCTTCGGCACACGGACGGGGCGTTTTCGTCTTGACGGGACGAGGCATGCACCGCTTCGCCGTGCCGCCTGATCGTCGGGAATGAAGGGGTCTTTCAACCGCCCCGCTGTCCGTGTCTAACGTATCGCGCCGTCGATGGGATTCTCAAGGGGGACCGGGCGTGCGGAATTCCTCGAGTTCTTCGTCGGTGACTTCGATGCCGAAGCCGGGACGCTCCGACAAGCGCAGGACACGGCCTTCGACCGTCAGTCCTGAGCCGAGACGCTTCTCAAAGACACCGGGCCCGAGACCGGCGTAACCCATGGCATTGCCGAGCACGCTGTAAGCCGTGACATTCATGGCCGTGCCGAGCGTGTTCTCAATCATGGAGCCGACCACGTAGCCCACCCCATGCTTCTCGCATTCACGCGCGATTCTCACGGCGCCGACGATGCCGGAAGATTTCATCAGCTTGATGTTGAGGAAATCGATCGCCTCAAGCGCCATCAGCAGGCACACGTCGCGGATGTTGTGCGCGGCTTCGTCGGCCATCACCGGCACGTCGGTCTCTTCCCGGACTCGTTTGAGGCCGAAGGGGTCATCGGCCACAACGGGCTGCTCAATATAGCTCAGGAACGGCCCCATCTTCTTCAGGACCGATATCGCGGTTTCCGCGTTCACATAGCCCTGGTTGGCGTCCGCCACCAGTCTGATGTTCCGGCGCTTCAGTTCGGGCCCGAGTTCATTCACCACGGCGACGTCGCGCTGGAAGTCGGGAAGGCCGCCGGCCCCGCGCACGCCCACCTTCAGCTTCACCACGGTGTAACCGGCATCCACACCGGCGCGGGCCCTGGCCAGGGTCTCCTCGACCCCGGAGACACCCAGCACCTGCGTCAGCACCGTGTCGCGCTTCTCGGCGCCGAACAGCTCGCAGACGGAAACGCCCCGGCTCCTGGCGACCAGATCCAGCAGGGCACACTCCATGGCGCACTTTGCGGTCGAGTTGCGCCACACGAGCTGTGGGGCGCCCGGCGGCTCCAGCATCTCGTCGAAGACACGCTCGACGTCCGCGAGGGTCTCCGCACGCCTTCCGATGAGGGAATCACCCAGAAGCGTCCGGTCGGTGAAAAGCGCCGTGACGGCGCGGACACTCTCCTGTGTCTCCCCGGTGACCTCCCAGGCCGGTGCGGCTTCGCTCACCCCGACGAGACCCTCATCGCTTCTGACCCGGGTAATGACGTAATGCAGGCACTCATTGACCACGTTGCCAATGACAAAAGGCTCTCGGAGCCTGTAGCTGACCGGAAATGTCCTGATTTCGGCTATCTTCATTGTGACCCGCGATGTCGTCCGGCTGCCGTCGACTGCGAATCATAGCAGCGCGTGAGAAAAATTCACCCAAGATTCTCTCTCGTTTGGGAAGGGACAGTCCCTGTTCACTTGCACGCCACACGGGTGGGAGGTTTTCGCTTTGACGGGACGCCTCTCGCACCCTATAGTCGTTCGCTCGGGCAGCATTGACAGCGGAAAGTGCCACAGAGCGCCGCCGCCCGAGCCGCGGCGGAAGTCGGGATACAATAGTATGATATGCGACAGGTCAGGAGGCTCGGGGTCATGCGGTTTCTGAAGAAGGGACTCATCGCTCTGCTGACGGCTCTCCTTGTCCTGTCGGCGGATCTCCCTGCCCAGCAGAAGCCTCCCGCCGGAAACGAGACGGTCATCCTCGACACCAGCGGCGCCTGGCGGCTGCACTACACGTGGAAGCCCCCGGTGGTGAAGACCGCCGGGGGGATTCAGCCCGGCGAGCAGAAGACCGGGATATGGATGAATCGCGAGACGCCGGGGCCGCCCGACGGCTGGCTTTCGCCGGACTTCGACGATTCCGGCTGGGTTCGACTCCCGGGGATGCCTTTTCCCCCGATCTTTCCCGACTACGCCAAGTTCGAGGATGTGAACTTCGGGTTCTCCAGGAACGACGGGAGTTCCCCGTACCTCGCGCACCTGGCGATGCGCGGCAAGTTCGAGGTCACCGACCCGTCGAAGGTGAAGGGGCTGACGCTCTCGCTGGGCTACCGCGGGGGCGTGGTGGTCTACGTGAACGGCAAAGAGGCGGCACGCGGCCACATGCCGGCGGGGACGGTCAGGCCGGATACCCTGGCGGAGGATTACCCGGCTGAGGCCTTCTCCATGCCCGACGGCTCCAGGCTCGACACCGCCACCCAGCCCAAGGGCAGTCGCGACCGCGCCCTCCTGCACAACCGCTCGCTCACGGGCGTCCGGATCCCCGCAAGCCTGCTCCGCCGCGGCGTAAACGTTCTGGCCATCTCCGTCCACCGTGCCCCTTATCATGAAGACGTGCTGAAACACCAGGGTTCGACGGGGACCTTCACGCTCACCTGGTCCACCTGCGGTCTCTGGGCGGCAAGGCTCACCGTGCCCGACGCCGACCCCGCAAACGGCCCAGGCGGCCTCGTGCCGAACGTCGTCCGACCGAAGGGACTCCAGGTCTGGAACAGCAACCTGATGGCCGTCGATTACGACCTCGATTGGGGCGACCCGTGCGAGAAGCTCGAGCCCATCCGGATCGTCGGGACCCGCAACGGGGCGTTTTCCGGAAAGGTGGTCCTCGGCTCGGACCAGCCGATCCAGGGACTCACCGCGACGATGAGTCCCCTCAGGTCGAAGGACGGCGCCGTCCTCCCGGCCTCGGCGGTGCAGGTGCGCTGCGCCCTGCCGGACCGCAACGACTGGATTCGCGGGTCCCACGTGTGTGGCCCCTCGGCGAGGTACCCGGCACGCGTCATCGCTTTCGACGGGCTCGCGGAGACGGCGCCCGTCGAGGTCCCCGTCCGGACCAGCCGCTCCACGCGAGGCACGTGGGTCGCACCGGGTCGGCCGGAGTTCGTCTTCGGCGCCGTCCAGCCGGTGTGGGTGACGGTGGAGGTCCCCGCCGACGCACGACCGGGCGACTACACCGGGACACTATCCCTCGCCGCAGGCGGCCGGAACTTCAGCGTCCCGGTCGACCTCCGGGTCTGCGCATGGAAGCTCCCCGATCCGAAGAACTGGACCACGTTCACCGAACTCATCCAGTCCCCCGAATCGCTGGCGCTCTGCTACGACGTGCCTCTCTGGTCCGACGAGCACTTCAGGAAGATGGAGAAGTCCTTCAAACTGATGGGACAGCTCGGCAGCCGGAGCCTCTATCTCCCGCTCATCTGCCAGACCAACATGGGCAACGCCGAGTCCATGGTGCGCTGGATCCGCACCGGCGAGAACACCTACCGCTATGACCTGAAGCCGCTCGAGAGATACCTTGAGATCGCCGAGAAGCACATCGGCAAGCCGAGAGTGGTCTGCCTCTACGCCTGGGATATCTTCCTCGAAGGAAGCCACAACACGTTTGGCGCCGGCCTGGGGGAACCGGTCCCGGTGACCCTGTTGGACCCCGCCACCGGGAAGACCGAAGAGATCCCCCTGCCTTCCTACACGACGCCCGAAGGCAAGGCCCTCTGGACGCCCCTGCTGAAGGAAGTGCGGGAACTCCTCAGGAAGCACGGCCTCGACCGGGAGGTGATGCTCGGACTGATGTTTGACTTCACGCCGTCCAAGGAAACCCTCGCCGCCTTCGCCGAAATGGCCCCGGGACTGCCGTGGGTCATCCACTGCCACGGCACGGGCGAAGCCAACATCCGGGGTGCGCCGATCGGCTACAAGGCCCACGTCTGGGCGGTGAGGTTCCCGAAGGACCCCGGCGAGGGCCGCACCTACGGCTGGCAGGCAAAACCCCTGTTCGCCCAGTTCCCGCGCGGACGGTGGAACCAGCGCCACCTCACCAACTACCGCCTGTTAGGGGAGATGAATATCGCCGCGCAGCAGAACGGCTTCGGACGGCTCGGTGCGGACTTCTTCCCGGCACTCCAGGACAAGAGGGGCAACCGGTTCTCCATCACGGGGCGGTTCCCGAAAAGCACCCGTCCATACGGCAACCTGGACATCTGGTCCTGTCTGCTCAAGCCCGGCCCGGACGGCGCACTCTCCAGCCACGGCTTCGAGATGATGCGCGAAGGGGTGCAGGAATGCGAGGCACGCATCTTCATCGAACGCGCGATCCTCGACAAGAAAATCGACGGAGAACTCGCCGAAAGATGTCAGGAGGTCCTCGACGAGCGCACCCGCTCCATGCTCCGCGGTTACAGCACCCTCGTCATCAGCGACGCCGCGAGCGCGAAAAGCCCGGGAGCGAACTCCTTCTACCAGGCCGGCTACGCCGGGAGCATCTGGTACCCCGGGTCCGGATGGGAGGAGCGACTGGAGAAGCTCTACAGCGCGGCCGCCGAGTTGGCGGCGAAGCTCGACGGCAATTGACTTGTCTTTTTAAATGGGGACAGGGGGCTGTTGAGAAACGTGCCGTTGGTGTGGGTTCTTGTAGCGCGGCCAGCCGTGGGCCGCGATTCCCGCCACTGGACGCGGGGCACAGGTCCCCGCGCTACATAAACCAGGGGCTTTTCAACAGCCCCACAGACCCCGTTTATTTCTGAGCGACCTCTGGCGTTTCGACAGGACAAAAAGCAGGAGACAAAAAGCAGGACAGTCACCGTTTTTTCTTACGGGGTCGGCCGATGGGAAGTGGGCGGAGGCGACGGCCGAGTCGGCGCTCCAGTTTGCTCATGAAGCCATCGCTGCCGAGCGGCCGCCCGCGAAACGTCTGCCGCCGCAGTCGGCCCACCATGTCCTCGTCGAGTCCTTCCTCCAGCATCCGCCGCCACCGGCGAGGCGACCAGTCCCAGTCCCTCCGCCACGTCCCCACGTCCAGCACCCGGGCCCCATCCTTCTCGCCCACGTGCGCCGCCGCGCTCGACCACGCATACCGCCACGGCTTCCGCACCATCTTCGCCCGCACCGGGTTCTGCTCCACGTATCGCATCGCCGCCACCGTGTGCTTCTCGTCCAGCCCGCACGAGAAGAACCGGTTCTGCCACAGGTGCCCGCTCCGCCGGTGAAGACGATTGACGTATC
>DATKVD010000073.1:0-3408 GCA_035530235.1 Planctomycetota bacterium | reverse complement strand
CAGAAACGCCGGAAACGCCGGGGAAAAAGGCCCCCCTGGATGCCAAAGAAACGAAAGTGAGGACAACGCATGCGTGCGGAATTGAGAGACAGTCTGGAATTCCTGTATGCGGATGACACGGTCGCGAAGAAGCCGCGCCGGTCGATAAGGGTGGACGTCGCGCGCGGCGGCACGGCGAGCGTCCACGTCCTCGTGAACGGACTCGCGCCCGGGGGCACGGTGCAACTCACGGTGCGACGCAAGGGGAGGGCGGTCCTCGGCGCGAAATGGTTCCGGCTCATCGACGTCCCGGTCGAGTTGAACACGGGTCCCGTCGGCTTCGTCGAGAAGGCGGGCGAGCGGAACCGTTTCGTCGCAAGACGTGCCCCCTTCAGGGTTTACGACGCGATGGAGCCGGTCGGAAAAAGCGTCAGCGTCACCTCGCCCACCGTCGCGCTGAGACTCCACGTCCCCGTTCCCCCCGACGCGCGCCCGGGAACGCGCGACTACACGCTCGAGCTCCGCTCGGGCCGCGACTCGGTCGACCTCGCCTTCCGCGTCACCGTGCACAAAGCAGTCGTTCCGCCCGTCGGTCGCGACAGCTTCTTCTACACCAACTGGTTCTCGCTCGACAACATGGGCTCGCGACACGGTCTCAAGCCGTGGGGCGAAGCCCACTGGCGGATGATCCGCAAGTACGCCCGGCTCATGCACCACGGCCGACAGAACATGTTCTGGCTGCCGCTCTCGGACGTCTTCACGGTGAAGCGAGGTGTCGCGGTGCTGGACCGCGCGCGGCTGCGACGACTCGTCCGTACCTTCACCCGTGCGGGACTCCACCACATCGAGGGCGGTCACGTCGCGCATCGCACCGGCGGCGAGTGGAAGGCGACGTCGTTCGACATCGCTCTCACGGGCGAACGCGCGACCTCCATCGAGGGCAACGCCGCACTCGCACATGTCTGCCGGCAGCTCATGGACGAGATCGACCGCAACGGCTGGCGGTCGCGGTGGATCCAGCACGTCGCCGACGAACCCGCCGACACGAACGCCGCCGACTACCGCATCCTCGCCGGGATGGTCCGCCGACACCTCCCGGGACTCCCCATCCTCGACGCCACGATGAACCTGAGCCTGGCCGGGTCGGTGGACATCTGGTGTCCACAGGTGCAGGAATACCAGAGGCACCGCCGGGCGTTCGAGGCCCAGCGGGCGACGGGCGACCACGTCTGGTTCTACACGTGCTGCTTTCCGGGCGGTCCGTGGCTCAACCGGCTTCTCGACATGGAACTCCTGCGGCCGGCGCTCTTCGGGTGGGCGGCCGCGCGCTACGACCTCGAGGGCTTCCTCCACTGGGGGCTGAATCACTACGGCCGGGGGCAGGACCCGTTCGAGCGGAGCGTCATCCCGCACGGCGGCGGCACCGCGCTTCCCGCCGGCGACACCCACGTCGTCTATCCGGGGACGGGCGCGCCGTGGTCGAGTGTGCGCTTCGAGGCCCAGCGCGAAGGCATCGAAGACTACGAACTGCTGAAGGCCCTCCGCATGCGTGACGCCCGAGCCGCGACGGGGATCATCCGCAGGGCGCTCCGCGCGTTCGACGATTACACGAAGGACGTGAAGATGTTCCGCGCCGCCCGGAACGCGCTGCTTGAGAAGCTCAACGGGCGCCGCTGACGCTGAAAGGACCTCCATGAACCAGATGACCCCGCGCGAACGGATGCTCACCGCACTCGACGGCGGCACCCCCGACCGGCTGCCGGCAAGCATCCACCAGTGGCAAGGCTATCACCTGAAGAAATACCTGGGCGGCATCAGTGCGCTCGAGGCGTTCCGGAAGTTCGGACTCGACGCGTCGATCGGATTCTCGCCGCACAAGACCCCGGCGCCGAATCCGGACTGGCAGGTCAAAGAGGAGCCGTCGCAGTCCCCCCGGGGCAACACGCTCACTCACCTCACCATCACCACGCCCGAAGGCGAACTCACCGAGACCCACGAGGCGAACGACCAGACCTCGTGGATTGTCGAGCGGATGATCAAGCGTCACGAGGAGATCGAACTGCTGCGGAAATACCTGCCCATTCCGGAACTCGACCACGACGCCGTGCGGGCGATGCGCGAGGAGATCGGCGACGACGGGATCCTGCGCGCCGGGGTCATGGGACACCAGTGCGGACCGTGGCAGGACGCCTGCTGTCTCTACGGGACCGAGAAGCTGATCCTCGAGACCTTCGACCACCCCGACTGGGTGCGCCGGTTCCTGGACATCCTCACGGAGAAGCGGGTGCAGTACATCCGGCGTGACTTCGCGGCGGCACCCTTCGACCTGGTCGAGACCGGAGGCGGCGCGGCGTCGTCGACCGTCATCTCACCCAAGATTTTTCGGGAGTTCTGTCTGCCCTGCGACCGCGAGATCCACAACATGCTGCACGCGGTGGGGCAGCGGGCGGTGTATCACACGTGCGGCGGCATGATGGACATACTGGAGGACATCACGGCGAACAATTGCGACGCCGCGGAGACATTGTCGCCCCCCGAGGTGGGCGGCGATGCGCGTCCGGAGGAACTGAAGCGACGCATTGGGACAAGAGTTGCGCTCATCGGCGGCGTCAACCAGCACCAGATTTTGACCCAGGGCACCCCCGAAGAGGTTCGAGAACACGTCCGCGACTGCTTCGAGAGCTACGGACGCGGCGGGGCATACATCTGCTCCCCGAGCGATCATTTTTTCGAGACCCCGTGCGAAAATCTTCAGGCCTACGCCGACGCGGCAAAGGAATGCGTATATCGATAAGTTGAAGGACGCGGATATGCCGGACACGACGTGTCGAAAGCTCCAGAACCGGCCGGGACGCAGCGTCATCGCCCTTCGAAGCGGGTGTGTGGTGCTCTTCGGCCTGC
This sequence comes from Planctomycetota bacterium, assembly GCA_035530235.1. Classification (GTDB taxonomy): domain Bacteria; phylum Planctomycetota; class DG-23; order DATKVD01; family DATKVD01; genus DATKVD01. The sequence goes on along the minus strand of DATKVD010000073.1, from coordinate 528 downwards.
CGTTTCTCATCTGCGGCATCGTGTGGTTCGTGGCCGTGACGATGGTCATTCCATCTGAACTCAACCGCACGGACATCCCGGCCTGGGTGTGGGCGATCGGAGGGGTGATCTTCATCCTGGCGGGGGGGGCCATCTGCGGCTACGGCTTGCGGGAGATGATCCGCAGCCGGCGGACGCGTGAGAGGCTGGAAGCCCACCCCGGTCACGTGTGGCTCGCCGACCACCCGTGGGACATGACGGGCGTCACCGACCACGCGCTCCGCGCGACGCTCACGCCGCTCCTGCTCACGGGGTCTGTCATCCTCTTTCTTCTTCCCTTCAATTACATCGCCCTGTTCGTGGACGACTCGTTCTTCGTGCGCAGCCTCGTCGGGCTCTTCGACCTCGGCGCCGTGGGGCTCGTGGGGTATGCGATTTACCGTCTCGTGCGATACGCCAAGTTCGGCTCCTCCGAGCTGCACTTCCGGTCGTTCCCGTTCTTTCTGGGGGAGGCTTTCGAGGCGGAGCTTTCCACGCCGCGGTGCCTGG
>DATKVD010000072.1:0-2287 GCA_035530235.1 Planctomycetota bacterium | reverse complement strand
AGCGTATCCAGCAGACGATGGTAGGGCAGGATGAGGTGTGCACGCTCGCTGAGGATCAGCCTCTCGGGGGTCACGTGGACCCCCCGGGCGCGAAGGTCCGCCATTTCCTCCAGGAGGTACTTCGGGTCCACCACCACACCGTTGCCGATGACGCTCACGACGCCCGGCCTCAGCACCCCGCAGGGGACCAGGTGCAGGATGAACTTCTCCCGACCCACCACCACGGTGTGTCCGGCGTTGTTGCCCCCCTGAGAGCGGACGACCACGTCGGATTCCTCACTCAGCAGGTCGACGACCTTGGCCTTGGCCTCGTCGCCCCACTGGGTGCCCACCACGACCACCGTTGACATCGTTCTCCCCCATCTCGCTCCGGAGTTCGTCCCGTCCGATCCGTCCCGGCACTGTCCGAAGCCGGTACAGGCCCCTCTGGAGGCAAAAAGACAGCCGCACCGTCCGATTCCGCCCCTGGGAGCGGTAGAACGGTCCGGCAGAAGCGTTCCATGCAAACCACGTAATGATAGGGCCCTCGCCGGCCTCTGTCAACCAAAATGCGGCCCCCGCCGGGGTCTCGCCGGACGTCTCAGGAGCGTCCGTCCAGCATCCGGGCGAACCGGGCGAAGAGGTAAGCCGCATCGTGCGGACCGGGGGAGGCCTCCGGGTGATACTGCACCGAGAACGCCGGAATATCGGTGCATTCGAGGCCCTCGTTGGTCTGGTCGTTGAGGTTGACGTGCGTGACGCGGATGTTGGACTTCTCGAACAGGTCGTCACCGACGACGAAGCCGTGGTTCTGTGCGGTGATCTCGACCCGTCGCGTTTCGAGGTGCATCACGGGGTGGTTGGCCCCGCGGTGACCGAACTTGAGCTTGGTGATGCTCCCTCCCAGTGCCACGCCCAGCACCTCGTGACCCATGCAGATGCCGAAGATGGGGAACCGTCCCAGGAGCTTCCGCACACACTCGGCGGCGTAGGGGGACGCGTCCAGGCAGCCGGGTCCGTTGGAGAGGAAAACGCCGTCCGGGCTCCACTGGATGATCTCCTCGGGGGTGACGGCTGCCGGGAAGACGCGGACCGTGCAGCCGACCGACGTGAGATACCGGAGGATGTTCCGCTTCATGCCGTAGTCGATGGCCGCCACGCGGCGGGGGGGCCACTCGCCCCCGGGCGGCGGCGGCGAGAACTCCGACGTGAAGCCGTCGGTCCAGTCGTAGGGCGTCTCGCACGTGGCCGCCTTCATCCAGTCGATGTCGACGTAGGACGTGGCGGCCTTGAGTTTCTGGAGGAGCGACGCGTCGTCGAGGTCGACGGTGCTGAGGATGCCCATCATGGCGCCTTCGGTGCGGACGTGCCGGACCAGCCGGCGGGTGTCCACGTCCTCGATGCCGATGACGTCGTGCTGTCTCAGGTAGTCGTCGAGGGACTGCGTGGAACGGAAGTTGGAGCGGATGCGACTGGCCTCGCGCACGATGAATCCCTCGACCCACGGACGCGGCGACTCCTCGTCCTCGAGGTTCACGCCGACGTTGCCGATGAGGGGGTAGGTCATGGTCATGATCTGCCCGGCGTACGACGGGTCGGTCATGATCTCCTGGTATCCGGTCATGGAGGTGTTGAAGCAGACCTCGCCCGTCCGCTCGCCCTCGGCTCCGAAGGCGGAGCCCCCGAAGACGGTCCCGTCGATGAGCACCAGTCTGGCAGGTCGCTTGCGTCGCACCGGGGTGGTCTTCCCTTGTCAGAACTCCGTCTTGCCGGTGAAGTTGAAGACGTCGCACTTCATGCCGGGTACGAGCATGCCGCCGCCGAGCCCCCCGACGAGCTGCCGGTCGGACGTCACCGCACTCGTCGTATCGAACGCCTCCAGCACGCTCTGCGTGAACCGCAGGTTCTTCACCGGGTGTGCGATCCGGCCGTCCCGGATGAGGAACACCCCGAAGCGCGTCATTCCCGTGAGCACCGTCTTCATCCGCTCGGCGACGTTCACGTAGTGGAAGTTGCACACCAGGAGTCCCTTCACGGTGGACGAGATCATCTGATCGAGTGTCGCGTCCCCGCCGGTCATGAAGAGGTTGAGTGGAAACGGTCCCATGGTGGACCCGCTGGGGAGGGCGTGGCCGGTGCTTTCGGTGTGTTCGGCCGCCGCGGTGGCGGTGTCGTAGCACACGCCCGCCGCGATGCCCTTCTTGATGAGCGTCACCTTCTTCTTCGGCACGCCCTCATAGTCGAAGGGCACGGGAATGCCCGCCGGGTCGAGTGCGTCGTCCGTGACGGTGATGAGGGGGCCCGTGAC
>DATKVD010000071.1:0-2204 GCA_035530235.1 Planctomycetota bacterium | reverse complement strand
GCGTCGACTGCCCGCTCCCGCCGCCGCCATGACTTTGTGCAGTCGTTCTTTCGCCAAGACAACCACTCCTGCCCCGCGGCGCGCCGAAGTGGGGAGAGGGGATCAAGACAACCCCCACGCCCACCGGCGGCTTGCCGCCATAAGGGTGGCCCGGCCGTTCCGATGAAATCGGAACGCCCGGGTCGCGCGCAGCGCGACGAGACCTCTCTCATCCATGGCCTGCGTCCGCGCCGGGCCGTCCGGTCCCTCCAACATCCCCCTCCTGCCGCTTCGCGGCCCGGGCCCCGGCACGCCGGGAACCGGGCCACCCCAACCAACGCTCTGTCTGTTCGCGGCGTCGTTCGACCGCCGTGCTGCACTCCCGCTCCCACCAGGGGAGAAGGAAACAGTCACCTCGTCGGCGGCAGCGACATGACCAGGAGTTCCACGCCGCCGACGGGGTGGATGTGGAGTTCCTCGAGTGTCGCCGGCAGGAGCACGGTCTCCCCCCGGCGGATCCCACGGGTGCCGGCCGGGAACATCAGGTCCGCGCGGCCGTACGTGCACGTCAGGATCACGAACGACCGGAGTCTGCCCGGCCGCACGTCGAACGACCAGTCGCTCGTGTAGCGGTCGAAGGTGAACTTGTCGTTCGCGACGAGCCGCTCGTGTCTCGGGTGCTGCTCCTCCAGGACCTCCGGCGTGACCAGTGCCTCGTCCTGCTCGCCGAAGTTGATGACGTCGAGCGCCTTTTCGACGTGGAGTTCCCGGGGCTTTCCGTCGAGTCCCATGCGGGACCAGTCGTAGACGCGGTACGTGGTGTCGCTGTTCTGCTGGACCTCGGCGACCATCACGCCGGGGCCGAGTGCGTGGACGACTCCCGCCGGCACGCTCACGACGTCGCCGCGCTTCACCTCGACGAATTCGAGCAGGTCACGAACGGTGTCGTCTTCGACGGCACGGGCAAGTGTCTCACGGGTTGCGTAGGGCTTGAGTCCCCGGGCGATTTTCGCCCCGTCCTCCGCATCAATCACGTACCACGCTTCGGTTTTGCCGGGGTCGCCCTTCCCGTGCTCGCGGGCGTAGGCGTCGTCCGGGTGCACCTGCACCGAAAGCCAGTCGGCGGCGTCGATGAACTTGTAGAGGAGCGGGAAGCGTCCGCCGGCCTCGAGGGCGCCGGTGCGGCCGACGAGCGCCTCTTCATCCGACGCGACCAGCTCACGCAGCGTCTTCCCCTCGAGCGGCCCCCCATGCACCACACTCATCCCGTGCGGGTGGTCCGAGACCTCCCACGATTCCCCGACCGGCACCCCCGGCGGCAGGGATTTCCCGAGGAGCGTCTCGAGCTTCCGTCCGCCCCAGACCTTCTCCTTGAACACCTCGCGGAAATGGATGGGCGCCGCCGGGATGGCACACATGGTCTCACACCGGAGAATTTACCGTGGAAGGGGCCCCAACACCCGGGGGGAATTGTACCACAACCGGCGAGGAAATCAACCGGAAACGCCGCGGCGCGGCCGGCAGCACCGGACGATGCGTCCGAGAAGGATCTTGAAGATGACCCACACCGCCGCCGCCGCTTCCACATACGAGATCTTCGAGTGTCCGCCCAGACGCTCCCCGAACAGGATCGGGACCTCGCCCAGCTTCATCCCCACCGACTGGCAGCGATAGAGGATCTCCTCGAGGTAGGAGTACCCCCTCGAGACCATGCGGTCGAGCACGCCGGTCCTCATCAGGCCGAGCCGGTAGCAGCGATAGGACCCGCTGCAGTCGCGGACCTTCAGTCCCAGGCACATCCGTGCGTAGAGGTTGATGCAGGTGCTCATGAGCCTGCGGTGGAGGGGCCAATCCACGGCGCCGCCGCCCGTGACGTAGCGTGAGCCGATGGTCACGTCGAACCGCGTCATCCCGTCGACGAGGTCCGGCAGGTACTTCGCGTGGTGGGAGAAATCGGCGTCCATGACGATGGCGAAGTCGTAGCCGTGATCGAGGGCGTATTGGAGTCCGAGGATGGACGCGCTGCCGAGTCCCAGCTTGCCCGGCCGGTGGATGACGTGGACGCGTGCATCGGCGGCGGCCAGGCGGTCGGCGGCCTCCCCGGTGCCGTCGGGGGAACTGTCGTCGATGACGAGCAGCTCGGCCGCGATGGGCGACGCGAGGACGTCCGCCGAGAGCGGCTCGATGTTCTCCCGCTCGTTATACGTCGCCAGGATGACGAGGGT
>DATKVD010000070.1:0-4165 GCA_035530235.1 Planctomycetota bacterium | reverse complement strand
TCGAGTCGGGCGAGGGGCAGGAGGGGGTTCATCCGGATGTCTCCGTGTGCTCCTGGAGGAGTCGGACGAGTTCCCCGTGCGTCACGAACCGCTCGAAGGCGTCGAGGTCGGCGAACATGCGCGTGGACAGGAACTTCACCGTCCAGTTCTCCTGCATCGGCGTCACCGTCAGCACCACACGTCCCCGCTGGTGCGCCTCCCACATCTCCACCGCCGTCCCCATGCTCGCCTCCGGCAGAAACGCCACCAGGACGTCCGACGTCGCCGCACGCTCGACGTGACCGAAAAACACCTCCCGGGCGTGTCCGTCCTCATACGCCAGGGAGTCCGGGTGACACTCGATGGGACAGTAGACCTCGGCGTCGACAACGTGCTTACGCAGGATCTCCCGGATGTGTCGACGATAGTCCTGTGGGTGGATGGCGTGTCCGTCCATGGACCCCTGGATGATTCCGGCAAGGAAGAATGTCGTCATGAGTGCTCCGCCTCGGCCGTCCACAGGACCGGTGAACGGGGGTGTCCGCTCAGGGCACCTTAGGGTGCGCCGGGCGAACGGTCAAGTGAAAAGCCTCAGGACCGACGTGCCTGTCGGAGTGTCTCGGCCAGGCGGTCGACGTCGGCCGGGGTGTGGTCGGTCGAGAGCGAGATGCGCAGTCTCGCCGTTCCCGTCGGCACGGTCGGGGGACGGATGGCCGGGGCGAAGACGCCCGCCTCGAAGAGGCGTGACGACAGCACGAGCGTCTCCTCCACCTCTCCGACGACCACCGGGATGATGGGCGTCACGCCCTCGGGGACGTCCGGGAACGTCTGTCTGAGCGTCCGTCTGGCGAGACGCGAGAGTTCCAGGAGGTGTCTTCGCGGGGCGGGGTCCGTCACGAGGTCGAGGGCCGCCAGGGCGGCCGACGCACAGCCCGGAGACAGTCCCGTCGTGTAGATGAAGCTCCGGGCACGGTTGACGAGGAGGTCGATCACTTCCGGAGGACCGGCGGCGAACCCGCCCTGTGAACCGAGGGCCTTGCTGAGCGTGGCCACGCAGACCGTGCGCTCGCCCAGGGCGACCCCCAGATGCTCGGACGTCCCCCGACCGGTCTCACCCAGCACCCCCAGGGCGTGGGCGTCGTCGAGGATGAGCCAGGCGTCGTGCCGGTCGGCCAGACGGACGATCTCCGCCAGCGGCGCCACGTCCCCGTCCATGCTGAAGACGCCCTCGGTGACGACGAACCGTCGGCGTGCCCCGGCGTGCTTCCGCAGGAGTCCTTCCAGTCCCTCGGGGTCGAGGTGGGGGTAGACGCGACGGTCGGCCTTCGAGAGTCTCGCGGCGTCGAAGAGGCTGGCGTGGCAGAGCCGGTCGAGGAGGAGGACGTCGTCGTCGCCAGCGAGGGCGCCGAGGACGCCGAGGTTGGTCTGATATCCGGAAGGGAAGACGAGTGCGCGGGGTCGTCGGGTGAAGCGGGCCAGGGCGGCTTCGAGTTCGACGTGAACGGGGGTCGTTCCCGCGAGCAGCCGGGAGGCCCCCGCCCCGGCGCCGTAGGTCTCGATGCCGGCCTTGGCCGCCGACACGACCGCCGGGTGTCGACGGAGGCCCAGGTAGTCGTTCCCGGCGAAGCTCACCACCTCACGACCGTCGACACGCAGACGCCCGCCGTCGATCGGCTCGACGGTCCTCAGCGACCGGAAGAGTCCGGCCGATTTGAGTGCCGCGATCTCCTCGTCGAACCCGTTCATCCGCGGCGTCCTCCGCGTTCGACCACGACGACGCCGACGTGTCCGCCGAACCCGGCGGCCACCTTGACCGCCAGTTTGAGTTCCCGTTCGATGCCGGTCCCGACGACGTGGTTCAGCTCACATTCGGGGTCAGGGTCGTTGAGGTTGCGTGTCGGCGGGACGAAGCCGTCCCGCAGGGCAAGCAGTGTGAGGGCAAGCTCGGTCCCGCCGGCCGCCCCCAGCAGGTGTCCGATGGCCCCCTTGAGTGACGACACCGGCACACGACGGGTCTCCTCCCCGAGGGCGTCGCGGATGGCCGCCGACTCGATGCGGTCGTTCGCCACGGTTCCCGTGCCGTGTGCGTTGACGTAATCCACCTCGGCCGCCGACCTCCCGGCGTCGGCCAGGGCCCGCCCGATGAGCGGACCGATCTCACTGTGCCGGGTGCTCAGTCGTGTCACGTCGTAGGCGTCCGTGCCCCACGCGCTTCCGGTCACGTGGGCGTAGACCCGCTCCGGTTTCTCACGGGCACGTCGGGCCGATTCGAGCACCAGCACCACCGCACCCTCCCCCACCGCGAACCCGTCCCGCGTCCGGTCGAACGGACGACAGGCGCCCTCGGGGTCGTCGTACCTCCGGCTCAGCACTCCCATGCGGTCGAACGCCGCGATGATCGGCTGCACCACGGACGCGTCGGTCGCACCGGCCAGCACCACCTCGGCCTTTCCCGAGGTGATGAGTCCGACGGCGGCGATGACGGCGTGGATGCCGGTGGCACAGGCGGCGGCGTAGTTGACAACCGGTCCCGTGATGCCGAGTTCCCCGGCGACGACACGTCCCGGGGAGGCCGGGGAGACCCGCTGCCAGAAATCGGCCGGCAGGGCTTCCCCCTCGAGGAACGCACGGTGCAGACGGAAGAACGACTTCATGCCGCCCTTGCTGGATGAGAGGGTGCATCCGGTGTGCGTCCCGGCGAGTTCCCGGGGGGTGATGCCGGCGTCGGTCACGGCTTCGTGCGCGGCGTCGAGTGCCATGACGATGTTGGGCTCGCGGGCGGGGTCGTCATCCGTGGGCACGGACGCGGCGAGGACACGCGTCCCGTCGAGTTCGATCGTCCGGACGGCGGAGCGTCCCGTCCGGACGGCCGACCACGTGACGGCTGCGGACGGACCGAAGGCGGTGACGAGTCCGACACCGGTGATCGCCGGCGGGTGACGCTCTGCGGGACTCACGATTGGCTTCGATTACCGCCTGAAATCCTGTGCGAGGTCAATGACCCCGACCACGTCGAGCTCCTTGCCCCGGGAATAGTAGCCGATCAGTTTCTTCCCCACGGGGTCCAGCACGTAAACGGCTTCCACCCCGCTGCTGATCTCTCCGGGCAGCACGGCCAGGTCGCCGGCCAGGTTCTCGCCGAAGTCCCTGCGGAGGTCCCGTGCCGCGATGGCCTCCAGACCCCGCTTCTTGCTCGACCCGACGAGGTAGACGATCATCCGCTTCTCCTGGTTGTCCAGGATCCACAACCCCTGCTTGCTGCTGGTGACGTTTGCGGTGGTCATGGCGTAACCCCCGGCGGCGACGGCACGGTTCTGTCCGTAGCTCTCGGGGAGGAAAATCGGGGGCATGCCCGGCTTCACGACGAGATAGCCCAGGAGTGCCACGTTGAGCACCACCGACAGCACCACGAGCACGTTCTTCCACTTCATGACCTTCCTCCTTTCGGTTCGTCCGGTCTTCACCTCATCGTGCACGGATGCCGCGAAAGACCACGAGCACGGCGAGTGCCGCCAGCACGAAGAAGAAGACATAGGCAATGGCCGCCTGGGCGGTCACACGTTCGAGTGTTGCGGGCAGTGCCGGGTCCTGGACCGACGACGCCTCCTCGGCATGCGCCGCGGCCGTCGCCCACAACATCAGCACCGCCACCGCCCCCCTTGCAAGCATAGCCTCACCCCGGAATTCCGACGTTCACTGCGCGGCCGGTATTCATCTCAAAAGATACCGTTTGAGACGGCAAAGGCAAGGGAAATTCGAGCGTTTTGGGGGGCGACATGCCCGACGGTCAGCCGCCGAGTTCGAGACGGAGACGCTCGACACGGTCGGTCAACACCGGGTCACGGCCGAGGGCGGTCTGGATCTTCCTGTGGGCGAAGAGGGCCCCGGTGTGGTTCGACCGTCCGAAGTGCAGTCCGATCTCTTTCCACGACATCGCGGTGAGTTCCCGTGCGAGGTACATCGCGACGTGTCTGGGCAGGGCGATCGACCTGTGACGTCGGGTGGAGTGGATGTCGGCCACGCTCACATGGTAGGCACGTGTGACGGCCTCCTCGATGTGCTCGATGGTGACCTGTGTGCGGTGTGCGGGCATGAGTGAGGTGACGGCCCGACGGGCGGCGACGAGGTCGATCTTCCCGCCGGCGAGTGTGGCGGTGGCCACGAGCGTGGTCGCGGCACCCTCCAG
>DATKVD010000069.1:0-18750 GCA_035530235.1 Planctomycetota bacterium | reverse complement strand
AGAACGTGGTCCTGAACTCCGGCGTCCACGTCTTCACGCTCGTCTACGAGACCGACGATCAGCTGGGGTTCTTCGAAGAGCACGACGAACTCTACTGGAACGTGACCGGAAACGAGTGGGAGTTCCCCATCGACAACGTCTCGTGCACGGTGACGCTGCCCGGGGACGTGCCGGCGAAAGGCCTGACGCACGAGGCCTACACCGGCCCCAGGGGCGCCAAGGGACGGGACTACACCTCGGAGGTGAGGCCGGACGGGACCGTGCGCTTCCAGACGACGCGCCGGCTGGGCGTGAAGGAGGGGCTGACCGTCGTCGTGACGTGGCCCAAGGGATACGTCACCGAACCGGGGGCGCGTGAGAAGTTCATGGGGTTCCTCGTCGACAACAGCCTCCTCACCGTCTCCGGCATCGGGCTGGTGGTGGTGTTCGTCTACTTTCTCATCGCGTGGAACCACGTCGGCCGCGACCCGCGGAAGGGTCTCATCATCCCGCTCTTCGATCCGCCGGACGGGATGTCCCCCGCGTCGGTGCGCTACGTCCGGCGCATGGGGTTCGACAAGACATGCTTCACCGCCGCCGTCATCAACACCGCCGTCAAGGGCTACCTCACCATCAAGGAGGACGACGGGGAATTCTCGCTTGTCAGGAAGGACGACGCGGCGGAGGAGAAGCTCTCGCCCGACGAGAGGGTGATCGCGAAGAAGCTCATCAAGCGGAGCCGACGGCTCAAGCTGGACCACAGGCTCCACTCGCGTTTTCAGGAGGCCCTCACGGGGATGAAGAAGACGCTTCGGGAGGGGTATCACGGGAGGCTCTTTCACGGGAACCTGAAGTACTTCATTCCGGGCGCGGTGATGTCGGGGCTGTCACTGGTACTGGCAGCGGGGGCGGTGCTTGTGACGGGCCGCACGGAAACGGCCATGGTGGCGCTCTTCCTGTGCGTGTGGCTCTCGCTCTGGAGCGTGGGGTGCGTGGCCCTGGGGACGGCGGTGGTGAACGCCTGGAAAGGGGCCGGGCGCGGCACGGGCTGGTCGAAGGCGGGAGGCGCCGGCGGGGCCCTCTTCCTCACGCTCTTCTCGGTGCCCTTCTTCGTCGGCGAGATCGTCGCCCTCGGTGTCCTGGTCTACTTCACGTCGCTCCTCATGATCCCGCTCGTCCTCGGACTCGTCGCGGTGAACGCCGCGTTCCGTCACCTCCTGAAGGCGCCCACGGAGGCCGGACGGAAGGTGATGGACCACATCGACGGCCTGCGGATGTACCTGTCGACGGCCGAGGAGGACTTCCTGCACGCGGCGCACCCGCCCGAGAGGACCCCGGAGGTCTTCGAGCGCTTCCTTCCCTACGCGGTGGCGCTCGGCGTCGAAAACCAGTGGGCGGAGAAATTCTCCGGCGTCCTCGCCGTCGCGACCGTCGAGGGACAGGAAGGCTATTCTCCCGTCTGGTATCACGGGACGTCCTGGCGGGGCGTGGGCGGTGCCGGGGGACTGGTGTCGTCCCTGGGCGGGTCGTTCACGAGTGCGATGTCGGCGGCGTCCACGGCCCCGGGGTCGAGTTCGGGCGGGGGAGGCGGCGGGTCCTCGGGAGGCGGTGGCGGCGGCGGAGGAGGCGGCGGCTGGTAGTGTCCGGACCTAAACGACAACGGCACGGGAGGGGTGTTCCATGAAGACGATTGTGAAGGTGCTCCTGCGGGGTCTGGCGGTGGTGCTGCCCGTCATCATCACCATCGCGGTGCTGGGCTGGGTGGGAAGCTACGCCGAGTCCATCCTGAGCACCGTGATTCCCGAGGGGCGTTACGTTCCGGGGATGGGCCTCGTGGCGGGACTGGCACTGGTGCTGGTGGTGGGCATCCTGATGAGCTTCTGGATTTTCGAGGCCCTCTTCAACTGGATGGAACGGCAGGTCGAGCGCATTCCCCTCATCCGCACCCTCTACAAGAGCATCAAGGACCTGATGCAGTTCTTCCCGGGCGGGCAGAAGGGAGGCCCCGGGTTCAAGCAGGTGGTGCTCGCCGACGTCGGCGGGGTCCACCTCATCGGGCTGGTCACGCGCGAGGACTTCAGCGACCTGCCCACGCCGCTCCGCCGCAAGGACGAAGTGCTGGTGTGGCTGCCTCTGAGCTACCAGATCGGCGGCTTCACCGTGTGGATCCCGCGGTCGGCCGTCACCCCCATCGAGCTGACCGTTGCCGAGGCGATGCGCTTCGCCATGACCGCCGGCATCACCACCCAGGCGGCCGCGACGCCGGTCATACCCACGGACCTGAACGCCGCGGCGGAGGACCCGCCGGACAACAGGGAGGGCGGCAGCGTCGACTGATCACAAGCGGGCTGGTGGCAAAGCGGTGTCATCCTGAGCGCAGCGAAGTTTACCCGCCTGTGGCGGGGATCTGGCTACGGCATAGTAAGCGTGCCCGTCTCTTCTGCGAGAATGGCAGCGTCTTATCCGGATGGTGCCAGATTCTTCGTCCCGATGCCCGCCCGAGGCGGGCAAGAATCGGGACTCAGAATGACAAGCTGCACGTTTTGCTTTCATTGTGCAAGGGGTGGAGGGAAGAGATGACCGTTGTCGTCTCGTTCATCGGCCTGTGTGTGCTTCTGGGACTGGGGCATCTGCTGCGGATGAAGGTGCGCCTGTTGCGGAAACTCTACCTGCCGTCGTGCGTCATCGGGGGGCTGTTGGGGCTGGTGGTGCTTGAGGTCTTCCGTGCGCTCGGCCGGCCGCTGCCCGCGTCGATGACCGCCGGGTGGAATGCCCTCCCGGGGTTCCTCATCAACATCGTCTTCGCGTGCCTCTTCCTGGGGGTGGCGCTGCCGAAGTTCCGGACGCTGTGGCGTCGCGCGGGGCCTCAGCTCGCCTACGGACAGGTGGTCGCGTGGGGTCAGTACGTCGTCGGCGTGGGACTGACGATCGTGCTGCTGACGCCGCTCTTCGGGGTGCCGCACGTCTTCGGCGGCATCATCCCGGTCGGGTTCGAGGGCGGACACGGCACCGCCTCGGGACTCCAGGACACCTTCCGCGAGATGGGCAAAGAGATCGGCTGGACGTCGGGCGGGGGCTTCGCACTCGCGAGCGCCACCGCCGGAATCATCAGTGCCATCATCGTCGGGATGATTCTCGTCAACTGGGCCGCCCGAAAGGGCCTCACCGTCCGCCGGCAGAGCCCCGAGGACGTCCCCGAGGACGATTCCATCGGCGTCATCCCCGTGGACCGTCGGCCCATCGCCGGCCGTCTCACCGTCTCCTCAGACGCCATCGAGTCCTTCACACTCCACGTCGTCATCGTCGGGCTGGCCGTCTTCATCGGGTACCTTCTGAAGGAGGGGCTGTGGCTGATCGAGGCCGCGGTGAATTGGGGCATGGCCGCGGAGGTGCGTCCAAAGACGACCGTCTACCGGCTCATCAACGGCTTCCCGCTCTTTCCCCTGTGCATGCTGGGCGGGCTGGTGATCCAGATGCTCGAGGACCGCTTCGACACACACCACCTCATCGACGTGGGTCTCACCCGGCGCATCCAGAACACGTCGCTCGATTTCCTCGTCGTCGCCGCCATCGCACTCATCAACGTGCGCGAACTCGCACCCGAGATGACGCCTTTCCTCATCATCGTCGCCGCCGCCATCCTCTGGAACGTCTTCTGCGTGGTGGTGCTCGCACGTCGCATGCTCCCCGACGCGTGGTTCGAGCGGTCGATCGCGGAACTGGGGCAGTCGATGGGCGTGACGGCGACGGGACTGCTGCTCTTGCGTGTGGTGGACCCGGACTACGAGACGCCCGCGGCGGAAGCCTTCGCCTCGAAGCAGCTCCTCCACGAGCCGTTCATGGGGGGCGGACTGTGGACCTCGATGGCGATCCCGCTGCTCTTCATCTACGGCGGACCGCCGGTGTTCCTGATTGCCTGTGCCGCGATGGCCGTCTGGCTCGCCATCGTCTTCCTCCCGCGGTTCTTCAGGAAGCCCTCACAGTAGCTTGGCGCCCCACAAGGGAGGCGCACTACCGGTCGCGGGGGGTAGTCCGGGCCCCTTGTGGCCCGGCCCCGGCTACTCGAAGCGGAGCTTGCCGAAGAGGGCCGGGTTGCCGGCGCCGGCGTCATACTGCGGCGACCAGGTGAACTCCCGGTTCCGCTCGATCGACGGGTTCGCCGTGACGTTGAACCTCCAGACGTCTCCCTTCTTCGGCCGGCGGCCGATGAGTTTCCAGGGCAGGCGCGCCGTCACCGTGTAGCTCGCCGCATCCGTGGTGAACGACGTCTTCGCGTTCACGTTGGGCTGCTTCCCTGAACTCACACTTTCGCCCGCGGGCCACACGATGAACACCCGACGGGCCCTCCCCCTGCCCTCGACGTCGACGTAGATCTTCTCGACGAACGAGTCGCTCCCGCTCCCCCGGTATTTCTTCCACTGACGCTTCCGCTGCTTCACGTCCACGCCCTGTTCGCGCATCGCCACCACCAGTTCCTTGGATGTGCGCCACACACGCAGGGACAGCGTGGAGGGAGGTTCGAGCGGCAGCGGCTTGAAGAAGGCGAGGAAGTCCTCGGCGAAGTCCTCGCCCGCGCGGAAGGCCTGGTCCCAGAAGAGGGGCAGCCACGGTCCGGACCGCTTCGTGCAGACGGTCATGGGAGGTTTCGTGCGTGCGAGTTCCCGCTCGAGGAACTCGAGCCACGCGCGGACGTTCCCGGCGAGCTTCCGGTGTCGCGGGGCGTCGAGCGCCGAGAGCGATGCTTTCGCTTTCACGACGGCGGCCTCGAGCCGCCGCGCGGCCTGCGCGACGCTCTGCCGGTTGTGACACCGCAGTGCCCGCATCGTGCGTCGGATCTCGTTATACTCCCGACGTGACGCGAGCCAGTCACGGAAGGCCCGCATCGGGAAATCGGTCCGCTCGACCTCGTGCAGCACCTCCTTCAGGAGCCCGATGGGCCGTGCGGTCTCGAACCGGTCCATCAGCAGCGCCCGATTCACGCGGGCCAGCTCGACCTTGTTCGTGGGCAATGCCCGCCGCATCGCTTCGAATTCGGCCAGTCCCTTCCGGAGTCTCGACACGACGGCCCCCTTCGTCCGTGCGAAGTAGATGCCGTAGAGCGGGAGGGCCGCGAGGATCTCGTGTCGGACGAACTCCCCGACGGCGGCGTTCCGCCGGACGTACGTGGCCAGCTTGTCCGCCTGGCGTTTTCCCGCCGACTTCCGGTAGCGTGCGAGCGCCGCGAACGACGCGTCGACGTTCTTCTTCAGGAGTGCCGCCATTTTCTTCGGGTCCTGCACCGCCGCCGGCTTCGACGGGTCCACGGCGTCGATGACGTACTGCAGGAGCCCGTCGGGCGCCACCACGCTGTCCAGACGCTTCTTGAGCCACGACGAATCCCCGCGCACGAGCTGCCACATGAGTCTCGTCGCCTGGTGGTTGAGTTCCGTCGCGGGGTAATAGTAGAACGGGTCCTGGATGTGTGAGAAGCGTCCCGGGTTCAGGAACCCGTCGAGGGCCGACCCCGAGCAGAACTGCTGGTAGGCGAGGAGGATGAGCTGGCTGGACGCTGTGACGGCGTCGTAGAGGTGCCGGCCGGCGCGTGCACCGACGCCGGTGCGTCCGGCCAGGCGCGCGGCGCGCTCGCGCGGGGACTTCCGGCGTCCGTGGACGTAATCGACCACGGCGTCGAGGTGCAGGACGTTGTAGCGGGCGAGCGCCAGTTCCTCGTCGGAGAACACGCCCTTACTTCTGACGTCGGGTGCGAAGAACTCGGTGATGGTGTGAAACGAGATGGCGTCCGCGCCTTTCGCCTCGGCGTCACGCAGCATCTCGTGCACGAAGTCGTAGTCGCCCCACATCTCCTGGCACAGGTTGGTCCCGCAGTTGTGACACGGTCCCACCAGGAACATGAACTCGGTGTCGGGCAGGTGACGCTTCCACTCGGTCGCCCGGCTGTCGGCCACGGGCAGATAGTAGGTGTCGTTCGAGTCGGAGATCTTGTGACCGATGATCGACTTGCCGCGATAGGCCCTGACGAGTGCTTTGACGCCCGCCGGGTCGTTCGCCCCCCACAGCCGGTAGACCGCGATGGGTTTCCTCTTCATCCGGTTGAACTCGACGACGGACGTTCGGAGGAGCTGGTCGTAGGCGTTGTTGGCGCTCTCGAAGTTGAAATAGAGCCCGTCGAGGTCGGGACACTGCCGGAAGATCTCCCGGTAGCACCACCGCTGGTAGCGGATGATCTCCGGGTGGTCGATGTTGGCCAGCCGTCCGGTGGTAGGGATGCCGAGGTGCCGGGCCAGGGGCTCGGTGAAGTGCGTGATGTAGTGCTGCATGAAGGTGAGGAGCCCGTGCTTGTGCGCGACGCGGAGCCCGCGGTTGAGCGCCTCGCGGACGGCCTTCCTCCGACGTGCCGGCTGCGTCGCCGCCTCCGGAAACCCGCTGTAGTCGAGGATATACTCGAACGGGTGATACGCCGTGTAGAGCACGAGCCCTGTGAAGCCGTGTGCGGCGATCTCACGGCACAGCGTCTCCCACACCTCGTCGGTGTAGTCGAGGATCGAGCGCTTCCGGCCGCCGTCCAGCCCGATCTCGTGCTTGTAGTTCCGCGTCTTGAACCGAAGACGTCTCGTCCGTCTCACTCGACTCATCACCGTTCCCCTCGCAGAATCGTTCGGACCCCCGTTGGAGGTCCCCTGTTCCCCGCCGCCGGCCGCACCGGCACGCCATGGGGTCATCTTAGCGAACGCTTTGCGGCCGACAAGCATTCTCTCACGAAAATCGTCCGGGAAATCCGCCCTCGCCCCGTGACGGCATTTCCGCTTGTCAGTCCTCCGGGCGGTGGATATAGTAGCGGGTCCATCACTGACCGGTTGCGCGAACGCGGATGCACGCCTGGACTGCAAGGAGACCCACGATGACCGACAAGGACAGGGCGCTGAACTACATCGACGGCGAGTGGTGCTGGCCGAAGGGGGCCGCGGAGATCAAGTCGGTCAACCCCGCCGACACTCGGGAGGTGGTGTGCGTGACGCCCGATTCCCCGGCGAGCGAGGTGGCCCGGGCGGTGGCGGCGGCCGCCGGGGCGTTTGCGGCGTGGCGTCGCACGCCTCCGCCGGCCCGGGCGGCGATCGTCCGCCGGGCCGGACAGATCATGGCCGAGCGCAAACGGCAGATGGGCGAAATGGTGACGCGTGAAGCCGGAAAACCCATCGCCGAGGGTCTCGGAGACGTCCAGGAGGCCATCGACATGGCCGACCTCGCCGCGGGTGAGGGCCGACGGCTCTACGGCGACACGGCACCGTCGGAACTGCCGAACAAGCTGTGCTTCACCGTCCGTGAGCCCATCGGCGTCTGCGGACTCATCACCCCGTGGAACTTCCCCGTCGCCATCCCGGGGTGGAAGACCCTCCACGCGCTGGTATGCGGGAACACGGTGGTCTTCAAGCCGGCGTCCGACACCCCGATGTGCGGCGTGATGTTCGTGCAGGCGCTCGTCGACGCCGGGGTGCCGAAGGGCGTGCTGAACCTCGTCCAGGGACGCGGGTCGACCGTCGGTGACGCCCTGTGCCGGCACACGGGCATCCGGCTGATTTCCATCACCGGCTCGACGGCCACCGGCAAGCGGGTGGCCGCCCTCTGCGGGGAGACGGGCAAGCACGTGTCGCTCGAGTGCGGCGGCAAGAACGCGGAGATCGTGATGGACGACGCGGACCTTGCACTCGCCGTCGAAGGGGCGCTGTGGGGAGCGTTCGGCACCGCGGGTCAGCGGTGCACCGCCACCAGCCGGCTCATCCTTCACGAGGCGGTCCACGACGAGATGATCGGGAGACTCGTCAAGGGGGCGTCGAAGCTGAAGCTCGGTCCCGGACTGGACGAGGCCACCGACGTCGGCCCGCTCGTCAACGAGGCCCAGTTCAAGACGGTGACGGAATACATCCGCGTGGGCAGAGAGGACGACGGGGCCGAGCTGGCCTGCGGGGGCGTGCGCGCCGCCGGCGACGGCCTCGACCACGGCTGGTTCATCGAGCCCACGATCTTCACCGGCGTCACCCGCACCATGCGCATCTTCAGGGAAGAGATCTTCGGACCGGTGCTCTCGGTGACGAAGGTGTCGACTCTCGAAGAGGCGGTCGAGACCCTTAACGACTGTGAGTACGGGCTCAGCTCGTCCATCTACACGCGCGACGTCAACAAGGCGCTCTGGGCGACGCGCGAGATCGAGGCGGGCATCGTCTACGTGAACGGACCGACCATCGGCGCCGAGGTGCACATGCCCTTCGGCGGTGTCAAGGGGACCGGCAACGGACACCGTGAGGCCGGGAAGACCGGACTCGACATCTTCACCGAGTGGAAAACCGTCTACATCGACTACAGCGGAAAGCTGCAGCGTGCGCAGATCGACACCGAGGACATCCTCGCGGACGAACGAAAGGAGTAGCCTCTTGGCCGGGAAGGACCTCGTTCTCATTCCGGAGCAGCCCGACGCCCCGGTGCTGGTGACGGAGATCCCGGGTCCCAACGCGAAGGCGCTCATCGAGCGCGACCGTCGCGTCACCAGTCCGTCCTACACCCGTGACTACGACCTGGTCATCGACCACGCGGTGGGGTCGGTGGTGACCGACCCGGACGGCAACCGCTTCCTGGACATGACGGCGGGAATCGCGGTGACGGCCGCCGGGCACTGTCATCCCTACGTCCTCGAGGCCATCCGGGAACAGCTCGATCGCTACCTCCACATGTCCGGGACGGATTTCTATTACGACCGTCAGATCCTGCTGGCCGAGCGACTGGCGGCGCTCGCCCCCATGCAGGGCACCAACCGTGTGTTCTTCACCAACTCGGGGGCGGAGGCCATCGAGGCCGCGTTCAAGCTGGCGCGTCATCACACCGGACGACAGCACGTCATCGCGTTCTGGGGGGCGTTTCACGGGAGGACGTTCGGGGCGTTGTCGCTCTCGGGCAGCAAGGTGGTGCACCGGAAGCGCTTCATGCCCATGGTGCCCGAGATCTCCCACGTCCCCTACCCGAACCCGTACCGTCCGGCGGGGCCGGGCGGCGCCGAGGGGGCGGTCGATTTCACCATGAAGGCGATCGAGGAGACGGTCTTCCGGCGTCAGGTGGCACCCGAGGAGGTGGCGGCCATCTTCGTCGAGCCCATCCAGGGGGAGGGCGGCTACATCGTCCCCCCGCCGGATTTCCTGCCGCGACTGAGAGAGCTCTGCGACCGGTACGGCATCCTCCTGGTGTGTGACGAGGTGCAGTCCGGCATGGGACGCACCGGAAAGATGTGGGCGGTGGAACACTTCGACGTCGAGCCGGACATCCTGTGCAGTGCCAAGGGGATCGCGAGCGGCATGCCGTTGGGGGCGATGATCGCCGGCGACCACGTCATGAACTGGCCCCCGGGCTCGCACGCCTCCACCTTCGGGGGCAACCCCGTGAGCTGTGCGGCCTCTCTGGCCACGCTCGACCTCCTGGAAGCCGGACTGATGACGAACGCCGCGACCGTCGGCGGCTACCTGATGGAAAGATTGCGCGACACGCAGAACGACTTCCCCGTCATCGGCGACGTGCGCGGGATGGGACTGATGGTGGCCGCCGATTTCGTTACCGACGCCGAGACCCGCACACCCGACCCGGACACACGCACCCGGGTCATTCACGAGTGCTTCCGACGGGGGCTCCTGCTCCTGGGATGCGGGGAAAGCGCCATACGCTTCTGCCCGGCACTCACCATCACCGAGAAGCAGGTCGCCCGTGCACTCGACGTGCTGCGCGAGGCCCTCGCCGCCACCGCCCGAGGAGCATGATTCCACAGGGGGTGCACCGGATGAAGAGACGAACCGTCGTCGTCATGCCCGGGGACGGCATCGGAAACGTCGTCCTGCCCCAGGCCCTCCGCGTCCTCGAGGCCGTCGGCTTCGACGCCGAGTACCTCCACGCCGACATCGGCTGGAAGCACTGGGTCGACCATGGCAACCCCCTTCCCGAGCGGACGGTCGAGCTGCTGAGAGAGCACAAGCTGGGGCTTTTCGGGGCCATCACCTCGAAGCCCAAGACGAAGGCCGCCGAGGAGCTGTCGCCGAAGCTCCGCGACCGCGGGTTCGTCTACTACAGTCCTATCGTGAAGATGCGGCAGCTCTTCGACCTTGACGTCTGCATCCGTCCGTGCCGGGCGTTTCCCGGAAACCCCCTGAACTTCATCCGCCGAAAGGGCGACGGCTTCGAGGAGCCGCGCGTCGACGTCGTCGTCTTCCGGCAGAACACCGAGGGACTGTATTCCGGCGTGGAGTGGACCGACCCGCCCAAACAGGTGCGCGAGGCACTCGAGACCCACCCCAACATGAAAGCGTTCGCCGGGGTCGAGGGCGCCGACCTCGCCGTCTCCTGCCGCATCTTCACCCGGCAGGCGTGCCGACGCATCGTCCGCGCCGCGTTCGACCACGCCGTGAAGTTCGGCTACAAGTCGGTCACCGTCTGTGAGAAGCCGAACGTCATCCGCGAGACCTCCGGGATGATGGAGGAGGAGGCCCGGAAGACCTCGGAGGACTACCCGGACGTTGCGCTCTGGTCCACCAACATCGACGCACAGATGATGTGGCTGACGAAGAACCCCGAGGACTACGGCGTGATCGTGGCGGGGAACATGTTCGGCGACATCATCTCGGACGGATTTGCGGGGCTGGTGGGGGGGCTCGGGTTCGCGTGCAGTGCGAACGTCGGTCGTGAGGTGGCGGTGTTCGAGCCGACCCACGGCTCGGCGCCGAAGTACGAGAAGCTCACGCCCCCCATCGTGAACCCGATCGCCATGATCCTGTCCGCCTGCATGATGCTCGACCACGTCGGCGAGACGGACAAGGCCGAACGGGTGCGGAAGGCCATCGCCGAGGTGATTGCCGAAGGAAAGACACGGACCTACGACATGCTGCGGCTTCCGGGCGGTCCCGACGTCCTCAGGAAAGGCGCCGCCAGCACCGAACAGATGACCGACGTCGTTATCGACAAACTGCAGTAGCCGGAGGGGATCGATGATCAAACGTGAAGAGATCGAAGCGGCTCTCAAGGAGATGCTCGACCTTATCGAGGACAAGTCCCTGCGCGAGAAGGTGCTCGACGCGTGGATGCTGGGCATCGAGCGCGGGGGGTGGACGTCGACGGACGAGCTGCGGGAGATGCCCTTCACGCTGCTGACCGACACCCGGGGCGTGGGGTTCATCGAGCACACCCTGGCGGTGACGAAGAGCGCGGTGGGCCTGGCCCGTGCGCAGACGGGGTCGTATGCGGTGATGCCCTACGAGATCGACATGGACCGTCTGGTGGCGGGGGCACTCGTGCACGACGTGGGGAAGCTCCTGGAGATCGAGCGCACGCCCGACGGCGGTTACCGGAAGAGCCGCTCCGGCGCCTGCGCGAGACACCCCGTCTCGGGGGCGATCCTGGCGGCCGAGGCCGGACTCCCCGAAGAGATCATCAACATCGTCGCCTGTCACGCGAAGGAGGGTGAGGACCGGCCGCAGGTCGTCGAGACGGTGCTCGTCCACCAGGCCGACTTCGCCACGTTCAACCCGCTCGTCATGATGAGCAAGGGAACGCTGATTCAGTGACGCGCGCAAACACGGCACGGAGACGCGATGGGCCGGACACTCGTCGAGAAGATCCTGGGTGCGCACGCGCAGGCGAGCGTCTCCGCCGGTGAGGTGGTGGACGTGTCGATCGACGTCCGCGCGGCGCGCGACTTCGCCGGCGCCAACGTCGTCGGGAACCTCCGTCGGCACGGGCTCGGCATCGACGACCCCGCCAGGACGTTCTTCACCTTCGACTGCAACCCCACCGGCTCCGACCAGAAATACGCCGCCAACCAGCACCTCTGCCGGCTGTTCGCCCGTGAGCACGGCATCCGCGTGTTCGACATCGACCGCGGCATCGGCACGCACCTCGTCCTCGAGGACGGTCTCGTGGGACCGGGCGACACGTTCATCTCGACCGACTCGCACGCCAACATCCTGGGTGCGATCGGGGCGTTCGGACAGGGCATGGGCGACGTGGACGCCGCCTGCGCCTTCGCACACGGAAAGGTCTGGTTCACCGTCCCGGGCACGGTGCGCGTGTTGCTCAAGGGGACGCCGTCCCCGGCCGCCACGGCCAAGGACCTTGTTCTGGCGATGGCGCGGCACTTCGGTGCGAACGGGCTCCTGGGTCTGGCGGCCGAGGTGACCGGTGACCTGGTGGAGAGGCTCGACCTGGCGGACCGCATCACCATCGCCTCGATGGCCACGGAGATGGGCGGCATCATCACGCTCTTTGCGCCGTCACCGGAGGTGATCGACTACTGCCGGTCGGCCGGCGCGGTGTTCGAGCCGGTCTTCCCGGACGTTGACGCCGAGTACGTGAGCACGGTGGAGATCGACGTGGACGGACTGGGGCCCCTGGTCGCGCGTCCCGGACACCCGGACGACGTGGTGGACGTCTCGGAGGTCGCGGGGACGCCGGTCGATTCGGTGTTCATCGGCTCGTGCACGAACGGACGTTTCGAGGACCTGGCCGCGGCGGCGGCGGTCCTGAAGGGCCGGAAGGTCGCACCCGGCGTGGTGCTGAAGGTGGTTCCGGCGACCGACCATGTGTGGCGCCGCGCGATGAGCGAGGGACTCTTCGACGTCTTCAAGGAAGCCGGAGCGCTCATCAGCAACGCCGGCTGCGCCGGATGCGCGGCCGGACAGGTGGGTCAGAACGGCCCGGGCGAGGTGACCGTGAGCACCGGGAACCGCAACTTTCCCGGAAAGCAGGGCAAGGGCGACGTCTACCTGGCGAGCCCCGCCACCGCGGCCGCGTCCGCCGTTGCCGGCGTCATCGCGCGCGCCGACGATATCCCCGCCACGCCCGCCGCCAAGAGGAAGAGCGTGTCCGCTTCGACAGCGCTCAGGCCCGCACCACCACCCACGGAGGAGAGACCCACGAGAATTTCCGGCCGCGTCCGGGTCGTCAACGTCGACAACATCGACACCGACATGATCTATCACAACCGTCACCTCACCGTCACCGACGTCGCCGAGATGGGGCAGTACACCTTCGGCGGACTCGCCGGCTGGGAGGACTTCGCGAAGAAGGCCCGACCGGGCGATATCGTGGTGACGGGTGAGAACTTCGGCTGCGGCAGCTCACGTCAGCAGGCCGTGGACTGCTTCAAGAGCCTCGGGATCCAGCTCATCGTCGCCAGGTCGTTCGGCGCCATCTACGAGAGAAACGCGATCAACAACACCCTTGCGGTCATGACCGCCGACCTCGTCGACGTCCTCTCGGACGGCGAGACCGTCGAGGTGGACCTGACGACCGGGGAGGTCCGCCGACAGAGCGGCGAGATGATCCGTGGACAGCCGTTTTCCGCCGTGCAGATGGCAATCTACCGCCGGGGCGGACTGCTGGCCGAGTGAAACCGGGAAATGCCATGGGACACACGTTCGCAGAGAAGATTCTGGCACGGAAGGCCGGACTGGACGAGGTGGTCCCGGGACAGATCGTCACCGTCCGGCCGGACCGGCTCCTCTCACACGACAACACCGCCGCCATCGTGGGCAAGATCGCCGCTGAGCTTGAGGAATTCGGCGTGGCATACCCCGAACGACACGCCATCGTCCTCGATCACGTCGTGCCGGCCTCCTCCGAAAAGGACGCCGAGAACCACCGTCTCACCCGTGAGTACGTCCGGAAGTACGGCATCACGCACTTCCACGACGTCGGCGAGGGCATCTGTCACCAGGTGATGGTCGAGAAGGGGCTCGCGCTTCCCGGTGAACTCATCGTCGGCAGCGACTCGCACACGTGCACCTACGGGGCGCTCGGCGCGTTCGCCACCGGCATCGACCGCACCGAAGCCGCCGCACTCCTCCTCACCGGCGAGATGTGGCTCAAGGTGCCCGAGAGCGTCCGCATCCGTCTGACCGGTCGGCTCGGGGCCATGGTCACGGCCAAGGACCTCATCCTTTCCATCATCGGCGACGTGGGTGCGGACGGGGCGACCTACCGCTCGGTCGAGTTCCACGGCGACGTCGCACGACTCACGATGGACGACCGTCTGACGATGGCGAACATGGGCGTCGAGATGGGCGCCAAGGCCGCAGTCTTCCCGGTGGACGCGGTCACGCACGCATACCTTGACGCCGCCGGCGTGTCCCGCGCCCGTTACGAGCCAATTTGGGCCGACGACGACGCGGCGTACGAGTCCGAACTCACGTATGACCTCGGCGAGATTGGTCCCGTGGTCGCGTGTCCGCACCAGGTGGACAACGTCGTCGGAGTGGCAGAGGCGGCGGGCACGCCCATCGACCAGTGCCTCTTGGGCACCTGCACGAACGGCCGGTTGAGCGACTTCGAGCTGGCGGCGTCGATTCTGAAGGGCAAACGAATCGCCGATGGTGTGAGACTGCTCTTGCTGCCGGCGTCGCGTGATATCCTGAAGCGGGCGATGGCCTCCGGCGCCGTCGCGACGCTCATCGAGGCGGGCGGGATGCTCCTGCCGCCCGGATGCGGGCCCTGCCTGGGCGCCCACATGGGGGTGCTGGCCCCGGGCGAGCGATGCCTCTCGACCGCCAACCGCAACTTCAAAGGACGCATGGGCACGACCGAGGCGGAGATCTACCTCGCAAGTCCGGCCACCGTCGCCGCTTCCGCGCTTCACGGCGAAATCCGCGACCCACGCGAGGAGGCGTCCCGATGAAGGTCTGGAGATACGGCGACGACGTCAACACCGACATGCTCTTCCCGGGCAAGTACACCTACACGTGTGCGACGGCCGAGGAGATCCTGCCGCACCTGCTCGAAGACCTGGACCCCTCTTTCGCCGCGGCCGTCCGGCCGGGCGACCTCATCCTGGGCGGGAAGAACTTCGGCTGCGGCTCGTCACGCGAGCAGCCCGCCCTTGGACTCAAGGCCGCGGGCGTCCAGGCCGTCATCGCAAAGAGCTTCGCACGCATCTTCTACCGTTCCGCCATCAACCAGGGACTGCTGCTCATCGAGTGTCCCGAAGCCGTCGATGCCTGCCGGGAGGGCGACGACGTGACGCTCGACGCGGCGTTCGGTGAGGTCACCGTCGGACGCGAATCGTTCACCTTTCCGAAGCTCCCCGACGAGATCCTCGCCATCCGCGATGCCGGGGGACTGCTGAACTACGCCCGTGAGAAACTGAGGAAGCGAACGTGAGACTCTACGAGCACGAGGCGAAGCGGGTGCTTTCGGCGGCGGGGGTGAAGGTCCCGCGTCGATATGCAGTCCTCGATTCCGTCGGAAAAAGGGGTCAGGACCCTTTTGTGCGGAGCACCCTTCGGGCCTACAGGCAAAAGGGTCCTGACCCCTTTTTCCGTGCGCGTTATCCCGCGATGGTGAAGGCCCAGGTGCTCGTCGGCGGACGCGGCAAGGCGGGCGGCATCCGACGGGTGGCGAACGGCGCCGATGCCGCAGACGCCGTCTGCGACCTCCTCGCCAGGCACATCGGCGGCTACCCTGTCCGGAGCGTGCTTGTCGAGGAAGCGCTCGAATCGACCGCCTCCTGCTACCTGGGCGTCACCATCAACCCGGCGACGTTCAACACCGTGGTGCTGGCGAGCGCCGAGGGCGGCGTGGACATCGAAGAGGCGGCGCGCGCCCGGCCCGAGACCGTCCTCCGCGCGGAACTGCCCGAGAACCCGCCTGCGCTGCCGACGCAGTCCGCACGGGAGATCGCGTCCTTCCTCGCGCACAGCCTGTCGGGCCCGAGAGGAATTGAGGACCGTCTCGCGACGGTCGCCTCGACGCTGTACGACACCTTCCAGACGCATGACTGCAAGGTCCTGGAGGTCAATCCACTTCTCATCACGTCGCGCGGGCCGGTGGCGGCCGACGCCAAGATGGTGCTCGACGACAACGCCCTTTACCGGCAGACGAAGCTCCTTGCGAGACTGAAGATCGCGGGCAAGCGGCACGAGGTGGCCGAGCCCACCGAGCGCGAGCGGCGGGCCTTCGAGGCCGGCTTTCCCTACGTGGACCTCCTGGGCGAGCACGCCGAACGCGAGCCCGGCAAGGTCTACGTCGGTCTGGTTCCGGGCGGCGCCGGCTACGGCATCTTCGCCATCGACGAGGTGACCGGCATCGGTGAGCTTCACTTCGGCGGCCGGGTGGTCCCGGTCAACTTCATGGACTCGGGCGGCGGGCCCACGCGCGAAGGCGTGGCGGAGATGTTCGACCTCCTCATGGATTACCCGCTGGTGGACCTCATCATCACGTCACGGTTCGGCGGGATCTCGAGCTGTGACGTGTTCATTCGGGGGCTGGTGGACTGTCTCCGTCGGCGGCGGGCAGAGAAGGCACGCGTCGTTCCCGTCTACGGACGGATGGTGGGAACGGACCTGCCGGCCGCGCGCGCCTTCCTGGAATCCGCCCGCCGGGAGACCCCCGAGCCCCTCGAAGTGCTCTCGATGGTCGTCGGAAACCGCCGCATCATGGCCGAGGTCATCCGTGAGGCGCTGACGCACCACCTGTCCGGCAGCGGGGAGGGCACGCGATGAGCGAGGAGACCTACGTGAAGGCGGCCGACGGGATGCTCGCATACCTTGTCGGGAAGGTCCGTCCGGAACTCGCCGACCGCATCCGGCGCACGGGACGCATCGAGACCGCCGTCATCGGCTTGGGCCGGCAGGGCACGCGTCACGCCGGGCTCATGAAAGCGTTCGGGACCACGGTGGCCGCGGCGGTCGCCCCCGGCCGGGGCGGCACACGCGTCCACGAGACCATCGACGTCTACGACTCCGTCGCAGGCGTCCTCGAGGCGCACCCGGACGTCGCGGCGGCCAGCATCTGGAAGCACCACTCCACCGCCGCCGACGCCGCCATCGAGGCGGTCGAGGCGGGCATCCCCGTCGTTGTCCTCATCACCGAGGGCGTGCCCGTCCGGGACGTCCGGAAGGTGGTGACGGCCGCACGTCGGCACGGCACGCTGGTCCTGGGACCGAACACGCCCGGGGTCATCTTTCCTCCCGAACGCGTGAAGGTGGGCATGCTGCCCGACGTCTTTCACCCGGCCGAGCCGCACCCCGGCACGTTCTCGGCCGAGGGTGTGACCATCTGCTCGCGAAGCGGCGCCATCCTCTATCACCTGTCCGACGCACTTGCTTCCGCCGGCATCGCGCAGAACGCCGTCATCGGCGTCGGCGGCGATGCCGTCGTCGGGAGTCCGTTCCACGTCGTCGTCCCGCTCGCCATGGGTTATCCCGGGACCCACCTCGTGGTGGTGGCCGGGGAGATCGGCGGGTGCCAGGAGGAGATGCTGGCCGAGGACATGAAGGCCCACCCCGAGCGGTATCCCAAGCCGATGGTCGCGCTCATTTCGGGCCGGTGCGCCCCGCAGGGAAAGACCATGGGACACGCCGGGGCCATCGTCTCGCCGGGGACGGAGTACGGGACCTACGAGTCGAAGCGCGCGGCGCTCGAAGCCGCCGGGGTGACCGTGGTCAACAGTCAGCGGGCGCTCATGCAGGAGGTGTGGAAAGGCTTGAGCGGCCGGACGTACTTCGAGCCCGAGAGATACTACGAACGGATGCGGAAGATCTGGGAGGCCCCGCCCGGAAAGCCCGCCTGGCACACCGCCGTCACGGACATCGCGCCCAACCGGATCGTCATCCGGGGACGTCCAATTGCCGGACTCATCGGGAAGCGCTCACTCCTCGAGGTCGCGGCGCTCCTGGTCACGGGGGACTTTCCCGACGGGAAGGAACTCGCCCGGCTCGGCCGGCTTGCCCGGAAGGCCGCCTCGGAGCCCGTCACCGGGGCCCGGGCCGGCAGACGGGACGACGTCTCCAGACAGTTGGCCGGCATGATGCTCGCCGATGCACGTCTGGCCGCGTTCGAGGGGTCCGAGATCGAGAGAACCGTGTATTGTCTCGGCCGGTCGGCGGCGTATCTCGCGCGCATCTTCGGGGTGCGTCCGGTGAAGGGCAAGGATTTCGCGTCGATCGCGTGCCGGGCGGTCACGGGCAGACGGGCGCTCAGCACCAGGCACGCACGGATGATCGAGGGCGCAATCGTCGCATCTGTGGACCACGGCGTGACGCCCCCCAGCACCCAGGCGACGATCGTGGCGTCGAGCGTGCGGGCGGCTTTCGAGGTGTGCATCGCGGCCGGCGTCGGTGCGATCACGGACGTCCACGGCGGGGCCGGTGCGAAGGCCGCGATCTTCTTCACCGAATGCTCCGCCCTCGCGGCCGCAGAGAAGATCCCGCTGCGTGACGCGACGGAGAAACTCATCACCGAGCGCACAGCACGCGGCACCCGCATCGAGGGACTGGGACATCGCTTCCACACGCTTGACCCGAGACGGGACGTGCTG
The DNA here is from genome assembly GCA_035530235.1 of Planctomycetota bacterium. Classification (GTDB taxonomy): domain Bacteria; phylum Planctomycetota; class DG-23; order DATKVD01; family DATKVD01; genus DATKVD01. Next base: position 437 of record DATKVD010000069.1, on the reverse strand, counting down.
TGGCGGCTCGCGGGAGAAACGAAGGTGGCGGGCGACTGCGTCGCGATTTCGAAAGTGGTCTCGGACGCCTTCAAGGCGGTGCGCGGGATGGCGCTGCCCGTCAACGTGGACGGATGTCTCGGCGCCGTCGTCGCCGACATGACACTCGACCCCCGCGTCGCCAAGGCGGTGTTCGTCTTCGGCCGCATCGCCGGACTCGCCGCACACCACTTCGAAGAGGTCGCCACGCAGCCGCCCATGCGACGCATCGAGTTCTCCCAGGCCGTTTACAGGGACGGGTGAACCCACATCCCGCTGCGCGACGACTGAGACCGCACGGTTCTCATCCGGCGGAAGCCGGCAGAGGTCGAACAATCCGGGTCCTCCTGCGGACCCGCTGGAGTGCAGGCTTTGATGAATACGTCTCTGCCCTGTTGTAGTCCAGGCCATGGGTCATG
>DATKVD010000068.1:0-7054 GCA_035530235.1 Planctomycetota bacterium | reverse complement strand
CGGGCTCCTCGACCGTCGGGCCGGCGACCTCCTGCGCTCGGCGATGTACGCGGACGCGGTGAAGGGTCTGCCGGCACAGCGCTCGGGCGTCATGGTGATTTCCGCGGCCGAGGCGATGAGACTGATCCTGGGACGGCTCGTGGGGGCCGCGGGGGACGAGGGGAATCCGCTCGAAGGATTCGAGTTCGAGAAGGCCTCGGGCATCGGCATGTCGTACGGACCGGTTCAGGGGGGTGTCGCGGTCTACCTGAACGTCCCGATGCAGGAGATGCAGAACGTCAAGGCGCTCCTTGAGAAGCTGGGTCCGATGGGTCCGCGTCCGGGCGGCCGACGCCGCGGCGGGCCGGCTGGCGGCGGACGACGCGTCAGAGAGGCACCTGCTCAGTAGACAGTGCAGCACTCGGTACACGGAAAGACGCCCGGTCAACTTCTCGACCGGGCGTCTTCATTGGTCATTCTGAGGGGTCCCGACCTTTCGGGAGGACGAAGAACCCGGGCATTCCGGCTACTTCAGTTCCACACTCCAGTAGGCGTTGTCGAGGAACTGCTTCCAGGACTCGTACTTGCTGGAGCGGAGCTTGAGCCGGATGACGGGACTGCGCCGGGGCTTGGCGGGTTTGCGATAGAGACTCAGGGCCGCCTCCTCGGGAAGCCGGCCGCCCTTCCTGGCGTTGCACCGGGCACACGAGCACACCACGTTCTCCCAGGTGGTCCGGCCGCCCCGCGACCGCGGGATCACGTGGTCCAGTGACAGCTCACTCGTCGGGAACCTCCCCCCGCAATACTGACACCGGTTCTCGTCCCGGGCGAAGATGTTCCGACGGTTGAACTTCACCCGGGTGTGGGGCAGTCGGTCGTAGAACAGCAGCCGGATGACCTTGGGGACCATGATGTCGAAGGAGACCGCCCGGACCCACTCGAACCCGTTGTCCTGCCAGCGGTCACGGGCCCGGCTCACGTCGATCCAGTTCTCGAAGTTGTAGGAGTTGTAGCGGTCGTCCTCGACCGCCACCACCTCGGCCACCTCCTTGCACAAGAGCACGAACGCACGACGTGCACTGACCACGTTCACGGCCATGTAGAGCCGATTCAGGACCAGGACACTGGAATCGAGTGCGGTGGCTTCCGACATCACTTGCCTCGGACGTTGTGCGGCGCCGGTTACTTGAGCGCCGCGACCACGAGATCGCCGACCTGGCTCGTGCCGTATCCCATCCGGCCGGCGGCGAGACTCTTGAGCTTCGTGCCGGTCACGTCCATCACGGCGTTCTCGACGGACCGGGCGGCGTCGGCTTCACCGATCTCGTCCAGGAGCATGCCGACTGCACAGATGGCCGCCAGCGGGTTGATGACGTTCTGTCCGGTGTATTTGGGCGCCGAGCCGCCGATCGGCTCGAACATCGACAGTCCCTCCGGGTTGATGTTCCCCCCGGCCGCGATCCCCATCCCGCCCTGGATCATCGCCCCCAGGTCCGTGATGATGTCGCCGAACATGTTGCACACCACGATCACGTCGAACCACTCCGGGTTCTTGACGAACCACATGCACGTCGCGTCGACGTGCGCGTAATCCCGGAAGATCCCCGGGTAATCCTTCGCCCCTACCTCGTTGAACGCCCGGAACCACATCCCGTGTGCGTAGGTCAGCACGTTGGTCTTCGCACACAGGGTGAGCATCCCGTCCACCTCGACCTTGATGCCGCGGTCCGACTTCTCGACGAGCTTGCCGACCATCGGTCCGCGCTCGTAGTGGACGAACGTGACGTTGCCGTCGGCGTCAGCCTTCGAGACGTCCTTCAGGTCCCGTGCGGCGAGGGTGACGGTGCGCTTACGACCACGCTTCTTCGTCAGCTCGAACGCGTAGCGGATGGCACGCTCCGCACCGAAACGCGTGCTGCACATCACCTGCGTGGCCACCTCGTTGGGCGTGCCCTTGTACTGCACGCCGCCCATCCCGGAATACAGCCCCTCGGTGTTCTCACGGACCACCACGAAATCGATGTCCTCGGGCCCCTTGTTCTTCAAGGGACAGTCGACGCCCGGGTAGAGCCTCACCGGCCGCAGGTTGATGTACTGGTCCAGGTCGAACCGCAGCCTCAAGAGGAGGCCCTTCTCCAGGATGCCCGGGGCGACGTCCGGGTGTCCCACCGCGCCGAGGTAGATCGCGTCGAAGGTCTTCAGCTCCTCGACGGCACCGTCCGGCAGGATCTCCCCGGTTTTCAGGTAGCGATCCCCGCCGAAGTCGAACATCTCGGTCTCGTATTCGAAGCCCTTCCTGGCGGCCACGGCCTCGAGGACCTTGAGACCCTCCGCGACCACCTCCGGACCCGTGCCGTCGCCCGGAATTACCGCGATTCTGTGCATGGTCACTCCATGTCCACGGATGCGGAAACAAGAGAGAAACCGACTGCTGTATTATATCGTCACAGTTCGGGACACGCAAGCGGTTTTTTGGCCGTCCGGCACCGTCGACACCCTCTTGACACGACGGCCGACTGTTGGTACGGTTACGGGCTCAACCGGGCGGCGTGCCCTGCCGGACCCGGCCGGAGGACGGTCATGAAGTTCGAGGACATCTCGACCGACATGATGAGGCGTGCCATCGACATCTACGTGTCGGCGGCCTACGCGAACGTGCCGGTGCCCCTGATGGTGAAGAGCCGCATCGCCCTGTGCGAGGAGAACGCCGGGGAGGGGCTCCGGGGGATGCTGTCCCACAAGGTGGTGGAGCGGGTGGCGTCGGGGGACGACTCGGGGGTGATTGCGTGCTACGCGGTACGGCTGGGGAACGAGAAGTACCCGCACATGAAGCTGGCGCTCCGGCGGGAGCCGGGCGGCGACGACTACCGCTTCGTCGTGGACGCACACGACCACCTGTTTGAGCTGGCCCGAAACGGTCCCGACGCCCCCCGGGCCCACGAGCTGCGGGAGTACAACCGCCGTCTCAAAGACCAGATCGAGACCCGCTGGCGCGAGGCCGACCTCCCCACCCTCGACGCGTCCTGAGGGGCTCCCGCACCTCCGCTAGTCCCTCCCCGACCCCACGTCTTCCTTCAGCAGTCGCAGGAGCTTCGAGTCGGTCGAGAGGATGATGAGCGTGTTCCGGTCGAACACCTTCTCGTAGGCCTCGAGGATCCGCTGGAACTCGTAGAGTTCCCGTGCCTGACGGATGGCGTCGGCGTAGATCTGGGTGGCCTGGGCGTCGGCCTCGCCGCGGATTTCGGACGTGCGCTTCTTCCCCTCACCCTCGATGGCGGCCAGCTCCTTCGCCATGTCACCGAGGATGATCTGCTTCTGTTCCTCTGCTTCCGATTCGAACTTGCTGGAGATGCGACTGCGCTCGGCCTGCATGCGGGCATAGATGGAGGGCCTCACCGCCGGGACGTAGTTGACCCGCTTGATGCGGACGTTCAGGAGCTTGATGCCGAAGTCCTGCTCGAGTTCCTGGTCGGCGCGCTGGAGGATCTCGAGTTCTATCTTCTCACGTCCCACCTTCACGTCGGGGGGCCTGGTGCGCTGACCGGTGTCGACGGCCTCGGCTTCCACGTAGGTCATCTCCCGGTTGGTGGAGCGCACCAGTTCGTTCAGCTCGTATTTGGCGATGATGTCGCGCACGACGCCGTCCACGATGTCGTCCAGCTTCTTCTGACCGTTGGCGATGTGTCCCCCGAGCGAGACGTAGAACTGTCGGGGCTCCACCACGCGCCACCGGGCCCACGTGTCGATGAAGATGTTCTTCTTGTCCTGGGTGATGACGTCGTTGGGGTCGCCGTCCCAGGCGAGGATCCGCTTCTCGATGCGGTTGACCTCCTGCACGATGGGTGTCTTCCACGCCAGCCCGGCTTCGGTCACCGTCCGCACCGGTTTGCCGAACTGCGTGATCACCGCGTACTCCATTTCGGTGACCGTGTAGAGCCCCGAAAACACCACGATCAGGAGGATGACCACGACGACCGCCACGATGCCGAGGGTTGCCTTTCTCATGGTGCACCTCCTTTCGGCCCGCCCAGGTCAAGGTGGGGCAGAACCCCCTTGACCGACTCGTCGATGAAGATCTTCCGCTGGGACTGGCCCAGCACCTTCTCCATGGTCTCGAGGTAGAGCCGGAGACGCGTCTCGGGTCTGGCCTTCAGGTAGGCGGCGTTGCGCAGGAGAAGGGCGTTGGCCTCGCCGGTGGCTTCGAGGACCTTCTGTTTCTGGTAGGCTTCGGCCCCCTTGATCATGCCCTCGGCGGCGCCTCGGGCGGCGGGCACCTCCTTGTTGCGTTGGGCGCGGGCCTGGTTGATGACCTCGTCCTTTTTCTGTCGGGCGGTGTTGACCTTGTTGAAGGCCTCTTTGACCTCTTCGGGGGGGCCGACGTCCTGGAGGTTGAGCTCCTTCAGCTCCACGCCGCACCCGAGGCCGTCCAGCTTCTGCTGCGTCAGCTCCCGGGCCTCGATGCGCAGCTCCGCACGGCCGATGGTGATGATCTCGTCCACCGACCGGTCGCCCACCAGCTTCCGCATCACCGCCTCCGAGACGTCACGGATCGTCCCTTCGACGTCCGCCACGTTGAACAGGTAATCCTTGGCACTCTTGATGCGGTACTGCACGGTCCATTCGACGTGGGCGATGTTCAGGTCGCCGGTCAGCATCGTCGCGGTGCTGCTGTCCTCCTGGCTCGACCGTCCGTACACCGTCCGTCTGCCGGCAGTGACCGTGCGGAAGCCGAACTCCGTCGTCTCCACCTTGTTCACCGGCACCACGATCGCACGGTCCGCGCCGAACGGCAGCTTGAAGTGCAGTCCGGGAAACGCCGTGTCGCTGTAGGCCCCGAACCGCAGCACCACCGCTTCACTGTCGGCTCCCACCGTGTAGAAGCAGCTGAAGAGCCCCCACAGCCCCAGAATCACGATCACCACCGTGATCACGAGCTTCCGCAGCTGTCCGGGCTTCAACTGGGGCAGCTGCCCACCGTACGGCATCCGAAACTGACTCATGACGCGTCCCCCTAATGAAGTCGCGGATCCAGACCGGCCTGACGACGCTGTTGAGCATAACAGATGGATGAGGACTTGGCAAGAAGCTCCTGGTCCTCCCGTCGGGCCAGGGAGCACTCAGGCGGGCTTCGCGGCGGCATTCACCTCTTCGATGATGCCGGGGATTTCGGAGAGCCGGTCGACGACGTAGTCGGGCTGGATGGAGGGACGGGATTTCTGTCCGGGGTGTCGCTTGAGGATGGTGAGCATCTTGACGCGCTGAGGGCCGCGGACGTCCTCGACCAGCGAGTCGCCCACGAACGCCGCCTCGCGTCCCTTGATCTTCAGCGCCTTCAGCGCCTCCCGGAAGATCTTCCGACTGGGCTTGCGGAACCCCACCTCGGGACTGAACAGCATCACCTCGAAGTGTCGGGAGTGCCCGCGTCGTCTCAGCTCCTGCTTCAACAGCCACGCCGGCCAAAGCGTGTTCGAGATGACCCCCGTCTTCAGACCCATCCCGTGGAGTGCCTGGAGGGTTCGGGCGACGTCGTCGTAGTAGCCGACGTGCGGCTGGTAGGCGTTGAACCAGATCTCCGAGAGTTCCTCCACCTCTCCGGTCCTGAGTCTGATTTTCATCCGTCGGAGCACGCGGTCGAGGATCTTGCCCAGTTTCAGTTCGCGTCCGCTGAAGAACAGGAGCACCGCCCGCACTTTGACGGCACGATAGATCTTCTTGTGGAACGTCTCGAAGTCGGGGACGTCGTATCCCCTTCGGGCGAGGTCTTCGTGGACACGCCGGACGCCCTGGAGGTAGAGCGTCTGCTCGTCCGCTCCCCCGTAGTGGAGCAGCGTGCCGCCTAGGTCGAAGAACACCGCCTTGATCATGCCGTCCTCACAGGTCGAACGCGGCCTCGTCGCCGAGGTCGTCCTTGAAGGGCTCGAGCGCCGGGCGGACGACCCCGCCGATGTAGTCCTCGGTCTGCCGGGGTGCAAGGCCGACGTACCGCGACGGTTCTAGGGTCGCGTCCAGGTCCACGGCGGCGAAGGCCTTGTCCTTCTTCAGACGTGCGAGGAGGTCGTTCTCGCTGCCGGTCTCCTTCATCTGTCGCGCCGCGGCGTGCGAGTGCCGGCGGATCGTCTCGTGGAGTTCCTGACGGTCGCCGCCCGCCTTCACCGCCGCCATCAGGATGTTCTCGGTCGCGATGAAGGGCAGTTCCTGCTCGATGCGTCGACGGATGACGCCACCGTTCACCACCAGTCCGCTCACGACGTTGAGCAGCACCCTCAGCATTCCGTCGGTCGCCAGGAACGCCCCCGGGATCGCAATGCGGCGGTTGGCCGAGTCGTCGAGCGTCCGTTCGAGCCACTGACTCGCCGCGGTGAACGCCGGGTCCGCCGCCAGCACCATCACGTGACGGGCGAGTGCCGTGATGAGTTCCGCACGTCTCGGGTTCCGCTTGTAGGCCATCGCGGACGAGCCGATCTGCTTCTCGTCGAACGGCTCCTCGATCTCACGCAGGTTCGACAGGAGTCTCAGGTCGTTGGCGAACTTGTGCGCCGACTGGGCGATGCCGGAGAGCGCCGAGAGCACCTGCGCGTCCAACTTCCGCGGGTAGGTCTGTCCCGTGACGTCAAAGCACGCCTCGAACCCCATCTCGGCGGCGACCAGCTCTTCCAGCTTCTTCACCTTGCCGGCGTCGCCCTCGAAGAGCGCCAGGAAGCTCGCCTGCGTCCCCGTCGTCCCCTTGACCCCGCGGAACCGCAGTCCGGAGAGCCGACGCGTGACGTCCTCCAGGTCCATCATCAGGTCCTGGACCCAGAGCGAGGCCCGTTTGCCCACGGTGGTGAGCTGCGCGGGCTGGTAGTGCGTGAAGCCGAGCGTCGGGAGGTCCTTGTGCTCGATCGCGAAGGCGCTCAGCCGGTCGATGACGTTCACCAGCCGTCGACGGATGATCGTGAGGGCGTCACGCATGAGGATGAGGTCGGCGTTGTCGCCCACGTAGCAGCTCGTCGCCCCGAGGTGGATGATCCCCCGGGCCTGCTTCGCCTGGAGTCCGTAGGCGTAGACGTGACTCATCACGTCGTGTCGCACCTCG
>DATKVD010000067.1:0-3138 GCA_035530235.1 Planctomycetota bacterium | reverse complement strand
TGGTCTGCCAGACGCCCTGATCGCTCTTCTGCAGCTCGGTGTTGTAGATGACGTAGCTGTCCTTCGTGACAGGGGTGACGTTCACTTTCCCCGTCTCCAGGCTCTTGCTGTATCCCTTGCTCTCGTCAGCACAGAAGGTGAGCGTCGCGGTGCGATCGTCCTTCAATCTCACTTGCCGGTCGACATAGTGGACGACACCGGTCACGGTGAGCTTCTCGTCCTTGAATTGCTCGACCCATTCGGATGTTTCGCCCAGTGCCCTATCGGCGTTGTAATAGTTGAGCGCTTCGTACTTCGGGTCCAGCCCTGCTATGGCGGACTGAACTGCCTTCATGCGCTCGGCGTTGTCACGCAGAACTGCGTCTTTCGCGGGGTCACCGGTCTCCTCCGGGCTGAAGGTGACCTCGAGGTCGTCCGGCAGCTTGATCTTCGGTCTGCTCGCTGCCTCATCCGCAGCGCTCGGCGACGGTGTCTCCTTCGCCTTGTCGGCGCCCTGGATCTTGTCGTCCTGCGGGGTGCCGTCGTCCTCGTCGCTGCCGCAGGCGGTCAGCAGGAGGGTCAGGGCGGCGGCAGCCGCCATCGCGGTGGCGGAAAGGGCGCGGGGGGACACGATCAACTCCCGGTTATGGTGACGACACGTCAGGCAACCGACGCTATAGGAGCCCCTGCAGCGTTCACCACCCCCCATTTTGGGGCTGTGGATAACGAGAACACGACGGGCTATACCACTGCCCTCCCACCAGGCAAATGGAATTCCACTCCGCCTCACCACAGTGCCAGGTTGCCGGAACAGGCAATACGCCCCCGCCCACGCCAAAGGCCCCGGTCCGCCTTTCGGCGGGCCGGGGCCCCGGGACGTCGTACCGTCAGGTCACTTGAGGATCTTGGTGACCTGGCCGGCGCCCACCGTCCGGCCACCCTCGCGGATGGCGAACTTCAGGCCCTCCTCCATGGCGATGGGCTGGATCAGCTCCACCTTCATGTCGGTGTTGTCGCCCGGCATGACCATCTCCGTGCCCTCGGGGAGGTGCACGACGCCGGTCACGTCGGTGGTGCGGAAGTAGAACTGCGGGCGGTAGTTGTTGAAGAACGGGGTGTGCCGACCGCCCTCGTCCTTCGACAGGATGTACGCCGTCGCCTCGAACTCGGTGTGCGGGGTGACGGTGCCCGGCTTGATGATGACCTGGCCGCGCTCGACGTCCTCGCGCTTGATGCCGCGGAGGAGGAGACCGACGTTCTCACCGGCCTGGCCCTCGTCCAGCAGCTTGCGGAACATCTCGATGCCCGTGACCGTGGTCTTGGTCGTCTCTTCCTTGATGCCGATGATCGCGACTTCCTCGTTCACCTTGAGGATGCCGCGCTCGATGCGGCCGGTGACGACGGTGCCACGACCGGTGATCGTGAAGACGTCCTCGATCGGCATCAGGAACGGCTTGTCGATCTCGCGGACCGGCTCCGGGATGGACTCGTCGACGGCCTTCATCAGGTCGAGGACGGTCTTGCCCCACTCGGCGTCGCCCTCCAGCGCCTTCAGCGCGGAGACCTTGACGACCGGGACGTCGTCGCCCGGGAACTCGTACTCGGAGAGAAGCTCACGGACCTCGAGCTCGACGAGCTCCATGATCTCCTCGTCGTCCACCATGTCGGCCTTGTTCAGCGCGACGACGATGTACGGCACGCCGACCTGGCGGGCGAGCAGCACGTGCTCCTTGGTCTGCGGCATCGGACCATCGGTAGCGGCGACCACGAGGATCGCGCCGTCCATCTGGGCGGCACCGGTGATCATGTTCTTGATGTAGTCCGCGTGACCGGGGCAGTCGACGTGCGCATAGTGCCGCGACTCGGTCTGGTATTCGACGTGCGCGATGGAAATCGTGATACCGCGCTGCTTCTCTTCCGGAGCCTTGTCGATCTGGTCGAAGGCCGAGGCCTCGTTCAGGTCCGGGTAAGCGTCGTGCAGCACCTTGGTGATCGCCGCGGTAAGAGTGGTCTTGCCGTGGTCGATGTGACCGATGGTGCCGATGTTGACGTGCGGCTTAGTCCGCTCGAACTTCGCCTTCGCCACTGGGGTCCTCCTGTGGACTGGTGCTGTACGCCCCCCGCCTTCTACGGAGGGGTTCCAGGTGGTCGTTCCGAACCGGTCAGGACCCCTAGGGGGATGCCCTTGACCAGTCCGCCTGTATCGGCGGCCGGGGTGCCCGTCGCAGATCCCGGGGGATCTGCGACGGTATACCCCGAATGCCGTTTGCTACAGCCTACGGCTTCACTCGCCCTTGGCCTTCGCGATGATCTCCTCGGCCACGTTCTTGGGAACCTCGGCGTAGGAGTCGAACTGCATGGAGTAGCTCGCCCGGCCGGACGTCTTGCTGCGCAAGTCGCCGACGTAGCCGAACATCTCCGACAGCGGGACCAGACCGGTGACCAGCTTGGCACCGCTCCGGTCCTCCATGGACTGAATCTGTCCACGGCGCGAGTTGATGTCGCCGATCACGTCGCCCATGTAGTCCTCGGGCGTCGTGACCTCGACCTTCATCATCGGCTCCAGCAGGACCGGAGCGGCCTTGCGGGCGGCCTCCTTGAAGGCCATCGAGCCGGCGATCTTGAAGGCCATCTCGGACGAGTCCACCTCGTGGTAGGCACCGTCCAGCAGGCGCACACGCACGCCCGTCAGCGGGTATCCGGCGAGGATGCCGAATTCCATGGCCTCCTGGCTGCCCGCGTCCACCGAGGGGATGTACTCCTTGGGGATGCGGCCGCCGGTGACCTCGTTGACGAACTCGTAGCCGTCGCCCTCCAGCGGTTCGAGCGCGATGATGACGCGCGCGAACTGGCCGGAGCCGCCGGTCTGCTTCTTGTGCGTGTACTCGTGCTTCGCCACCGGCCGGCGAACCGTCTCGCGGTACGCCACCTGCGGCTTGCCGACGTTCGCCTCGACCTTGAACTCGCGCTTCATACGGTCGACCAGCACGTCGAGGTGCAGTTCGCCCATGCCCGAGATGATGGTCTGGCCGGTCTCCTCGTCGGTCTTGACCCGGAAAGACGGGTCCTCCTCGGCGAGGCGCTGGATCGCGACACCCAGCTTCTCCTGGTCGCCCTTGGACTTCGGCTCGATGGCGACCTCGATCACCGGGGCCGGGA
>DATKVD010000066.1:0-4419 GCA_035530235.1 Planctomycetota bacterium | reverse complement strand
GGGTGAAACCGGCGTTGTCGTTGCGGGTCTGACCGTCACCTACGGTCTTGAGAATACGACGGACAACACGGGATATTCGCCCGCAGCGGGTGACTGGAAAGAGAAGGCCGTCGGCGATTACTGGCTGAACATGGGGGCGTCTGAGTTCGCATCCGAGGGACGGTACATCGTGAACATCACGTCGGCCACCTCGGTATTCGCACCCGTGAGCTTCGCCGTCGAGGTGCGCGACATGACGATTGCGGAACTCATGGACGGCGTGACGCTGGCGGCCAATCAGCACGTCATCGTCGATTCGGGCACCGTGACCACGCTGACCAACTGGGAAAAGACGGGATACTCGCTCTCCGCGACCGGACTGGCCGGAATCACCGCATGGACCGTCAACCTCACGGGCAACATCACCGGGAACCTCAGCGGCTCGGTCGGCTCCGTGACGGCGGCCGTGGGAGACGTGACCATTGAAATCGAATCTCTCACGGTGGAGACGCCATGAGTACCGTCTACGGACGCTTCAAGATCGATGATGTGCTGACCGACGTGACCACCGCAACGGTGGGCGTCACGCGCACCGATACCGGCGCAGACGTCGTAACCGCTGGCACGGCCATGACCCACGACGGCACCGGCCTCTATTCCCACGCATTCACCGACCCCGCTTACGGCCTGACGTACACCGCGACGATGACGTTTGTCTACAACGGAGCGACCTACTCGGCGCAGAAGACCATCACCGGACCCGTTGCCGCGACCCCGGCCGGAACCTGGGCCGACATCTGCGACGAGATCGAGGCCATCACGGGTCAGACCTCCGTAGGTGACGCGCTCCTGTGGGCGACCAGGGGCTACGAGTGGTTCATCTCCGGCGTCGCCAACCCGTTCAGCGAGGACTCCCGCGACCTCATCCCGCACGTCTGGAGCTTCATGGAGCCCGAGGCCCAGTTGACCATCGGCAGCACGGTCACGCTGGCGGGCTACTGCGTCGACGGACTCGTGACGCTCACCACGGGTGCGGTCGATTCCTCCTGTCCGGGCTCCCAGATCACCGTGGGCGACGATTCCTACGGCATCACCACCTACTACTCGCCGACGAGCTTCTACTGCTCGGGTGCGGAGGATTTCGGGAGCGTGGGAAGCCCCTCGACCATCACGCTTCCGGCCGCGGGCGAATACGATCTCCCGTCGACTTTCGGCGGACTCATCGAGCCATTCCACTACCCCGACAACGAGGCGAACGTCAACCCCGAGATCGCGCTGAAGCCCATGTCGTTCATCTACGCATTCTGGCGCGACAACGCGACGGCCTACGTGCCGCGATACTACGCGCTCGTCGCCAAGGCGTTCGTCGCCGCCACGGGCACGCGATACCGAGCCGCATTCGCGCCGATCCCCGACGAGGAACGCACCCTGCTCTACCGATTCCGCGTGGAGCCGGACGCACCGGCGGACAGCGCCCTGCTCTACCCGCTCGGCGGACGGCCCCACCAGCGAACCATCATCAACTGCGCGCTCGGCATCCGCGAGCTGGAGTCCGGGAAGTTCGTGAACGGGCCGCTCATGTCGCTGGCTATCGGGTCCATGAGGTCGAGCATCGCACGCGACAACCTGCTCATCGGGAGCGTGGGGCCGCAGACCATTGCATCGAGGGGGTAGCCCGTGAGCCTGCCGACCTACATCACACGCGACGAGAGCAAAGACGGGCCGCGAAAGTCCGTCTCGACCGACCTCTACGACGGATGGATCCACCACCGAGAGTTCACGATCATCGCCGCGAAGGTGCAGACGGCGCTCGACGACTACCTCGCGCTCGGCACCGTCATGCCGACGGAACTGGGCGGGCCTGAGACCTCGACCATCGGGACGGCACGGCTTCAGGCGTGCAGGGTGGACGAACATCTCACCGGCAACCAGGTCCGCGTCTCAACCGACTGGCTGGAAATCACGCTGACCGCCACGGCGTTCAGCGGCACCTTCCGCGAGACCACGCGAAGCCGCCACACTGCCGACATGCAGCACGAGAAGCGCATGGTCATGGTGGGCATCTGCTCGACGACCTCCGACGCCGGGCTTCCCGCGAGGGCCAAGACCGAGGCGGGCGCAACCCCAACAGCCATAACGGATTACGTCTGCGTGGACGTGACCGTGACCCCCGAATGGCAGCACGGGCGGGTGCTCGCCGTCGCGCAGTTCTCGCAGTTCAAGAGCGGCCGGGCGCTGTCGGCGGCGGTGCCGCTGTCCACGTACTACACGAGTCGCGGCGGGAACGCCGGCGGTCGCATCCGTGCGAAAGAGGGCGAGATCGAGTATGCCATCCCGCACGCACTGGTCGAGGACTACCGCACCACGTTTGAGCCCGCCGACACGGTGAGCGGCGGGGCCAAGACCATCGCCGGGGCCATCGGGGCGAAAGTCCTGACTGTCACGGGCGGCGCGTTCTTCACCAGCACGGCCGCGGATGCGGGCAAGGCCATAACCATCTGGGGCGTCGGAACTTACATCATAGACACGGTGACGAGCACGACGGTGGCGGTGGTGACTGTGGCGTTTGCGGCCAACTTTACGGGCAAGACCTTCGCCATGACGGGCAACCGCGTGTGGCCGGGGGACACGGGCATCTACGCCCGGCGGCTCGACGATTTCCGGGAGATTGCGGAATGTCCGGGGAGACCCGGATTCACGCACGTCCGCACGATCTACCGCGTCCCGACGATGCGAAGCATCCTCTTGGAAGACACCACCAAGGCGCACATCCGCGTGGCCTCCGGAGGGCAACCGTCGAAGCGGCTGGTGGAGTCGAATGGGGTCACCACGCGCACCATCGAAGGTCAAGACCCCACCATCGTCGCCATCACGGACAAGAACGCCGTCGCCAAACCATACATCGTCACCTATCAGCGGGTCGGCGGCGCTCCGAACGTCGCGTACGACAACATCCCGCACCTGGTTGTCGACTTCGCCGCCGCGTCGATTTCGCTGACCACGAACTTCGGGTACGTCGGGAAGAAGAACTCGGACACCCTGACCAATCTGGGGGCGACTGCCGGGCAGATGTTGTGCATCGCGCTGGCCGTCGAGAAGGACTGGGATTCAGGGGCTCTTTGGATGTGCCAGATGCACCTGCTCTACCGGCAGGCGGGCTGGACCTGTATTTCTCGGGCCTACGTGGACGCCGTGCTGGAAACGTGGGGACTGGAAATCGAGGCCGCAGGGACGACCGTATTCAGTGACCGCGCGGAGCGCATCGTCAAGACCATCTCCGCGAAACAGGCCAACAACAAGACGGGATTTGATGACGTTGACGATCTCGACGTGTCGGACGGGGAAGTGGCGTTCGCGGCATTCGACACGATGACTTCCTGGGAGACCACGGCATGATGAGCGGGGCACAGGTCGCGTCGGAGCTCGCTCGGCTGCTGCGTGCGCTTGACGGACTGCGCAGGGCCGCCGAAATCTGGCAAGCGGGGTCCGGCCTGCTGTCCGTCCAGAGCACGGGAGACCCCAAGCGCGACTTCGAGTCGATGCGGGAGGCCGTGAACCGGATCATCGAGAAGCTGAACGAGGCGGCACGGGTCAATCTCCCGAGCGTCCCGGAGAACATGGACTCGTTGCCGACGTTCGTGGACGACATGGGGCCGGTGCTTGAGGACATGACCCGTCGGATTCGGGGTGCGGAACTGGCGTCGTTGCAGAGCGAGCCGATGCCCAAGGCGATACTCAAGGAGTTGGAGCAATTCGACGCCGAGATTCTGACCAACGAGGGGGGCGGGGAGTACACGTTTCAGGAGGTGCTGCTGGAAGCGGCGGGCGGGACGTGGGACACGTTCGACGCGGCCCGGACGAATGACGCGGCGGACCCGGCTTACGAGAAGAACCTGAACGCCAGCGTGCCCGTGGGGACGATTGTGCGGATGGAGGATAAGCGGCGGCTCGGGGGTGCCGCCGCGTGGGGCTTTCAGTTTTAACGCGCGCGCGGTCCAATTTGCCGGTTGCTGCATGGTCTATGACGCTGCCCCCACCACGCCGTCTGCCGACACGGTGGTGATGACCGCCCGGAACTCGACCGGCGGCGGCCCGACGATAACGCCCAAGGCGGGCGAAGAACAGGCGCTCTTGCTGAAACTTGCGACGCCGGTCTGGGCCACGCGGGACGTAACCCGTGCCCTCATCATGCAGACGGTGGCGCAGTCGGGCATTGTCGTCGGCCCACCCGCTCCCCCGTGGGGCACGGTGTCGCTGACATACACGTACACGCTTCGGGCAATCGGTTCGGACTTCGACTATACCGGGGCGGGCGCGGCGGTCTGGGATGACGGGTTGCAGGACGGCGACGGGCTGGCCGAGATTACGGTGAAGGTCGAGGTGCCCGAGGCGACGGCGTTGGCGAACGTCAGTGTCGAACTGGCGGGGACGACGACAAAC
>DATKVD010000065.1:0-2066 GCA_035530235.1 Planctomycetota bacterium | reverse complement strand
GGTTGAGTGCGACGACTGCTACGGGGATGCGGAAGAATCATGGCGGTAATTGACTAGCAGCGGCGGGCGGGGAGCCACGGCAACCCCGCCCGCGCTAATGCCCCGCACGACCGTCAGGCGCCCACCGCGCTCCACCGTACTCCAGCGACCCCAGAGGCTTGCTTTGCGAAATGGTCCGTTTGGGCTATATTCCCGGTAGGGCTCGCGACCCAATGGTGCCCGGGGGGGCCGCCCCGAGCACCATGCCGGGCGGGGCCGAGAGGGAGCACGCTTCGGATCGGCGGGTCATCCCTTCTCGGCCCCGGACTCTCACTCCCCCGCGAACGGCGACTCGGAGAACTCGACGGTGAACGTCCGCCATCCTGCGTTCGGCAACGTGTAGCCGACCGTGGCGCCGAGGCGTCCGTGCAGGATTCGAGATGCTCCATCGAGCGCGTCCGGTGGAATGAGCAGGAGCGGATCGACACCGAAGCGCGAGCCGCGCGTGACGATATTCCTCCACTCCTCGTACGCTGCGTCTCCCGTCGTCTTCACCTTCAACGCCATCCGCTGCGCCGGGTTCTTCTGGTCAGACAGAACTTCCTGCCGGCCCTGCTGCGCCTCCAGCCGGAGCTGGTCGAGATCACCATCAAGCAGCCGGATGTCCCCGAGCGGACCGCGCGTCATCGTCGTGACGTTCCCGATCCACAGTTCCCCCACCTTCGGGCGTGTGTGGTTCCCTGACGGCATCGCTATGTCGAGCCGCCACGTCTGGCGGTACTCCGCCGTGAATGAGGCGTAGCAGCTCAGCGACGCGAGGGTCACCGCGTGCGTCCCGACGCTCACGGTCGCTCCGAGCGGGATGTCGTGGCCGATGAGCGCCACCATGCTGGCTCGCGGGACGAACGTCGGCGACCCGCTGCCGCCGTTGGCCGACACGTAGACGTAGGTTCCCGACCCGAAGCTCGACGCGATGGGCTCAACGATGATCCGGTAGGCCGACCGAGCCGTTCGAGTTGCGTCCGCCGTGATCGGCTCCGTGATATCGCTCCACGCGTCGTCCGATGTCTGCTCCGCGACGACACCGTCGCTGGTCCATGCGTTCGTCGCGCCGTCCCAGCCCTTGCCCGACCATGTGTCAACGACCCTGACCCGGACCCCCGTGGACGTGGCACCAGAGGGGCTGTAGAGCCCGCAGGCGAGCGTCCACGCCTCGCCCGGGAGAACGTCCACCTCCTGCATCAGCGGGCCGTAGAGGCGCAGTGCGGTTCTCCCGCCGTGGGTTCCCCAGTCCGGCGGGTTGGCCGGAAGGCCGGGAGTGTCGGCGAGCGCGAGCAGCAGGTCCCGCCAACCCGAGGGCGCGTCGGATCGGTCGCTGCTCTCGATCAGAACATTCAGATCGACATCAGCCTGATAGGCACCATCCGAGCGCCACTCGAAGCTCGCCGCGTCCGAGGGGTAGCCGTTGGCGAGCCGAGTCAGTGGCAGGAGGGAGTCCGCCACCGCAGGACTGACGGCGAGGGTGGGTCGGCGCGCCCGCTGGGCAAAGTTCCCGACCGAGAAGCTCCAAGCCATCACGCCACCTCTCGATATTGGAGGATCGACCCGGCCCCCATAGTCATGGTCTCCACGCCCCCGGCCTCAGACGCCAAGGTGATGATGAAGTCGCCGGAAATGGATCCGTTGGTCACGAAGAGCGCATCGACCGTCTGTATGCCCCACGCGTTAGCGGGCATGCCCGAAGCGATCTGCGATTCACCATCTGTGCCCACGCTGAGGGTCACGAACTGTAGGTTGGTTGACGAGCTTGGTGCGACGATCCGGGCCGCGCCGGAAGCGAGCCCCGCCGTCGGCCACTTCACCCCGATTTGAGCACCAACGCTGCCCAAGGTTGACGCAAGAATCGCCATCACACGGACGAGGTACGCCTTGCTGGCCGCAGGCGTGAACGCGAGATTCGTGTCTTGCGCCGCAGTAGACGTCGTCTGAAAGGCCGACGCCAGCACCACCTCGGTCCAGTATTCTCCCCCGGCACCGGCAGCTGACCACTTCAAGCCGAGGGCTTGACCAGAGTCGGCCGTCAGAAC
>DATKVD010000064.1:0-2263 GCA_035530235.1 Planctomycetota bacterium | reverse complement strand
GTCGATCGTCGTCGCGCTCATGAGCGAACTCACGGATGAGCCCGTGCGCACGTTCGCCATCGGCTTCGGCGAGCCGCTCTATGACGAACTCGAATACGCCCGTGCGGTCGCCGGCCGATTCGGCACCGATCACCATGAGTTCGTCGTCGAGCCGGGATGCGCCGAGGCCCTCGAGAAGCTGGTGCCGCTCTTCGGCGAGCCGTTCGCCGACTCGTCCGCGATCCCCACGTGGTATCTCTCGCGCGAGACCCGCTCCCACGTCAAGGTCGCCCTCTCTGGCGACGGGGGCGACGAACTTTTCGGCGGCTACGACCGCTACCGCGCGATGATGCTCGCCGAGCGGTTCGGCGGGACGCCTCGCCTCCTGCGGACGCTTGCAAAATCCATTGCGGGGACCCCGGGCGAGCAGCGCTCACGACGATACCGGCTCAAGCGCTTCCTCGACGCGGTCGAGAAGGACCCCGTCGAGCGGTACCTCGCCTGGATGAGCCTGTTTGACGCCCAGACGCGCGACCGGCTGACCACGGACGACTTCCGTGAATCGCTCGGCGCGTTCCGCGGCGAGGACCCCCTGCGCGAGGCGTTCGCCCGCGACCCGAAGGGCACGCCGGCCGGGCGGGCCATGCGCGTCGACCTCGAGACCTATCTCCCCGGCGACCTCCTCGTCAAGACCGACGTCGCCTCGATGGCTTTCGGTCTCGAGGTGCGATGCCCGTTCCTCGACCCGGAACTCGTCGCGCTCGCACTGCGCATCCCGACGAAGCGGAAGCTGTCGCTCTTCACCGGCAAACGCATCCTGCGGCGGGCGTTCCGCGACAGGCTCCCGGCAAAGGTGCGCAAGCGGAAAAAGATGGGGTTCGGGGTGCCGCTGGGCCGGTGGTTCAGGAGCGAGCTGAAAGGGATGCTCTCGGACGTGCTCCTGAGCCGGCGTGCCCGCGAGCGGGGGATTTTGCGACCCGAGGCAGTACAGACGCTCATCGACGAGCACCAAACCCGACGCGCCGACCATTCCGCAAGACTCTACGCCCTCTTGTTCCTCGAACTCTGGTTCCGGGAGTTCATCGACTGAGCGGGCCCGGCTTCCTGCGACCGTTGACCGCCGGGCTCCGTCTCGCGGCGGCCGGCGCTAAAACCCGTAAATCGGGTGGAGCTGCTCCGGTGTCGGAAGCGTGAGATACTGCTCGCCACGGGGACCGATCCAGACGCCATGTCCGCGACGCAGGGTGACGGGCGTGATGCTGCCATTGGTGTTCCGGACGTTGACGACCTTTGTGTCACCCGTCTCGGGGCTGGCTTCGACGTCCGTGCGCATCCGGGCCTTGTCCGCTTCATTGCCGATGATGTAGCCGCGAACGGTGCCCCTGCCGGCGCCAATCAGGGCGCCTTCGGTATCGTCACCCCCCTGTGCGTCGAGACCGGTCTCTGTCGCTCCTTCCTCGTCGCCTATCGCTCTGCCCAGCAATTCAACATCGCGACCCATGCCCTTCCACGTTTCCCGTGCGCCGTAGCGACCCGCAACGAAGCCCACGGCAAAGAACACCACTGCACTGAGCACAAAGCCAACGATGATCACGGGTCTCTTGGCCATTATCCTGCCCTCCCTTGACAAGCGCTTTCAGAGATGACACGACGCGGGGTCACTTCTCGGCCGGCTCGGCGGCCTTGCGCTCGTCGCCGCCGTTCACCTCCTCGATCCTGATGCCCGGCGGGGGCTGGAAGTCCGACGCCTCGAGACCCGCGTTCACCTTGACCGTCTTCATCTCGTAGAGCGACCAGTCCTCCTTGTCCTTGGAGGTCGCCTTGACGCTCGTCGGCATCCAGGTCTTCGTGTCCACGACGAGTTCGACGGACCGGTAGTCGAACCGGACCTCCTTGCCCTTCGGCACGATGAGCAGCCGGGCGGTGCCGGGTGCGGGGGACTTTCGCAGCTCGATGTTGAAGTCTTTCTTCAGGTCGTCGGGCTTCCGGCGGAAGAAGGTCAGCGGGTCGTTCCGGTCCTCGCGTCGTCGCTTCATCTCTTCGGGGTCCACCCGCTCGCGCCTGCCGGTTTTCTGGTCGGGCCAGACCTTGAGGGTGAAATCCTTCCCGACAATCACCTGCTGGGTGTGGACCTCCTTCCCCCGGATCTTCCGCCACGTGTCCAGACGCTCCAGGTCGGGCTTGATGTAGAAGAGTTCGAGACGGACGAGATGCTTCTCCTCGAAGAACGAATCCCAGCTGGTCTTCTGGATGGTCGCGCGGAGGTCCTTGACCGACCCGGCCT
>DATKVD010000063.1:0-3785 GCA_035530235.1 Planctomycetota bacterium | reverse complement strand
GGCGTCGGCGGCGCGCGAGACGGTCCGTCTGAGCACGGGCTCGCCGGCGAGGTCTTCCCCCAGGAGCGCCGGCAGTCCCTGTGCGGCGGTGTCCAGGTCGGCCTGGATGACGGTGACGACCTTCACGACTGCCCCCTGTGGGTCGGCGCGTAGTCCGAGATGCGTCCGTGGGCGAGCTTGAGCATGTCGATCAGCTGTTCCGCCCCGCGGTGGAGTCCTTCGACGTAGACGATGTCGCGCTGGAGCCGACGCGCCCGGCGCTCGGTCTCCGTGATGTCCGCCGCGGCGATCGCACTGTCCTCTCGGTGCTTCAGATACTCGTTGTCCTGCACGATCCGCGAGACGAGCCGGTTGGCCTCGTGCCGCTTCTCGACCTCACGCCGGAGACGGTCGACGTGGTCCTGGAACTCCCGGGCACGGGCGTCGTCGTCCAGGTGCCGTTGGATCTCCCGCAGCACGTCGAGGGACTCGGCGTAGAAGCGATGGATGTCCTCGGCGTCGCGGAGGCGTGCCTCGAGCGCTTCGAGGACCCGGGGCCCGGCGGTTATCGGGAGTTGTCCGCCCTGCGCGTTGCGTGCCCGGGCGACGGCGTCGTCCGGCAGCTCACGCGTGAAGTACCGCTCGAACGCTTCCGCGAACGTCATCACCGTCGTCCCGGGTTTCGCCGCGCCCCCTTCGGTGGCGTCGATGACGGTCGTCTTCGAGGCGTGGAAATCCCGCTCGAACTGCTGAAGGTACGTGAACATCTGCTGGTCGGTGTAGACCTCGCGGCCGTGGACGTCCCTCACCCTGAAGAGCACCCCGCGCATCCGAACGATCCGCTCCCACTCCTTCATCTCGAGTGTCTGGAAGCGGTTCGTCTCGAGCTGCCAGAGGTCGTGTGTGGCGGTGCCGGGGGTGTAGGTGACGCCGTCCGGGAACGACAGGTCCTGTCCGACGAAGACGATCGGGTCGGCCCCGATGAACTCGGCCAGGTAGTAGGCGAGGTGGGCGACGGTGGCCGCCGGTCTGAGACCGTTCTTGCGGGGACCGACGTCCTTCAGCACCAGGTCCATGAAGTCGTCGCACAGGATGAGCTTGGGACCGTCGTGGACGTCGAGGGTGCGCCAGTCACTCCTGGGGTCGGCCACCATCGTGATCGGCGGGTAGCACTCCAGCCCACTGAAGTACTTCGCCGACAGCCACGCGAAATCGATCATGCACGCGAAGTCCGGGACGATCCCCCTCGCCAGGAGCGGCTTCAGTGACGTGCTCATGGCGATGAGCACCCCACGACCCTTCACCTGCTTCAACTGGTCGATGTTGCGCTGGAGTGACGGGCCCGCCGCCACCACCACCGCCGGACACCCCGTGAACAGCCCCTTCAGGTCGTTGATGCCGGGACGGAAGCAGTAGTGCGCGACGTTGGCCATCGCGTTGAGCCGGCTCCGCCCGCTGATGTCGACGGTGGTCTTGAGACACGTGTAGGCATAGGTGATGAAGTCCTTGAGCACGTCCCGCAGGCGGGCGTACTGAGCGGCGAAGGCGTCGACGGAGGGGCCGTGACGGACGACGCGTGATCCGACGAGGATGGGCGTGACGAACGGGTTGAGTGCGGCGAAGACCTCGGGCTTCTCGAGTGCGACGAGGAAACGGACGCGCCGGGAGTTGAGGAGCGAGGTCAGGTCGCGTGCTTCGAGCGCGGTCCGGAACAGGTCGAGACTGGCCTCGAAGACGAAGACGTGACTCCTGGGGTGCGCGTGCCGGTCGAGGGCCTCGACGTGATACCCCATGCCGAACCCGAGGACGAAATAGCTGTGGAAGGCCCGGGTGTCGTGGGCGTCGATGAGCCTGGCGGCTTCCTGCTCGGGGTCGTACGCGGACGCGAACTGGACGTGTCTTCCGCCGAGGTCAAGGTGGAGTGTGGGCGGACCGGCTTTCGACGTGGTGACGGAAGCGCCCGCGAGGGACGCCGCCGACTCGACCCGTCGGGCCAGTTCCGGGTCGCGACCACGCAGTGCCCGGAGGTTCGCGACGAAGACGTCCGTGTTGGGGACGGCCCCGGTGATGGTTCGGCCGCGGTCGGTCATGCCTTCACGTCGCCTTGAAGTCTGTCGAGGACTGCCTTCACCAGCGTTTCCCACCCGGCCACCGAGGGCGTCAGCTCGTATTCCAGCAGGTCGGCCAGTCTCACCCAGTCCTCCTGCTCGATGGCGGACTGGACGTCGCCGAGTGAGCCGACAAGCGATTCGTGGAGTGCCCCGGCCGTCGTCTCTTCGCGCTCGGCGGTCAACTCGATCTGCGAGAGCAGACAGACCTTCTGCACGGCCTCGCAGACGGCAAGCCAGATCTCGAGTGTGGGTCGAAGCGCTGCAAGGGCCTTGGCACGCTCCGCCCGGCCCAGGTGGTCCACCGTCATCTTCAGTCCCTCACGCAGACGCTCGAGGTGCCTGGAGATTTCCGCCAGCGTCGCGCGCGACAGCTCCGCCGTGTCCAGCGTCTGAAGGTCCAGGGTCTCGCCGGGTGATTCCTCCCCGTCGAGCAGTTGCGTCAGGTCGTCGTCCTTGAGCGTGCGACCGTCGAGGGTCACGGCCACCACCGTCCGGCCTTCACGGAAGAGCCCGCCGACCAGCTCACGGTAGACCTGCGCGAGCGGCTCGCCGTCCGGCGACACCTGCCGCAGCTCGTTTCCGTCAACCAGGACCTTCACGCCGTCCCCCCTGAACAGAGTAACACCCGTGGCAGAATCAACTTAGGATGACCGATTCGTCGGGACATGGCAAGACGAAGCCGCCGGCGGACGGCCTGTGGGGGCAAAAAGTGCCACGACGTGACACCGTGAGAAACGTCGGGGCATGAAGAGGACAGGATGTGCGCCCGAGTGTGTCGTTTTGCGACGTCGACCGGACGGTTCAGGCGCTCAACTCGACACTTCCGGACGCGCCCGCACTCCCGGTCGGGGCGACGTACGCACTCGCGTTGGCGATGCCCTCGACCCAGGCGTCCCTGAGCAGCGTGAGGACGCTGATCGCCTCCTCGACGCACTGACGGTTGCGTGAGGTGTTGGCCTCGAACAGACGGTAGAAGACGAACTGGAAGAGTCGGCTGAGGTTGTCGACCAGTTCGGGGTAGGCGTCGCGTCGGAGACCGGCGGAGAGTTCCAGCACGACGTTCTCGGCCTTGACGAGCCAGTCGTGTGCGGCCTCAAACCCCCCTGCGTCGAGTCGACCCTTCGCCTGCTCGCAGTAGCAGATGGCCGCGTTGTAGAGCAGCAGCATCAGCTCGGCCGGACTCGCCGTCAGGATCTGTGTCTTCCGGTATGGATGTGTCTCAACGGCTCTGGTCATGGATCTCCCCCGGGTAAGACGTCGGACTTCATCCTATCATATCGTCACGGAGCGGCGCCTCACTTGAGGCGGCTATCATCCGAACATTCCGCTCGAACGCCGGTTGCTGTTCCTGAGAACGAGGTTCTGCAGGTTCGACAGTGCGGACCCCTGGGCCTGAAGCTGTCCCAGCACCATCTCCATCTGGGTGAACTGGTAGATCAGGTCTTCCTCCCTGCGTGCCAGGATTACCGCCATCTCCTCGATGCGCTTGTTGAAGAGTTCGATGCGATCGTTGAGTGCCTCGTCCTTGTTCTGGAGCACACTCTCGTACGGGTCGGTGAGGTCGTCGACCAGTGCTTCGAGCCTGTCGGCGAACCCGAGGTCCTCCGTGGTGAAGAACGCGACGACCGATTCGAGGTTGCTGTTGAGCTGGTTGTAGAACGTCTCTTCGTCGAATTTGAGCTGACCGTTGGTCGT
>DATKVD010000062.1:0-3766 GCA_035530235.1 Planctomycetota bacterium | reverse complement strand
GGGGCTCCCCGCCGAGAAGGAGATGTGGGACTGGCTCGGCAAACTCCCCGACCTCCCGCGCGCCGACCATCACGTCATCATCACCCACTATCCGCTCTTTCTCGACACCCCCGACGACGCCACGTTCGACCTCACGGTGCTCGAGGCGTATCTGCCGTGGTATTTCTCGATCGACAAGCCGCACCGCGAGCGGATGCTGGACGCGTACCGTGCCGCCGGGGTGACCATCGCGATCAGCTCGCACATCCACTGCCACAAGACGGACGTGTTCGACGGGATCCTTTTCATCAAGTCGCCGGCGACGTGCATGTCTCAGATGCGCGACCGCTGGCCGGATGCGGATACAACGCTCGGGTTCCTGCGCTTCGACGTCACCGATGACGGGATCACCGAGACGCTCGTGCCACTGGAGCACGTCTCGACGCGCAAAGGCTACGGTCCCGGCGGACACCCCCTGCCGCACCTGAGGGACTACTCGAAGGCCTGGGAGAAATGACGCCATGAAATCCATCGCCGTCGGCCACGCACGTCGGGACATCACCCCGCCGGTGGGGACGTGGATGATGGGATACGCCGCGCGGACGAAGCCGTGCGAGGGGGTCCACGACCCGCTCTTTGCGAACGCGGTCGCGGTCTCCTCGGACGGCGAGCGGGCCGTGGTCCTCATCACGCTTGACGTCTCGAGCCTGGACGCCGAGGTGGTCGGCCGCATCCGCCGGGGGCTCCTCGAGACCGCGGGCATCGGCCCGGAGGACGTGATCCTGAACACGTCGCACACGCACTCGGGGCCGTCGACGGCGAAGCGGACGTATGCCCCGCGGTCGGACGAGTATCTGACGGTGCTCGTGGCGAAGTCGGTGGACGCGGCGTCGAGCGCGCTCAAGGACCTGAAGCCCTCCCGGCTTCGCGTCGGGTCGGCGCCGGTGGACATCGGCTGCAACCGTCGCGCGGAGACGCCCGACGGGAAGATCGGGATCGGCGTCAACGCGGACGCCCCGCGGCTGGCCGAAGTCACCGTGTGGCGGTTTGTGCGCGAGGACGTCGACGACCTCCTTCTCTTCTCGACCCCGATTCACCCGTCGGTGATGGGCGCGGAGAACTACCTCCTCTCGGGCGACTGGGCCGGCGCGGCGCGCGACGCCATCGAGAAGCGCATCCGCGGCGTCCGGGCGGCCTTCCTCCAGGGATGCTGCGGGAACCAGGGCGCCTATCGCACCGAGCGGACCTTCGAGACCGTCGCACGTCACGGCGAGACGGTCGCCGACGCCGTCGCGGGTGCACTGGACGACATGACGGACGCCGCGGGGGCGCCCGTCGTCACGCGGCTCGCCGAGGCGCCCCTGCCCTTCGCCGACGGTGGGAGCTACCCCTGCCCCATCCACGGGCTGCGCCTGGGCGACGCCGTGTTCGTCGGCATCGCGGGGGAGGTGTTCGTCGAATACGCCCTCTTCGGCCGGGAGCAATCAACCGCGAAGAGCACGATCATCTCCGGCTACACCGACGGCTCGATCGGCTACCTCCCGGTCGCCGCCGCCTACGAGAAGGGCGGCTACGAGACCGGCGCCAACCGGTTCTTCGAGTCGGGAAAGCCCTGGGACCCGAGCGTCGAAGACGTGCTCAAACGTGCGATCGCGGACATGCTCGCGGCGCTCTCGGAAGATACACGATGACCCACCGCAGACGGATGGTCCTGAGCTGGGTGTCGCTGATTGCCGTCGGGGTGCTGTCGATGGTGTTCTGGCGGGTGGAGCTTTACCACCACGGCTGGGAGGGGCTGAAGTGGGTGAAGTACTCCCACCGTGCGGTGCCCGTGGGCACCGGGATGTTCATCGTGTGGGTGATCGTGGTGAACGGATCGCTGGCGTTACGCCGACGGATTTTGCTGGCCCTCGCGCTCTTCTTCGCGTCGGTGTTCGGATACTATCGGACGGGCGACGCCCTGTACCTGCTCTTCTATCCGCGTGCGACGCTGTTGGTCCCCCCGTGGGCGCAGATACCCCTGAGATGCGCGGCGGTGGCGTGGCTGGGGCTCGTGCCGGTGCTGTGTTCCGGGGTGGGATGGGTCAGCGGCGTGCGGCCGACGTGGCGGCGGACGCTCGCCTCGGAAGTGGTGTACCTGCTGTCGGCGCCGGCCGCGATGGGGCTCTTGTGGGTGACGAAACACCGCGGTGGGGCGGACTTCGTCCACACCATCAAGAGCGGATTCGTCATCCCGTTTCTCGTGGTCGCGCTCGGGATCCTGTTTCTGCCGAGGCGGCCGGCCCCCGCGGCACACGACAATTGCCTGAACGACGACGCGAAAGATGCCGACATAGGGTAGGGTGGCCGGCCGAAGCCGGTCGGAAGCGGTGTCCCGCCCTGTCCAGACAGACGAGGTGATCTGATGAGCGGTTCCGGAGGCGATACCGTCGGCAAGGTGGGGTTGACGCTGGCCGTGCTGCCGTGGCTGGCGTTCGTGTATCTCCGGCTCTTTCCGCCGGGGTGAGGCGCCTCGAGCGGAGCCCTTGGAGGGCTCCTCATCGTTCTGGGCACGCCCGCGGCGCTCATCGTGAGCATCGTGGGACTCTTCACCGACGCTTACAAGGGACGCGCCATCGCCGGGACGGCCGTTGCCGCCGCCGCGGCGTTCTTCTTCTTTGTGCTGTAGACAGATTGCCGGGCCACAAGGGGCCCGGACTACACGTTTCTGGTGTAGTGCGCCTCCCTTGTGGGGCGCCGAGATCGTCAAGACGCCCGCGCGGCCCCGACGCATCGGGGTCCCGCCATGCCATCGGCCCTCGGGGGGAGGCCATGATCGAAGCGAAGGTCCGTTGGCGCATCCTGGGCGACGAGCAGGTCGAGCGGATCCACGCGGCGGCGATGCGCGTGCTTTCGGAGACCGGGTGCGAGGTGGCGCACGCGCGGGGCGTCGAGGTCCTCCGGAAGGCCGGGGCGCAGGTGACCGGGACGCGCGTCCGGATCGGCGAAGACCTCGTCACCGAGGCGCTCAAGCGCGCACCCAAAGAAATCGTCCTCGGCGACGGTGACGGCCGACCCGCGATGACGCTCGGCGGCAGTCGCGTCCACTTCGGCACCGGGTCGGACTGTCTGTTCGTGCGCGAGGGCGGCACCGGTACGCGCCGGAAAGCGGTGCTGGACGACGTCCGCCGCTTCGCTCGCATCGCCCACCACCTGGGCGAGATCGACTTCGTCATGTCGCTCGCGTGCGCCTCGGACGTCGCCCCCGAGCGACAGTACCGCGAGCAGTTCGCCGCCATGCTCACGGAAACCACCAAGCCCATCGTCTTCACCGTGGTCGACCCGGCGGAACTCGACCCGATCCTCGAGATGTCCATTGAGGCGCAGGGAGGGGCCGCCGCACACCGGAAGGCCCCGCACCTCGTGCTCTACGCCGAGCCGGTGAGCCCGCTCGCCCACGTCGAGACCTCCGTCGAGAAGCTGCTCTTCTGCGCGGAGAAGCGCGTCCCGGTGGTCTATGCCCCCGGCTCGATGGGGGGCGGGACGGCGCCGGTGACCGGCGCCGGGAGCGTCGTGCAGTCGGTGGCGGAGATATTGAGCGGGCTCGTGATCCACCAGTTCGCGGTGCCGGGGGCGGCGTTCGTCTTCGGCGGGGCGATCGGCCCCTTCGACATGCGGACGTCGGTGAACGTGCTGTGCGCTCCCTTCGGCGCGACCTGGACCGCGGCGCTCGTCGAGATGGGCAAGCACTACGGGCTGCCCACGTGGTCGCTGGCCGGGTGCTCGGATTCGAAGGTGGTGGACGCCC
>DATKVD010000061.1:0-3528 GCA_035530235.1 Planctomycetota bacterium | reverse complement strand
CCCTCGACTGTGCTCGGGGCCGTCCCTACTTGACGATGAGGACGGGACAGGGGATCTCGTCGATGATGTGCTGCTTGGCCTTGGCGACGAGGTCGCGCTTGGTCATGGAGTAGGTGAAGCCGCCGAGGACGAGGAGTCCGGCGTTCAGCTCGCGCTGCTGGGCGAGGAGGGTCTGGTGCCACCCCCCCTTCAGCTGCACTTCCACGAGTTCCACACCGGCGTCCTCGGCCACCTTGGCGGCCATGCGGAGGTAGCGTCTGGAGGACTCGGCGAGGTCGTGCTCGAACTCCTCCATCTCCTCCTGGACGAGGATTTTGCCCTTGAGGAGCTGGGTGAGTGTCTCGGTATCGACGACGGTGACGGCGTAGATCTTGGCGTGGAGGCAGGCGGCGACTTCCACGGCGCGTCGGGCGGCACGGACCACCGTCTCGGAGCTGTCCACCATGAGGAGGATCGGTGCGAACGTGCTCTCCTTTTCACTGGCCATCGCTCTCCCCTCGCGTGTGCAGTCTCTTTTTGGTCGTCTTCATGATGACGAAGCTGTCGCGTTCCCGCTCGTCCAGCACG
Source organism: Planctomycetota bacterium (assembly GCA_035530235.1). GTDB lineage: Bacteria > Planctomycetota > DG-23 > DATKVD01 > DATKVD01 > DATKVD01. The sequence goes on along the minus strand of DATKVD010000061.1, from coordinate 2,961 downwards.
TCGGTGATGTACTTGACGGTTTCCCGGTAGTTGGGGAGGAAGATCTTCTCGAGTGCGTTGACCCGACGCTGCGTTCTCTTGAGCTCATGGGACAGTCGGACGACCGCGTTTTCCACCTCGGCCAGTCTGCCGATGGCTTCGAGTGCGTCACGGAAGAGCTTCATGACGGTGTCGGACTGGACCGCCCCCGACCCCGGTGCGAACTCCGCCTCCACCGGTTTCACCGACACGGTGACGGTGGGCAGGTTGATGCCCATGACGCGCTGCTCACTGACGCCGATTTCGTGCGTCGCACTGATGCCGAGACTCTCGCGTCGCATGTCGGCGGTCCCGGCGGCGGCCAGGGCGTCCCTCATGGCCTCGTGGGCGTCGGCCATCCGTGCGTCCACGTCCTTCTGAACGGCCCGGGCCCGCTCGAGACGGGTCATCAGCTCGAGCACCAGGATCTGCCGCTTCTGCTCCAGCAGCTCGAACCCCTCGAAGGCGAAGGTGAGGTTCCTCTGGACCGTCAGCAGGTTCGACCGGGTCGGCGGGATGTTCAGTTTGGCCATCCCTCAGTCCCCCTCGGTGTCCTCGGTTTCGTCGCCGGCGTCGTCCGGGGACTCCGTTTCCGGCTGCGGCTCGGTCTTCTCCTTCCCGTCGGCCGCGGCGGGGTGGTAGTACTTCTGGACCTCCTCCTCGGTCACACGGTAGAGCTCCGCGCGCGGGAGTGTGGTCATCACCTTCCATCCGAGGTCCAGTGTCTGCTCGATGCTGCGCTCCTCGTGCTCGCCCTGACGCAGGAACTCCTGCTCGAACTGGCTGCCGAACTCGATGTAGCGCTTGTCCAGTGTCGAGAGTTCCTCCTCGCCGATGACGGCGGCGAGCCCGCGCACCTGCTTCACGCGCGAATACGCCGCGAACAGCTGACTGGCCAGGTGTGCGTGGTCCTCACGCGTGCGGCCCTCGCCGATCCCGTCCTTCATCAGCCGGCTCAGACTCGGCAGTCCCGCGATCGGCGGATAGACCCCACGCTGGAAGAGGTCCCGCTCCAGCACGATCTGTCCCTCGGTGATGTAGCCGGTGAGGTCCGGGACGGGGTGCGAGATGTCGTCCGAGGGCATGGTGAGGATGGGGACCTGGGTGATGGAGCCGTCGGATCCCTTCACGCGTCCGGCACGCTCGTAGACGCTCGCCAGGTCACTGTAGAGGTAGCCCGGGTAGCCCTTGCGGGCCGGGATTTCGCCGCGTGCCGTTCCCACCTCGCGCAGACTTTCACAGTAGTTCGTCATGTCGGTGAGGATGACGAGGACGTGCATGCCGAGGTCGAAGGCGAGGTGCTCGGCCAGGGTGAGTGCGGTGCGTGCGGTGAGAAGTCGCTCGACCGACGGTGCCGACGCCAGGCTCAGGAACATGGCGGCGTTCACCAGGGCCCCACTCTCCTCGAAGCTGCGGATGAAGAACTGTGCGTCGTCGTGCTTGACGCCCATGGCGGCGAAAACGATCCTGAACGCCACGTCCTCGTGGAGCAGTTTCGCCTGTCGGGTGATCTGGGCGGCGATCTGGTTGTGGGGCATGCCGCTGCCGGAGAAGATGGGGAGTTTCTGTCCGCGGACGAGGGTGTTCATGCCGTCGATGGCGGAGATGCCGGTCTGGATGAAGTCGCGCGGGTAGGTTCGGGAGTAGGGGTTGATGGGGGCGCCGTTGACGTCACGGGACTCCCCACGGAACGGCTTCGGTCCGCCGTCGGCCGGCCGGCCGATCCCGTCGAACACCCGGCCCAGCATCTCGGGCGACACCGGGATCTCCAGCGACCGACCGAGGAACCTCACGCGCGTCGAGGCGTTCGAGAGTCCCGTCGTGCCCTCGAGCACCTGCACCACCGCGTGCTTCTCGGAAACGTCGAGCACCTGACCGATCCGCACCTTGCCGTCCGGACCCGTCACCTCGACCATCTCGTCGAACCCGACGTCGTGGATCTTCTCCACGACGATGAGCGGTCCCTCGATGCGGCCCAGTCCCACGTATTCCAGTCCACTGCTCGTCATCTCAACGCCCCATTCTGAAACGTGCGGTCCGCCGGCCCCTTCCGGGGGCCGGGCGTCCTCATCGTGCGGTCTCCCGTTCGACGCCGTCGAGCTCGTCGGCCAGACGTCTCCGCAGCTTCTCGAACCCCTCCCGGTCACCGTTGACGATGGTCGACTTGGCCTGTGTGATGTCGTGCATGACGGGGAGTTCCCGGATGCGGACGAGTGTCGCCCCGTGGTCGATGAGTTCCAGTCCACGGTCGTAGACGGCGAGGATGAGCTTGAGCAGGTCGACCTGCTTGGTCGGGTCACAGAACATGTCCACCTCGTCGAAGGCGTTCTGCTGGAGGAACGCGTTCTTGAGGAGTTCGGCGACGAAGAGCACCAGGCGCTGCCGGTCGGGCAGCACGTCGGGTCCGACGAGCTTCACGATCTGCTGGAGCTGGTCCTCACGCTGGAGGATGTCCATCGCCTCCTGTCGGAGCGACGACCACTCCACGTCCACCTCCTCCCACCACGAACGGACGTCGTCCAGGTACTCACTGTAGCTGGTGAGCCAGTGGATGGCGGGATAGTGTCGGGCGTTGGCCAGTGTGGTGTCGAGTGCCCAGTAGCAGCGGATGAACCGTCGCGTGTGCTGTGTGACCGGCTCGCTGAAGTCCCCGCCCTGAGGCGACACCGAGCCGATGATGGCCACCGAGCCCTCTCTCCCCCCGAGGGTTTCGACCCTTCCGGACCGTTCATAGAACTCGGCCAGTTTCGACGGGAGGTAGGCCGGGAAGCCTTCCTCGGCCGGCATCTCCTCGAGTCGTGCGGCGAGTTCCCTCAGGGCCTCGGCCCACCGACTGGTCGAGTCGGCCATCACGGCCACGTGGTAGCCCATGTCGCGGTAGTATTCGGCGACGGTGATGCCGGTATAGATGGAGACCTCCCGTGCGGCGACGGGCATGTTGGA
>DATKVD010000060.1:0-5871 GCA_035530235.1 Planctomycetota bacterium | reverse complement strand
TTGAGAACAAAGGGCTTACGAACTTCGCCCGGCTGGCCGAGTCGGCCGAGTTCCGCCAGATGGACTCCGTTTACCCGACGGTCTCGTCCGCCGCGTGGACCTCCTTCGTGACGGGCAAGCAGCCCGGCAAGCACGGGCTCTACGGATTCGTGGAGCGCGAGCCGAACGGCTACGGCATCCGCATTCCGCTCTCGACGTGGGTGCGGTCGAGGACCATCTGGGAGGTGCTGTCGGACGCCGGGAAGCGCGTCTTCGGCATGAACGTGCCGGTGACCTATCCGCCCCGCGACGTGAACGGTATCCTCATCGGGGGCTTCCTCTGTCCGGCGATCGACAAGGTCGCCGCGTCGGCCGAGGTCCGACAATACCTATCGTCCATCGACTACCAGATCGACTCGGACCCGATGCTCGCCCGCCAGTCGCGCGACCGGATGCTGCCGAACGTTCACCTCACACTCGAGAAGCGCATGGAGGCGATGTTTCACTTCCTCGAGAGGGAGCGGTGGGACTACTTCCACACGCACGTGATGGCGACGGACCGGCTGTGTCACTTCCTTCTGGGGAGTTATGAGTCGGGCGAAGCGAAGTATGCCGAGGCGTTCCTGGATTTCTTCCGGAAGCTCGACGGGTACCTGGGACGGCTGATGGATGCGCTGCCGGGGGACTGTGCGCTGGTGGTCCTGTCGGACCACGGGTTCTGTCCGATCAAGAGCGAGGTCCAGTTCTCACGCTTCCTGGTGGAGAAGGGCTGGACGGCGCTGGGCGCGGAGGTGCCGCAGCATCCATTGGATATCGACCCGGCAAGGTCGCGCGTCTACTCGCTCATCCCGGGACGGATCTACGTGAACGTCCGGGGCCGCGAGCCTGAAGGGATTGTGCCGCCCGAGGACTACAACCAGGTGCGCGAGGAGGTGGCGGCCGACGTGCTCGAGCTGCGTGCCCCCAACGGCGACAAGGTCATCCGACGGGTCTTCAGACGCGAGGAGGTCTACTGGCCGGAGGGCGCGTCTGCGCCCGCCCCCGACATACAGGTCGAGGAACTCCTCAGGACCGACACCGCCTTCGGGCTCGCCGCGGACCTCATCGCGATCCCGTTCGACGGGTACGACCTGAAGATGGGCCTGGCACAGTCCGAGGTGTTCGTGAAGACGGAACTGGAGGGGATGCACACGTACGATGATGCCCTGATTCTCGCGCGCGGGGTCGAACTGCCCGCGGAGCGGTTCGCCATCTACAACGTCACGCGTCACGTCCTCGAAGCGATGGGCGTTCGGCCGCTGGCGGACATGGACTGAGAGGGAACACGGAAGACGGATGCGGAGGTGGTCATGCGACCGAAATCGAGGTCGAGCGGGAAGACGACGATCAAGCTGCCGACGCCGCTGTATGAGAAGCTCTCGGCACTCATCGACGGCGCCGGCTATAACTCGGTGACCGATTTCGTGGTGTACGTCCTGCGGGACCTGGTGGGGCAGTGCGCCGCCGGCGCCAAGAGGCCCACCGAACACGAAATCGACGAGACCCGACAGAGACTGCGGAACCTCGGGTACCTCTGAAGCGCCGCGACGGCGGTGCCGATAAACCACCCGGGGCACATCCGCGAGCGGGACGCCGCGAAGACGGAGGCAACATGGACAGGCTGGACGAACTCGAAAGCAGAAGCATTTACGTCATCCGCGAGGCGTACGCCCAGTTCAAGAAGCTGGCGCTCCTGTGGTCGATCGGGAAGGACTCGACGACACTCCTCTGGCTGGCGCGGAAAGCCTTCTTCGGCAGGCTGCCGTTCCCGGTGCTGCACATCGACACGAGCTACAAGTTCCCGGAGATCTACGCGTTCCGGGACCGGTACGCAGTGGAGTACGGGCTGCAGCTCGTGATCGGGAGAAACGAACAGGCGCTCGCCGACGGCATGGGCCCGGACGCCAAGGACAAGCTCGCCTGCTGCACGGCACTCAAGACGCAGGCGCTGAAGGACGCCATCCACAAGCACGGGTTCGAGGCGCTGCTGTTGGGCATCCGGCGGGACGAGCACGGCATCCGTGCCAAGGAGCGGTACTTCTCGCCGCGCGACGAGGAGTTCAAGTGGGACTACAAGAACCAGCCGCCCGAGCTGTGGGACCAGTTCAAGTCGTCGAGCGAGGACCGGACGCACCTCCGCGTGCATCCCCTGCTGCACTGGACGGAATTCGACGTGTGGCGGTACGTGCAGCGTGAGGAGATGCCCGTCTGTCCGCTCTATTTTGCGAGGGACGGCAAGCGCTACCGGTCGATCGGGTGTGCGCCGTGCTGCGAGCCCGTCGATTCCGACGCCGACACCATCGACAGGATCGTCGAGGAGCTGCGGACGACGCGGACCGCCGAGCGCTCCGGCCGGGCACAGGACAAGGAGTCGGACTACACGATGCAGAAACTTCGCGCATTGGGGTACATGTAGCCGACTTGGGCCGCCGTAGCGCGGGGACCTGTGCCCCGCGCAGCGTCGTCGCGGCCCACGGGTGGCCGCGCTACCTCTAGAGGAGACAAATGGAGAAGGACACGCTCGGATTCGTGATCGTCGGCCACGTGGACCACGGCAAATCCACACTCATCGGCCGGCTGCTCTTCGACACCAAATCGCTTCCCGACGAAAAGATGGCCGAGGTGGAGCGGATGTCGGCGGAGCTGGGCCGCGAGGTGGAGTTCGCCTTCGTCATGGACCACCTCCAGGAGGAGCGGGACCAGGGCATCACCATCGACACGGCGCAGACCTTCTTCCACACGGAGGCGCGTGACTACGTCATCATCGACGCCCCGGGGCACAAGGAGTTCATCAAGAACATGATCACGGGGGCGTCGCAGGCGCAGGCCGCACTCTTGGTCGTCGACGCGGAGGAGGGCGTGCGCGAGCAGACCCGACGGCACGCCTATCTTCTGGGCATGCTCGGGCTCCGGCAGCTCACCGTGCTCGTCAACAAGATGGACCGTGTCGGCTGCGCCCGGGAGCGGTTCGACGAGGTGGCCGGCGACGTGAAGGCGTTCCTGAGCGCGGTCGACCTGGAGGCGATGCACGTCGTGCCCATCTCGGCGAAGGACGGGGACAACGTCGCGTCGGCGTCCGAGCGGATGCCGTGGTATCCGGGACCGACGGCGCTCGAGGCGCTCGACAGCTTCGTCGTCCCGGTGAGGCCCGCCGACAAGCCGACGCGTCTCCCCATCCAGGACGTCTACAAGGTGGACGACAAGCGCATCCTCGTGGGACGCGTGGAATCGGGCGCCGTCACCGTGGGACAGGACGTGGTCTTTCTGCCGTCGGGGGGCGAGAGCCGGGTGAAGAGCATCGAGAAGTACCTCGCGGATCCGCCCGAGCGGGCCGAGGCCGGGGAATCCATCGGCATCACCCTCGAGGATCCGCTGTTCATCGAGCGCGGGCAGGTGGCGTGCGAGACGGCGTCGCAGCCCGCCGTCACCGACGTCGTCAACGCGAACGTCTTCTGGATGAGCAAGGCGCCGCTTCAGAAGACGGAGCGCTTGCGCATCAAGCTGGGCACGCAGGAGATCCCCGCCGAGGTTGTCGACATCGCCCGACGGATCGACTCCTCCTCCCTCGAAGTCATCGCCGAGGACTCGGACGAACTGAAGAACAACGAGATCGCCGAGCTGACCATCCGGACGAAAACGCCCGTGGCGACGGAGAGCTTCTACGACGTCCCGGAGCTGGGCCGGTTCGTCCTCGTCCGTGGACACGACATCGTCGCCGGCGGCATCATCCCGTCGTAGCCCCGCCCCCGATGCATCTCAGTGCGCCGAAGATGGGTTGACAAGCACCCGCGCAACGGGTCTACTTGTGACATTCCCCCGTGGCTATACCGGGCCTCTTCGTCGAGCAGGCCAATGACAAACCGCCCCCGCTTGAGTTTCCTGAGACGGGCTTTGCTCGTTGCACTCTCCCTGGCGGGCTCGTGCGCGGCGCTCTGGGTGCTGTCGCCGCATCTCTTCCTTCCCGACGTGGACGTCTACTTCGCGGCGGACATGCCCCCGGACGTCCGCGCCCAGCTCGATCACTTCTACCACGTCTGGGACGACCCGGCGAGGCGGGATGCCGCGCTGGAAGCGATGCAGAAGCTGAACCCCGAGTGGGAACTCATCGGCAGCACGTTCCTCGGATACAGCCTTGCGAACGTCGCCCTCAAATATCCGTCCGAGCGCGAGAGGGCGCTCCGGCACATGGACGTCATCATCGAGCAAACGCTCAAGAAGCCCTGGCGGGAGTACCTGCTTGCCTACAGTCGTGAACGGCCCTTCGTGAGAAGGCCCGAGGGGTCGCTGATGGTGGACGGTGAGGTGAGTCTGCTGATCGGGCTCAGGCGTCTGGTGCGGGACGAGCCGGACTACCGCTATCGCGGCGAGCACCGGCGTCTGGTCGCGCGGTGCGTGGACGCGATGGAGGCCGGGCCGGCGCTCTGGGCCGAGTCATACCCGGACGAGTGCTGGCTCTTCTGCAACGCGCTGGCCCTCGCGTCGGTCAAGGTGTTCGACGTGCTCGAGGGGGCCGACCATTCGGACCTTTTCCGCCGGTGGGAGGAGAGGGCGCGGAAACACCTGGTGCACCCCGGGACGGGCATCCTGCACTCCGCCGTCACGCTTCAGGGAAAGCCGGTCCAGCCGCCCGAGGGCAGCAGCATCTGGGTGGGGATCTACGGTCTGAGCATCGCCGCGCCCGAGCTGGCCCGTGAACAATACGAACGGGCGACGGAACTGATGACGGGACGCATCGCGTGCTTTCGCTACGGCCGGGAGTGGCCGGTCGGAATGCGGGGTCAGTGGGACATCGATTCCGGTCTCACGCCGGCCGGCATGGGGCCGGCCTCGACCGGGTTTGCCCTGATCGCGAGCAAGGAGCGGAGCGACCGGGAACTCGTCGCGGGTCTCCTCGCAATGCTGGACCTGGTGGGCGTGCCGCGGGAGCACGACGGACGCCTGCGATACCAAAGCTCGAACCTGGTGGGCGACGCCGTGTTCCTCCTGGGAAAGACCACCGGTCCGGCGTGGACCGAGGTGAGACGCCGCGATACCTTGAGGTCGACATCGAGATGAGAAAGACGTGGATCGTGCTTGCCGTGGTGGGTGTGGTGCCCGCATTGGGATTCTACGTGCTGGAGTGGACCGGCGCGACGGAAGCCCTCCGCTACGTCTCGACCACGACGTGGCGGCCGGGAAGTCCGTCCCTCTGGGACCTCGCCTGCCTCGCCGCGGGCCTCGTGACGTGGGTCTGGCTGAAGCTCCTCGTGTTCGTTTTCCTCCTGGCGGCGTGTCCGTTTGCAGTGGCGGACCTGTCGACCGTGCTGAAGCGCGGCCGCACCACACGAAAGGGGCCGTGCCGATGAAGTGGGTGATCGCCCTCGGGTGTCTGGTGTGTCTGCTGGCGGCGCGTCCGGGTGAGTGTGCCGAGCGGAAGGTGACGTCGTCGGCGGAGCTCGAGGCCGCGCTGGCGGCCGCCGCACCGGGCGACCTACTGGTGCTCTCCGGCGGCGGCTACGCGTGGACCGGCACCGTGAACGTCGCCCCGCTGACCATCGAGGCCGCGGACCTTGAGCACCGGCCCGTCATCACGCCGAAGGCCGACGACACGTTCGTCCTCGACGTCGCCGACACGCCCGAGGGGGAGGTGACGCTTCGCGGGCTGGTGTTCGACGGGGGAAAGAGGAAGACCGGGTGCGTCCGCACGAAGAACACGCGACTCGTCGTCGAGGACTGTGAGTTCCGTGACTTCCACGGCATCGACGCGATCATCTGCTCGTTCTACGGAAAGGACAAGGACAGTCACCGCGGCATCCACCTCAGCCGGTGCGTCTTCAGACGGAACCCCAACCACGAGAAGGACTCCGGGAGCTG
>DATKVD010000059.1:0-2324 GCA_035530235.1 Planctomycetota bacterium | reverse complement strand
ACACGCAGGGCGTAACCGGGATCGTCCCCGTCCACGACGACATCCGCAGCACGCTTCCGCGAGTCGCCCGCCCCGGCACGGTGGACGCTGTGGTGTGCATGGGCGACACGCTGCCGCATCTGCCGGACAAGGCCGATGTGACAACGCTGCTGGCCGACGCGGCACGCGCCCTCACAACGGGCGGTCGGTTCGTCGCGACCTACCGCGATCTGTCCCAAAGCCTTGAAGGTGCTGACCGGTTCATCACCCTCCGCAGCAACGAGGACCGCGTGCTCACATGCTTCTTGGAGTACGTGAAACAAGACACCGTCATGGTCCACGACCTCCTGCACACCCGATCCGGGGACACCTGGACCCTGCAGGTGGGCAGCTACCCCAAGCTGCGCCTCGCCGCGGACTGGGTGACCGCGCAGTGCCGCGCGGTCGGCCTGGAAGTTCGCGACGACACCCTGGGACCACGCGGCATGCGACTCGTGCACGCCGTCAAGATCTGACACCGACGACTGCTGCCACATGGGATCGGTGCTGTGTCCAACGGCCGGCTACGACGGTCGCACGGAAGACGGTGCCGTTGGCTGCTCCGTACATGGGATGAAGGTTACCGTCCGCATGTCTGTGTCCGAACTCCTTGCGTGCGTCGCGAGGCAAAACACCCGATCAACCTCGAACGCGCTGACACAGCACTTCCGTGTCCCGGCGCCACCCGGGCGCACCGAACACCAGACTCTCCAAGAAGATCGCGGCGGTGGACGATGACAGGAAAGACCTACCCCAGTCGACGAGGCGACCTGTTCGTCGGCGCCGAGAGCGAACGCCGGTTCGCGAGTCGCGCCACCGGCGACGAGCGCCGGATGCTGACCGACGTCCTGGGGGCCCAGCGTGTGACGTTGAAGTTGAAATGCTCCGGCCTCGGGCCGGAGTTGGCTCTGCGGTCGGTGGGGCCGTCCACACTTTCGTTGATCGGCCTGGTGCGGCATCTCGCGGATGTGGAGCGGCGCTGGTTCCGGCAGGTCCTTGCGGGGGAGTACGCACCCGCTCGGTTCTCCGACGCAACGGACCCCGACGGGGACTTCGAGGGCGCGGAGCCGCGCACGGAAGCCATCGAGGCCGCGTGGACCGCCTGGCGCGCAGAGGTCACCTTCGCCGAGCGCTTCACCACGAAGGCCCCCGATCTCGATGTCGAAGGGAAGGACACCTGGCGCGGCGCGGTGTCGCTGCGCTGGGTACTCATCCACATGATCGAGGAGTACGCACGTCACAACGGCCACGCCGACCTACTCCGCGAACGGATCGACGGAGCCATTGGCTTGTGAACCCGAGTCGCCGCACGGTCCGCTTGGACCCGGTCCTGGTGAACCACTGCCCTCTCTGACGACGGGTGGCAGCAAATCTACTCGGGAACAGATCCGACCAACCTGGCAATATCCGAGTCGGCGCGACGCGTTCGGGCGCATCCACCTCCCCATAGGCGCCTGGGAGTTCGAGTCCGTGCGTCGGCGCCCAGGACATGCTGACGATTCAACTCCACACGAAAGGCGCTCGGCCCTATGCCCACTGCCGAAATCAACGGCGTCACACTGGCATACGACGACTATGGACCAGCCGATGGCGCCCCAGTACTGCTTGTCCACGGGCATCCGTTCAACCGGACGCTGTGGCATCCACAGACGGAAGCCCTCGCTTCTGCCGGCTACCGAGCGATCACACCCGACCTGAGAGGTTACGGAGCCAGTCCCGCGACCGGCGACATCATCTACCTGGCTGACTTTGCCGACGACCTCGTCGGCCTTCTCGACCACCTGGGAGTATCCAAGGCAGTGATCGGTGGTGTCTCCATGGGTGGTCAGATCACCATGGAACTCCACTCCCGCCACCCTTCACCGCATTGTTGCCATGGTCCTCTCGGATACGTCCGCTCCGGCGGAGACAGAAGAGGGCAAGCTCTACCGCCGCCGCCTGGCCGATCGCCTCCTCGCCGAGGGCATGGGCGGTTACGCCGGAGAAGTCATCGACAAAATGCTCGCCGCGTACAACGTCTCCGCCCTGCCTCACGTCGCCGAACATGTGCTGACGATGATGCGCACCACCGATCCACGCGGCGCAGCGGCTGCGCTGCGCGGCAGGGCCGAGCGTGCCGACTACCGTGCGCATCTGGCCAAGGTAGGCGTCCCCGTGCTCCTCCTTGTCGGGGCCGACGACGTCTACACCGCCGTCGCCGACATGGAAGAGATCCAGCGTCACATCCTCCACGCCCGGATCGCAGTCGTCGGCCGAGCCGGCCACCTGCCCGGTGTTGAACAGCCCGAGGAATTCAACCACCACCT
>DATKVD010000058.1:0-14630 GCA_035530235.1 Planctomycetota bacterium | reverse complement strand
GTGACCCGTGGTGAAGTAGAGCCCCTTGCGCGTCGTCTCCGTCACCTCGAGGAGGGCCGACGTGAACTCCTCCTCCCCGTGGAAGGCGTAGTCCTCGGGCTGTTGCTGCTGGGGGGGCATCCCGGGGGCCGCCCTCGGCATGAGCCGCCACATCGGGATGTCCTTCCTCGCCTCCCCGTACTGGAAGACCACACTCGCCTCACTGAGGTCCTCCAGGTTCAGCTGCTTCTGGAGTGCCAGCATCTTGTCGGTGTCGCGCGACGGGTCCACGTGCTCCACGATGACGTTCCTGTTGGCCTTCCGGTATTCCTCGAGCAGGTCCTTCACGACGTTGAAGACGGGACCCTGGACCTGGTGTGCCCGGACGAAGAACGTCGTGACGCGCAGGGGTTTCTCGACGCGCGTCAGCACCCCGACGGTCCGCTCACTGAGACTGCGGAGGTGCCCCTCGGTCCAGTCGAAGGTGATCCGTCGACGGCCGGTGACGTAATTGAGGGGGATCATCAGTTCGAGGATCAGGAGTGCCGAGAGCATCCAGTAGACGAAGATGCGGCGAGGCCGGCCCATCCCCGCACTCGGCCACCGCATCACCCCGAGGACGGTCACCACCACGCCCGCGGCCGAGCAGATGCCGGGCAGGAGGGTCACGCCGCCCCCGGCCAGCATCACGAAGACCCCCAGGAACACCCCCGAGAGTCCCACGCACACGATGGCGGTCTGAAGGGCCCGTATGTCTCTGTCTTTCACGGGTGTCGTCATCACTCACCTCCACTTCCGGGTGCTGACCATGGCCACGGCCAGGAACAGGAAGAACGCGGTGCAACTCAGGAAGAACACGACCTCCCGTGAGTCCACCACCCCGCGGCCGAAGGGGTCCAGGTGTCGGCTGAGCGACACGAACGCGCCGAGCTGATACAGTGCGTGCTGCACCTGTGACCAGAAGCTCGTCGCCAGTGTCGCCGGGGGGTTCGGCGGCAGGAGATACCCCAGGAGCAGCAGCATGAAGAGGGTGAAGGCCCCCACGACGGCGGCGACGATCTGCTCGCGCGTGAGACTGCTGACGAACAGTCCGAAACTCAGCATGAACACCCCCATCAGCAGGACGCCCAGATACCCGGCCGACAGCATCCACGTGTCCGGTCCCACACTGCTGAAGTGGAACAGGATCCACACGTAGATCCCCGTCGGCACCAGGATGAACGTGAAGAAGATCAGGGCCCCCAGGAACTTCCCCACCACCAGTTCCATGTCCGTCACCGGGGCCGTCGTCAACAGCTCGATCGTCCCGCTCCGACGCTCCTCCGCGATCTGTCGCATGGTCAGCATCGGGATCACGAACGCCATGATGAGGGGCAGGATGGAGAACGTCGGGGCCATGCTGGCGTATCCCAGACTCACCGAGAAAATCGCCCCGAACGCCACCAGGAACGCACTCATCACCACCCACGCGATGGGACTCAGGAAAAGCGAACCCACCTCCCGACGGATGATCGGCCACAGGTTCCCCATCCCGAGGAAAGCCGCCAGGAACGCCATGAGGAAGACGTCCAGGACGCAGACCGACGCCACGCGCGTCCGGAAGTGACCCGGCAACGACCACTGGGCCGTCATGGGCACCAGCACCACCGTGGCCAGGGTCGATACCGCCAGCCATATCACCACGACCCACGCGGCCAGCCGCGGACGCCCGCTCACCACCAACGCGATGAGAAAGACCAGCAGTGCCCCGAGGCCGCACAGCCCGATGACGTGCACCGGCACCAGCAGGAAGGCAGACCACCCGTGGAGCTTGTCGACGAGGCCGCCGAGGAGGACCCACGCGACCGTGACGGCCGCCACCACGAGTGTCCAGACAAAGAGAGCGGTCCGGGACTTTTCCATGACTCAGTCCTCCCTCATGGTGATTCGGACGAAGATGTCCTCGAGTGTCGCACGCTGACGATGGAGTTCCAGGATGGTCCAGCCCTTCTCGGCGATCTTGCGTGAGACGGCCCCACGGAGGTCGGCCTGTCCTCGCGTCTCGATGCGGAAGACCGTGCGCCCGTCCTCCGCGCGACGTGTGACCGACGTCACCCCGTCGATGGCACTCAGGGTCTGCTCGATCCGGTCCTGCGGACCGTCGGCTTCGAGCACGATGGCCGCCTGGCCCGCGTGCTTCTCCTTCAGATCCTCGGGCGTTCCCGTCGCGGCGATCTTGCCGCGGTGGATGATGATGATGTGGTCGCAGACCCCCTCGACCTCGGGCAGGATGTGCGTGGAGAGGAGCACCGTGTGGTCGCTGCCCAGGGCCTTGATGAGTTTCCGTGTCTCACGGATCTGATTCGGGTCCAGTCCCACCGTCGGCTCGTCGAGGATGAGGATCTTGGGGTCGTGGATGAGGGCGTCGGCCAGACCGACGCGCTGACGGTATCCCTTGGAGAGTGCCCCGCACTGCTTGCGCTCGACGTCCGTAACCCAGCAGCGGTCCATGACCTCGTCGATGCGTTTCCGGCGGTCGCGACGCTCCCGCAGACCCTTGAGCCTCCCACGGTAGTCCAGGTACTGCCGGACCCGCATCTCGCCGTAGAGCGGCACGTTCTCCGGCAGGTAGCCGATCACCCGGCGGACCGCCAGCGGCTCGTCGTGCACGTCGTGACCGGCGACCGTCGCCGTCCCGTCGTTCGCCGGCATGAAGCACGTGATGATCCGCAGTGCGGTGGTCTTCCCCGCACCGTTCGGTCCCAGGAAACCGACGATCTGCCCCTCCCTCACGTGGAAGCTCGCGTGATCGACGGCCACCGTCTCGCCGAAGGTCTTCACCAGGTCTTTTGCGTGAATCATACGTGTTCTCCCAACAGTCACCCGTCCGTCGGCGACGGCACGCAGTCCGGCGCCGTCTCAAGTCCTTAATGTATACCGTCCCGGCACGGAAATTTCAAGCTTTTTCGGCCGGACGGCGACGGGCAGGAGCGTCCGCCCCGATTATTGGCTTGATGCAGCGGCTCACGACGATATCCTTTACCGAAGACACGGAGCAGTAGGAGGCGACCGATGAGAGTCCGTCTGGGCATGCTGCTGGTCGTCTCGTGCTGCACCGTCTGGCCCGGGTGCGGCGCCGAGAAGGAGGACGCACTGCTGGTCCACGTGGGCGGGACGATGCGTCCGGTGATGCAGAAGCTGGCGACGGATTACGAGACCGAGACGGGACAGAAGGTCGAGATCAACTCGGCCGACTCGGGCGAACTCCTCGCTCACATCGAGGGCCAGAAAGAGGGTGACGTCTACGTCTGCCACGACCCGTTCCTGGACATCCTGATGAAGAAGTACCGGATGGGCGTCGACGGCTGGGTCCTGGCGGAGCTGACGCCGGTGATCGTCGTGAAGAAGGGCAACCCCAGGAACATCAAGGGGCTCGCCGACCTGACACGTCCCGACGTCGAGCTGTGGCTGACCGACTACGAGCACTCGACACTCGGACGCATGCTCCCCACCCTCTTCACCAAGGCGGGGATCGATTTCGAGAAGCTCAACCGGGATAAGAAGATCAACGTCCACCGGAGCGGCGGACACGTGGCGAACATGGTGGTGACCGGGAACGCCGACGCAGGCGTCTGCTGGCTCGCGGTGGCGGCACTCCGACGCGACGACCTGGACGTCGTGGACATCACGCCGGCCCACCTGCCCACGCCCGGCGTCGACACCGTCACCAGTGCCACCGGGAAGGCCTATCCGCTCACCCCGGTGCGGGTGACCATCGCGACGCTGACGTGTGCCCGGCGGCCCGAGGCTGCTCAGAAATTCGCCGAGTTCGTCGCGTCGAAAAAGGCCGCCGAAGTGCTCAAGGACTTCGGCTTCACCCTCACCAACCCCCGGAAGGCCTACGATGACGGCAAACCGATCGATTAGCTGTGCGGCGCCGGCCGCGTTGCTGACGCTTGCGATGGCACTCGCCGGGTGCGGCGGAGAGGAGGCGAAGATGGGCGTTGCGCTGTACGCGGGTGCGGGCCTCCGTCCGGCGGTGGAAGACCTCGTCCGGGCGTTCCGCACCGAGACGGGCATCGAGGTGGTCGCGGACTACGCCGGCAGCGGGGTCCTGATCAGCCGTGCGCGCGAAGACGACGACGCCGACCTCTTCATGCCCGGCGACGTCTGGTACGTCGACCGGCTCCAGGAACTCACCGGCAAGGTCGTCTCGAAGACCCAGGTCTCCTGGTTCGTGCCCGTCATCATCGTGAGAAAAGGGAACCCGAAGAAGATCGCCGCACTGGACGATTTCTTCCGGGACGACGTCAAGGTCGCCCTCGGCAACCCCAAGGCCTGCCAGGTGGGCCGCATCAGCGGAGAGATCCTCCGGAAGAACGGTCTCGACCGGTCCCGGCTGCCCAACGTCAAGGAGTCGCTCACCGTCAACGAACTCGGCGTCTGGGTGAAGATGGGCGACGTGGACGCCTCGATCGTCTGGGACGCCATCGCGGCGAACGTCGCCGACGCCGTCGACGTCATCCCGATCCCGAAAGACAAGAACGTCATCTCCAACGTCGTCGTCGGGCTGCTTTCGACGTCCAGGAACAGGGACGCGGCGAAACGCTTTATCGACTTCATGACCTCGGAGGCGGGCCGGGCGATCCTCAAACGACGCGGCTACCGCACCGAGGCCCCCTGAGGCGACGGCACGACGACGCGGGACAACCGGAGTGCCATGAAAACCCCACGAGACGAACATCTCCCGGTCGCCGGACCCCGACGGAACGTCCTCAGCGTCGTCACGCTGAGCTTCCTCGCCGTGTTCGTTCTCCTCATCCTCGTCCTCGTCGCCGCCGACGTCGCCTATCTCGTTTACCGTGACGTGTCGGTCGCCGACGTGTGGGAGATCCTCGTCTCACCCCAGATCCTTTCCGCGATCCGACTGAGCGTCGTCACGTCACTCATCTCCCTCGGGCTGGTGATCGTGTTCTCGGTGCCGATCGGGTACGCGCTGAGTCGGTATCGGTTCCCGGGTCACGCGGTCGTCAACACGGTGGTGGACGTGCCCATTGTGCTGCCGCCGGTGGTCATCGGGCTGTCGCTGCTGGCGTTTTTCGGCACACCCGTCGGTGCGGCCATCAAGGCGACGCTGAAGACCGGGGGGTGGTCGCTCGTCTCAGGTCTCGGCATCGTGATGTGTCAGTTCCTGGTTTCGGTGAGCTACGCGATCCGTGCGACGAAGGCGTCGTTCGACTCGGTGGACCGCCGCCTGGAGCACGTGGCACTGTCCCTCGGGTGTTCGGCGTGGCGGGCGTTCAGGAAGGTGACGCTGCCCCTGTCACGGAACGGCCTCATCGCCGGGTCGGTGATGGCGTGGGCCCGCGCCATCGGGGTGTTCGGACCGCTGATGGTGTTCGTGGGCACGGGACCCCGGGTGCAGGTGATGCCCACGTCGATCTGGCTGGAACTGAGCATCGGGAACATCGAGGTGTCGTTGACCATCGCACTGGTGGCGGTGCTTCTGGCGGGCACGGCGCTCGCCGTCGTCCACCGGCTGGCACCCGGAAGGAACTGGACCTGACATGCTCCACATCGAGAAGCTCTCACTCCGTGTCGGTGATTTCCAGCTCCGCGAGGTCTCCCTGCGGATCGAGCCGCTGGAGTATTTCGTGCTGATGGGGGCCAACGGGTCGGGGAAGAGTCTCCTGGCGAAGAGCATCTGCGGGCTCATCCGCCTGGGCTCCGGTTCGGTCTTGATCGACGGTCGCGACGTCACCGGTCTCGAGCCGCGGTTCCGGCAGGTGGGCTACGTCCCGCAGGACTACGCCCTCTTTCCGCACCTCAACGTCGAGCGGAACCTCACCTTCGGTCTCGAGGCCGAGGGCGTCCGCCGCCGCAGGGCCCGCGCCGAGATCACCCCCATCGTCGAAAGCCTCGGTCTCGCACCGCTCCTCGGGCGTGCCACCGTGAACCTCTCCGGCGGGGAAAAGCAGAAGGTCGCCCTCGCACGTGCCCTCGCACGACGACCCAAACTCCTCATCCTCGACGAGCCCGTCAGTGCCCTCGACGAGCCTGCGCGTCGTGAAACCTGTCCGGTCCTGCGACGCACGCAGCGCACCTTCGGCGTCGCCACACTCCACATCTGTCACAGTCTCCAGGAGGCCGGCTCCGTCGCCGACCGTGTCGGCATCATGGCCGAGGGAGAACTGGTGCAGACGGGCACACTTGACGAACTCACACGGCACCCCGCCGCCGACGCGGTGACCCGACTGATGCTCCGTGAGCCGACCTGAGCCCGCCGCAGCTCCCAAGTCTCCGTGCGTACAGAAAAAAGGGACACGCCGCGGCGCTCCTGTGCGCGCGGTGTCCCCTGTCTTTCCCCGTGGGTCACGTCTCAGTCGGCGTTGGGCAGCCCGATCAGCTCTTCCACCTTTGCCTTGAGGGCCGAGATCTCGAACGGCTTCTCCAGGAAGTCGTCCGCGCCAAGTCCCTTCAGCCGGCGGACGTTCTCCTCCGTGGCAAAGGCCGTCACGATGAGCACCTTGATGTGCTTCGTCTCCGCATCGTTCTTGATGTTCTCACAGACGGCGAACCCGTCGACACCCGGCATGCGGATGTCCAGCAGCACCAGCTCCGGCCGGAGCGAGCTGACGAGTCGTCCCGCCGTGTAGCCGTCCCCTGCACTCTCGACCTCGTACCCGACACCCTCCGAACCCAGCGCACGTGTGGCCAGCTCCACGATCTGCGGCTCGTCGTCCACCACCACGATCCGCTGCACACGCTTCGGAGACAGCTCCTCCGGGATCGGCATCCCGTGCTGCTTCATGAAGTCCACCAGCACCTTCGGCTCGATCCGGTACTGTCCCCCGGGGGTCCGATACGCCTTCAGCTTCCCTGCCTTGACCCAGTTGCACACGGCGGCATGACTGACGTGACAGTGCCTCGCGACTTTCGTCGTCGACAACGGCTTAGGTATAGCCATATGCTCTCCAGATCCCCGGATTCAGTTCCCTTGCGAAGCGGCTAACTTGTTAACCGATTCGGCACCCGCCGTCAAGTCGAAAACTATTACAGTCATGCCGTGTGATTGAATTTAAGAGTGTAAAATATCATCCCGCGCGTCATAACTGATTACAAGATAATGAGTTATGGTCTGCCGCCACCGGGACCGTGAATCGGGCACGTTCACCCGGCGTCTCTCGCGAAGATGGGGCACCCCCACGGCCGACTGCGGCCGCAACCCACCGCAGACCGCGCGACATCCCCTCCGTGACCCCTCCCCGTCCGGAGGCGCGTACCGCGCGCGACTGCGAAGAGGACGCTTCGCCGCCACGGCTTGCCTGTTGACACCCACGGCCGGCAGCGATATGTTCTCATTCCCACACACAAGCGGAAGGGAGAGACAGTATGTCCGAAAAGATCGGGTTCATCGGACTGGGCATCATGGGTCGGCCGATGGCACTCAACCTGCTGAAGGCCGGGTTCCCACTGACGGTCTGGAACCGCACGACGTCGAAGATGAAGCCGCTGATCGATGCGGGTGCCGACACCGGCACGTCTCCCGCCGACGTCGCGTCGAAGAGCCACATCACCATTACCATCGTCTCGGACACCCCGGATGTTGAAGAGGTCATGTGCGGCCCCGGCGGTGTCCTCGAAGGCGCGCGGCCCGGGTCGGTCGTGGTTGACATGAGCACCATCAGTCCGTCGGTCACCCGAAAGCTCGCGAAGGCCTGTCAGGAGAAGGGCGTGGCGATGCTGGACGCACCGGTGTCCGGCGGCGATCGCGGCGCGATTGCCGGCACGCTCAGCATCATGGTCGGCGGCGCCAAGGACGCGTTCGCCTGTGTGAGACCGGTGTTCGACGCGATGGGACGGACGGTGACCTACTGCGGCCCCTCCGGCAGCGGCCAGGCCGCGAAGCTGTGCAACCAGGTCATCGGCGCCCTCAACATCCTCGCCATGTGCGAAGGACTGGTCCTGGGGGTGAAGGAGGGACTGGACCCGGCGACACTGCTTCAGGCAGTCAGTGCCGGGGCCGCCGGAAGCTGGATGCTCACCCACCTCGGGCCCAGGATCGTCGGGCGTGATTTCGCCCCGGGCTTCATGGTCAGACTCCAGCAGAAGGACCTGAGACTGGTGATGGAGGCGGCGGGCGAAGTGGGGGCGAGTCTGCCGGGGACGTCCCTGGTGCATCAGCTCTTCAACGCGGTCCAGGCCGCCGGCGGGGGCGATCTGGGCACCCAGGCCCTCATCACGGCAATCGAGAAGCTGGGGAGCATCGGGGAACCACGACGCGTTTTCTGACGTGCGAGGCGTGCATCGCCCAGTTCCTACGAGCGGGTCAGCACCAGCTTCAGCACCTCCCCCCGCCGCACCTTCTGCATGGCCAGGGGATACTCCTCCAGAAGCATCGTCTGACTGATGAGCGGACGTGTCAGGATCTTGTTCCGCTGGAACAGCTTCACCGCCGCGTCCAGACCTTCCCAGCGTTCCTCGTCGGTGAGGTAGCCGTTGAAGAGGGTCACCGCACGTCGCGACGGGATGTCGATCCTCACGGTCTCCTGCACCGTCCCGAACGCGAGGACGGTGGTGCACATCCCGTAGAGGAGACTCACGGCCTGCGGACTGCCGGAGCAGTCGACGCCGAACTCGGCCGGGGTCTCACGACAGGTCTTGACGACCTCACGGTTGTTGGCAAAGGCACTGGTGGTGGCGCCGAGGCTCCGGGCGAGTTCGAAGTGGTTGGACCGGATGTCGAGAGCGATGATCTGTTTGGCACCGGCGTTGCGGGCCGCCTGCACGGTGAAGAGTCCCGCCGGTCCCAGTCCGGTGACCACCACGCTGCGTCCACGCATCGAAGGCAGTCTCTTCAATGCCGCCAGGACGCAGCCGGCCAGTCCCAGGGGGGCCGCCTCCACGAGACTGGTCCCGGGCTTCAAAGCGATCAGTTCCTTCGGCGACCGGATCGAGTATTCCGCATACAGTCTGGCACCCGTCATGACCACCGGATCGCCCACCTTGAACCCCGTGACCTTCTCGCCCACCTCGGCCACCACACCCGCGCCTTCCCGGCCCGGGGCACCGGGCTCAAGCGGATACGTCGTCTGCACACCGTTGTAGGTCCGGACGTCCGTCTGGTTGCAGATGCTCACCGCCCGTGTCTCGACCAGCACCTCCTCCGCCCTGGGGGTCGGTCGTGCAACGTCGGCAATCTCGATGTGGCCCGGACCGAGGTATCGCACCGCTTTCATGACCGGATTCCTGAAGTGATCTCCCAGACGCGGCGTCACGCGCCGCAGTCGGCAAACCGGCGGACCTCGCCTCTCTCCCGCCGACGACCGGCGTCATGCTAACCCATCGGAGCGCCCGTGTCAACGCTTTCTGATCTCGAAATCCGCCCCCGGACGCGAACGCTCAATCCTTGACAGCCCGTCCGACGCCCCATACACTCCCGGGAGCATCCTTCGCCGGAGAGTCGCATGAGAAAAGCGACGGCCGCGCTGATCATGCTGCTGACGTTCGCACACGGGTGCGCGAACTACGTCACCACCACCGAACTCGCCGACAGACTCGGGGGTGCCGTCGAGGGGGGTGAAGGGTCCCGACGGGAGGTCGTCTCCGCCCGCGGTCATCAGGTCATCGTCGAGGACGGCACGCGACTCGTCATCGTCGACGGCAAGCCGGTGCTCCTGCGTCATCCTTCACGCATGCAGTCCGGAACACTCAAGGTCTCGGACGACGTCTTCAACCATATCCCGGAGGACCGGCCTCGCACGGTCTTCCCGTCGCAGGACGCGGCCCGACAGCCTTACCAGCTCAACAATGTCCTCATCGATCCGGGACACGGCGGGCAGGACCTCGGGGCAAGCTACGGGGGGGTGCACGAGAAGGAGGTCAACCTCGACGTCGCCCGGGCCCTTGCCGACGAACTGCGCCGGCACGGGATGCACGTCGGCATGACCCGCGACCGGGATACGTTCCTCACGCTGGAGGAGCGCTGCGAGACGGCCAACACCCTGTGTCCGGATCTCGTCGTCTCGGTTCACGCCAACGCGGCACCCAACCGCGGTGCATGCGGCGTCGAAGTGTTCTATGTCGCCGAGACGTTCACGGAGGACGCGCGTCGGTTCGACGACACGTCACGTGCGGTCGAGCTGAACGTGTCGCGACCGACGGCCGCGGCGGCGCCGGTCACCGCGGCACTTCTGGCCCGGCAGCGTGAGGAGAGCCGTGAGCTTGCGGGACACATCGAGCGTGCGATGGTGACACGACTGTCGGTGCCGAGTCGAGGCGTCAAGCCCGCGGGCTTCGCCATGCTCAAGTGGACCCGTTCACCCGCGGTTCTTGTTGAGGTGGGGTTCCTCTCGAACGTCGCCGAGCGCGGTCGACTTGCGGACGCCGGTTACCGCAGACGCGTTGCCCAGGCCGTCGCCGGGGGAATCCTCTCCTACCGTGAGTGGTACGAGCGTGTGCACTGACCCGACGCCGCCCGGCACCGGCTCTCAACCACAGGGGCTGAACGACATGTCCCGTCGGATGCTCGCGGCGCTGCTCATCCTCTGGACGCTGGCGGCAGGCTGTGCGTCGTCGACGGCGCTGAACGAGAACGCACGGGGCCTCGACAGTGCCAGCGCCGACGTCCGGCGCGAAGCCGCCCTAGACCTCGGCACCACCCGCGTGAGGGACCCCGACCTCAGGCAAAGACTCATCCGCCGGCTTTCCGTGATGGGTCAGAGCGACCCCGATCCGCTGGTCCGCAGTGCCGCCCTCACGGCACTCGAAATGCAGCAAGTTGATGCGGGACTTGACCTTGCGAAAAGACTGAGGACCGACACGCACCCGATGGTCCGTCGTGACGCCGTCGCCGTCATGGCACGTCACGGCGGCGAATCGGTCACGGACGTCCTCATCGAAGTCGCCCTCAAGGACCCCGACGAGCAGGTCCGGCGTGAGGCCGCGAGGGCGCTCGGCAGCTACGAAGCCCCTCCCGTCGTCAGTGCCCTCATCGCGTGTCTCGGCGACGACAGTCCCGCCGTCGTCCATGCCGCCCGGGCGTCCCTGGTCCATATCTCCGGGGGCGTGGATTTCGGCACCGACGCCGAAGCCTGGAGGAAGTGGCTGGAGTGAATGGCGATGTCCGCCGGTTCTCACCCGGGAACCTCACCGTGGCGGGATGACCGTTGTGGTTCCCCCGGTGCTGTACCACCGCTTGCAGTGGTTGATGATCTGGGTCATGTATTCGATCTGCTCGTCAATCTCGGTCCGCTTGGCCGTGCGCAGCGGGTACGGGACCTCGAACACCGCTCGGTACCACCGTCGGGCGTCCTCTGCGCTCTCACGGGTGCGTCGAACGAGACTGGTCGGCACACGGTTGCGCTGACCACGGTCACGGAAGCGCAGCATGGTCTCATACCCGTTGTGGGCCAGTCCCGAAGCCGCGTCCGCTTCCGAGATCAGTTTGTTCACGAACGCCGGACGCTCATATTCCGTCGTCTCCCCGAATTCCCCCTTCTCCTTGCCCAGCTCAAACCGGCACCCGGCCATCATCTCCCGCAGTGTCCCCCGGAACTCCCGCTGCACTTTCGTCGAGAGGGTGTCGAGGTCGAACCTCGCCGCGTGGGTGACCAGGTCCACCAAAACCGTCAGGGTCGCCTGGAGGTTCCCCCGTCGGTAGTGCTTGAGGGCAAGCTCGTAGGCCTTCAGGAGCTTCCCGTTGTGGTCGATGATCTTGTCGAGCTGTGCGACGAGCGGCTCCAGCCCGGCAACCTTCGCCGCGACGGCCGGAGGATACGGGTCCTTCTCCCGCTCCCGTGTGCGGTTATAGAAATAGACGGCCCGTGTGGCGTCCCCACGCGCCTCACGCACCTGCGTGTCCTGTGAGAGATAGCCGGCTTCGCTTCCCTCGACCTTCTGCCACGTCGTCTGTGCCCTGTTGGCGAAATGATCGCCCAGCCCCAGACACACGTCCCGGAACTGCTTCTCGATCGTCCGACGCTCGTCGGCCACCGGCCGCGTCGTGACCCCGGGCTTCTTCTCCGTCAGCTTCTCAAGTTCCGAAAGCCACGTCAGCGTCCGTGCGGTCAGCAGCTCCGCCCTCGACGCCGTCGGGATGATCTCCTCCTCCCTGGGCTTTCCCGTGAGCGTCCCGATGGTCTTGTCGAGTTCGGCGGCGTCGGTGGTGACCCGTCGTTCCAGTCCCCGAACCATCGCGTCGGTCTGCCAGTCGGGGGCTTCACCGAGCTTCACGCCCGTGCCTCCGCAGCGCTCGCACACCACCCGGCCCGTTCCCCCGCACGACGGACACACCACCCCGTCGGCGTCCTTCGGGTCCTTCACGCACGTCCGACAGGCGGCGGTCCCTTCCTTGCAGAACGGACACGCCGTGCGCAGTCTCGCCTCCGCGGTGAACTCCTCGAACGTCATCCCTTCCGGGAAGGTCGTCTTCGCCAGAAGCACCCTCCCCTGCTCCAGGGTCGCACGGTCGTGGAAGCTCTCCGCCTTCTTGACCGCCGCATCGAACCGACCCCGGTTGAACTCGTCGATCGCGTCGAGGAGCAGTCGCTCGACCGCACGGCTCTCCTCGTCCTCAATGATCCCCCGCAGCAGCTTCGCGTCCAGGTTGTCCGGGTGCTTGTCGAGGACCGCCTTGAGGTGCTGCTTTGCCGGCTCGAACCGCTTGCGCTCGTATTCGATGTTCGCGAGGGCCATTTCCCCCCGAACGAAGTCCTGTCCGCCCCTCGCCGCCAGTTTCACCAGCAGGTCCTCCGCCTGCTTGAACATGCTCTGCGACGTGCACCACTTGGCCAGGCGGATGACGGCGTCGGCGTCCGTCTCGTCCAGTTCCCGCACACGTTTCTTGTACTCGGCTTCGAGGAGCTGGTGCTCGGTGGGCTTCAGCTCGATGCGGTCGATGTCGGCACGCTTGATGGTCATCCGGGCCTTCACCCCGGCCGCCACCATCTCCAGCACCACCACCTCTTCGGTCTGCGATACGACCTGACCCTCACGGGTGGTGCCGTCGGTGAGGTGGATGACGTCGGCAAGGACCGACGCCGAGGCGCCCAGCAGGATGGCGGCAAACACGGCAAGAAACCGCATCGTTTCCCCCACGTCCGACGGAATCACGCCCTCCATGCGGGCGGATTCCCTCTATATCGTATAGAATCAATGACGAAAGTCAAACCGGAGTTATTCACGCAGTTCGGCAGATCAACGGCCGGGGCCGGCGAAAGGGCGACGATCCGGGCGTCGGGAGCGGACGGGTGGGTTCCTGGAGGCGCCCCCGGAAACGCTTCCTGGCGCACACGGGCCGTCTGGAAACGACTTGCGCGGGAGGGCTTCCGGGCGTAGAATAGGGTCTCCTCATCACCCACAAGGTGGGCCCGTAGCTCAGTGGGTCAGAGCGACGGACTCATAATCCGTTGGTCGCTGGTTCGAGTCCAGCCGGGCCCACCAGAATACTCGCCCACAATCGGACGCTTCACGCCCGTTCGCCTCTGCCACATAGGCCCTCTCCATAACCACTTACGCTTATGGTGTTCCTTCCCGCGCCTCTCGACCCGCCGGCTCCCAAGCCTCCCGGTGCTTGTCCCTGGTAAACAACAGCGTCGACCCGAACTCCACATCGTATCTCTGGAACAGGTCGAGGTCCCGGCCGATCGCCAAGGGGCCGTTCTTTGTGAGGACCCTGACGCGGAGGCCGGCGCCGCCCATCATGGCGACAGTTCTCCGCGTCAGTTCCGTTTCTCGCTCGAGCTGCTGGTATGGGTCGCAGGTGAAGCATAACAGAATCGGGCGTGTATCTCCATGCCTTTGTTCGATGTCCCGGCCGAGTTCCGTCAGGACGTCCTCGCGTTCCCGGGACCCATACCAGGAAGTCAGACTCCGGGGCCTTGGGGATGACACCTGCGAAAGCGTGTCCCTGCACGCGTTAACCAACGGACGGGGCGAACGAGGGCCTCGGAGATCGGGAATTCGGTTGCCAACCGGTGGAAACCTGACAAGATGATGACAACGCTGGCGATGGTCGTCAGCAGGAAGACTGGATGTCGACTTATTGGACGAGGAAGGCATGGGGTCAACGTGCGGGCGTCATCTGTCATGGGGTCATGTCGTGATGATCGCACTGCTGTTCCTGGGGCCGTCAGCCATCACGCCGGGGGCGAATGCTGCGGGGCAGCACGCCGTGCCGTCGATCGCTGTCCCGGAAGTCGTCGGCCCGGCTCCGAAGATCGACGGGGTTCCGGATGAAGCGTTCTGGCGGCAGGCCGCGTCGAGCGGGGATTTCCGGCTCCCGGACGGGAAGCTTCCGGTCACGAAGGCCCGCTGGCAGATCGCCCGGCAGGGCAGGACAATCTACCTCGCCGTCGAATGCTTCGCGGACGCGAAGGCCCTCGCTTCGCTGAAGGGAGACGTCAAGGAGCACGACAGCCGGCAAATCTGGCAGGACGACGAGGTGGAGCTGTTCATCGATCCGTCGGGTCATCGGCGGTCGTACTACCACGTCATGATCAACTGTGCGGGGACGACCACCGACACGTTCCGTCCGTATTTCCGCGAGGCGGACATCTGGTGGAACCCGCCGTATCAGTCGGCGACGAAGGTGGGCGAGAAGAGATGGGTCGTGGAGATGGCGCTTCCGCTCTCGATCTTCGACCGCACGAAGGAGTTCGCGAAGGAGTGGG
>DATKVD010000057.1:0-3575 GCA_035530235.1 Planctomycetota bacterium | reverse complement strand
CTCGATGCTCATCGGTGTGGGGTTCAACCCGTCGTCGCTCCTTCGCTCTTCACCGTTCTCCATCGAGGCCGAAGGGCTGCTCATCAAGAAGCACCTCGGGGCCAACTGGCGGCGGTGCAACTACTTCCGTGTGGACGACGTCGAGGTCAAGGACGGTCAGCTCAACCTGCGCTTCTTCGCCGACCGCCGGCTTGCCATGAACCGGCTCGAGCCCTGGGCCGAGGGCGTCACCTGGCAGATCAACTACCTCACCATCCTCCCTTCCGAACTCCGGGACGACATCCGACGTGAGGAGTGGAAGATCATCCTCGACCGTGGGGAGCGCATCCGACGGGTCACCTTTGCACCGGGCGAGCCCCTGATCGCACGCGTTCACAACGATTACCTCGTCGTCAACGAGAAGCCCATCATCCCGGTGCTGTGGCAGTTCTGGCAGCCGCCGGACACCTACGACCACTACCCCTACTACCTGTGGGGCAACACGAACGCCATCATCAACATCGCGGCGATCTTCCGCGGGTCCCAGCACTTCTTCAAGAGTGACTGGTTCAAGTTCAGTGCGGTGGACGACTACCCCTGGCAGGAGATCGACCGCATGAACATCACGAACCGTCAGGGGAAGGTGTTCTTCGTTCGGGTGGACGGGATGCTTAACTTCGTCCCGCGGGCGATCGAGGGTGAGGGCGGGCGGCTCGAGGACTCCCGCCGCCGACAGGACCGCTGGAACGCACAGCCCCCGCTCAACAGTCGGCTCGGCCGGGAGATGCAGCGCGAGAGCCGGGCCATGGCCTCCTTCCAGATCCGACGACACCCCTCCCTCGTCGGGAGCTACATCTACGAGGAACTCTGGCACCCCCAGGGCAAGGGCTACGACTTCCAGTCCCTGACCCAGTACCACGATTACCTCGAGAAGAAGTACGGGACCATCGACACACTCAACGCCGAATGGACGTCGTCGTACACCGACTTCGGCGAGATCAAGCCCCCGCCCGACTGGGAGGAATCGGCCAACTGGCGCAACTTCCGGGCCTTCCGCATGTGGTCACAGGTCCAGGACGTCAGGTACTCTCGCGACCTCCTCGACGTGCTCGAGCCCGAGCACCTCACCTTCGGGGCCAAGGGCGACTACGCCACCGCGAGCTGGTACTACGCCCCCTTCATCAAGCTCTTCGCGTGGTACTCGGGAAACACCGCACGCGTCGCCGCACTCCACAACCGCCACGCCCCCGGCTGCCCCGGATCGCTCTTCTACTGTCCCTACGTTTACGTCGACGGACGCAAGCAGCTCGACCACAAGCCGGGCGAGAAGCAATACCAGGGCAAGGACGGCTTCACCCTCTACACCAAGATCCTCGGCGACCTCTTCGACGGGGTCAAGGGCTTCTACTGCGAGGAGTACAACGACAGCTTCGAGCACATGTTCCACCGCACCAAGCAGCTCAAGTGGGAGAGTTCGGAGGGACTGTGCAAGAAGTGGACGGGACACCTGGGGTTCTTCGACGACGAGGCGTACGATTACCCGGAGGTGACGGTGGACGAACCGCCGCTCCAGTTCACCAGTGCCATGGCGCTCACGTACCGTCTGACGCCGATCCTCTGTCCGGCGAAGAACGTGAGACCGTCCGTCGCGGTCTACGTCACCGACGAGAGCTTCTTCCTCGGGACCGGGAACGGCGTGTGGGCGACCCGGTCACTCGAGAAGCTTCTGAAGCGGCTCCAGGCGCCGTACGACCTGCTGCGGGACGAGATCTTCGACCGGGTGTTCGATTACGAGGTGCTGATCCTGGGATCGTTCAGTGAGTCGGTGCGTCCGGACCGGGCGGAGAAGATCCGGGAGTTCGTGAAGCGTGGGGGGAAACTCATCCTTCTGGAAGGGGCGGCGACACGGAACGCCCTCAGCCTCAAGCGCACGGAAGTCCTTCCGGGCTTTGGACTTGCGGACATCGCGGACGTCAAGATGGTCGACATCTCCCGGCCTCGGCTCAGGGTCGAAGAGCCGGTCATGGTGGTGAAGAATGCTTTCGCTCCGTCGTTCAAGGGCGGCGAGACGATCTACCCGGACCTCAACCAGCCCGGATGGAAACTGGAGCTTGCCGAGGGGGCGCAGCCGCTCGTGCAGTGCAAGGACCTCGTCCTGGGGGCGTGCAACCGGGACGGCACCGTGTTGACGCTGGTGCACGCGGTGGAGCCCGAGAGCTGGGTGCTCCAGGTCGAGCGGGACTTCGAGCGCACGGACGTCTATGCGAAACTCCTCGGCGACTTCTTCGCACGGTGGAAGCCGAAGCTGTGCGTGGAGGTGAGTGGCTGCACGAAGCGCGAGGCGATTGACGCCGACGTGCTCTACGCGCCGCCGCTTCCGGGTGAGCCCGGAACGGCCGCCGCGGCTCACGGATATTGGCTTGTCGGTCTTGCCAACGCCGCACGTGAGCCCCAGACGCTCAACGTGAAGATGCCCTCGCTGCCGAAGGGGGAGTACGAAGTGACGGACGTCACGGGCGAGCGTCCCCTCATCGGCCGCAAGCCGGACCGCGGACTCAAGCTCTCTGTCGACCCCGAGCGTCGGTACGTCGACGTGCTGGCGAGGCGCGTGAGCGCGGACGAGCTTGCGGGCAAAGGCCTCACACTCACGCTCGAGGAGCGGGGGGGCAAGGTGCTCCTGGTCCGGCCGGCGGACTGGAAGGTGTGGACCGCCGTTCCCGAATACACGGTCAATTCCCTCACCTCGCGGCCCGTGACGGTGGTCGTGGGCAGAGACGCCCCCGAGGGCGAACGCAAAGCAGCCGAGAGGATCCGGGACGCCGTCGCCGCTCGGGGCGTCACCGCGAAGGTCGTCGACGCCTCCGACGTGAAGATCGAGAAGAAGCGGCACGAGGTGTGGATTGCCTCGAGGTTCCCGGGCGCACCGCCGCTGAAGGACTACAAGGGATATCTGACGGACGTGTTCGAGACCGAGCCGGTCGTCACCGACGACACGCTGGTGGTGGTGGGGTCCGAGGCGACCAATCCGCTTGTCAGGCACCTGGGGAAGGTGGGGACCTTCACGTATGACAAGGTTCTGGAGAAGGTGACGGCGTCGCATCCGGGTGCGGGTCGCGGCATCATCCAGATGGTGGACAGTGTGAACTTCCCCTACTACGACGCGACCGCCAACACGCGCGATGCGCTGCTGGTCGGCGGGTCGGACGCCGCCGGAACCGTGCTCGCCGCCGACCACCTGGTCACGATGTTGAAGGCCATGGGCGAACCGTGGAAGCGACCCGAGATCGAGCAGATGATCGACTTCGAGAAGCTCCCCAGGTGGTAAAACCGGATGCCACCCCCCTACCCCATCAACACCTCCACCTCGTGGACGGTCCCTTCCGGCTGCACGGGCACGACGTTCCCGTCGATTTCCTCTCCGTCCACCGTGACACGGACGACGCCCTTCTGCACACCGTCCGGATTCTTCACGTGGATGTTCAGCGTCGCCCCCCGGAACTTCCGTTTCACCTCCCATTTCTTCCACGTTTTCGGCACGCAGGGGTCGATCCTGAGCCCGCTGTGCGTCGGTTTCAGACCCAGGATGTACTGACTGA
>DATKVD010000056.1:0-5790 GCA_035530235.1 Planctomycetota bacterium | reverse complement strand
CGGCGCGCCTTGCTGTTATGGTTCTCGCGTCACGGTCACAGCAGGCTCAGCAGGGCGTCCACGTCCACGTGCTCTTTGACCATGTCAATGGCCGCCCGATGTTTCACCGTGTCCTGCACCTGGATCTTGGCAACGAGGTTGTGCACCATGGTGGCGACGGTGTAGGAATCCTCTTCGTGGAGGAGGACGGGGAAGGCGGCGTGTCTGACGAGTTCGTGGATGGTGGAGTGGGGGATGAGTCCGCCGGTGAGGATGATGCCGGCCATGACCTTCTCGGGTGACGGGTCGACGGCGGCGATGCCCACGGCGGCGAGGACGAGATCGTCCCGGTCGCCGCCGGTGATCATCAGCACCCCCGACCCCATGTAGCTGAGTGCCTTGTGTACCGTCATCGCCCCCACGATCAGACGCTCGACGGTCTTGTCGAGGTATTTCCCGCCGGCGGCGATCTCAGCACCGATGTCCCTCGCCACCTGTCTCAGGGTCAGACGTGACAGCTTCTTGGTCTCCGGCATCACACCGAGCAGTTTCAGCCCGTGATACTTGAGTGACCGGCCCAGGTAGTCGCTGATCATGTCCATCTTGTCGGGAAGGATCTTGTTGACCACGATGCCGGCAATGCGCACCCCTTCCTTCTCGAACACCGCACGGTTGAGAAGGACTTCGTCGACGGGACGTCCGATGCCGCCACTCGACACGATCACCACCGGGGCACCCAGGAGGGCGGCCACCTGGGCGTTCGACAGGTCGATCACCCCGCCCACGCCGGCGTGTCCCGTTCCCTCGATCACCACGATGTCCTTGCCCCTGGCCACACGCTCATACGCCTCGAAGATCGTGTTCCGCAGTTCCGCGGGGTGCGGGTCGTCGATGTACTTCCGCGTGAAGAAGCGGTCGATGGCGACGGGACTCGTATCGGCCAGTCTCGCGTCCACTTCGAACACACGCGTGAGAAGCAGTGAATCCTTGTCGATCCTCGCACCTTCCACGTCGACGTACTGCTGTCCGACGGGCTTGATGAACCCCACCTTCATCCCCCGCCGTATCAGCTCCCCCAACAGCCCCAGGGAGAACGTCGTCTTGCCCTCGTTCTGACGCACACCCGCAATGTAAACCGCTTTCGCCTTTGCCACGTTCCTCTCCCCTTCAACCGGGTTCCTCCCTCACACCATCACGCCATGATACCACCACGCCAATCTCCAGTCAAGCACCCGGTCGAGGACCTTAACGCTTGACATTGCCCGGGTTGCCCCCTAAGGTCCAGGCCCGACGGCGTCTTTCAGCGGAGAGCGGATGCCGGAATGTCTCCACACGGAAGGTGAGCCATGACGACGGGGGCACCGGTGTTGGCGGCAGGTCTGTCGGGGCTCCCGGCTCAACTTGCGGAGATCTTCTACTTCATCGTCCTTCCGATCGTGCTCCTGGCGGGGGTGGGGTTTCTCCTGCAGCGAGGGCTCGGCCTGGACATGGCCACCTTGACCCGGCTCAATTTCTACTTCACCATGCCGGGGATGGCCTATTCGGCCATCGTGACCTCACGGGTGACGCCCGCCGACGTCGGAACCGTCGTCACGTTCAGCCTGCTGATGATGGCGTGTCTGGCGGCCGTGACACTCCTGACGGCGGTCGTTCGGAAGGTCCCTCACAGCCACCGGAACGCCCTCCTGATGACCGTGATGTTCTACAACTCAGGAAACTATGGTCTGCCGCTTCAGAAGTTCGCCTTTCGCGCCGAAGGGCGAGGCAACGACGCCTTCGACCTCCAGATCTTCGTGATGCTCACCCAGAACATCGTCAACTTCACCCTCGGCATCTGGCTGGCCGCCACCGGACAGAACCGGGTCCCCTGGCGGAAGAGTCTGCTGCACGTCGTGAAGTTCCCGCCCATTTACGCCCTGACGGCGGGACTGTTGACCGTTCAGCTCAGACGGTGGCTGGGTGAGAGTGCCCCGTCCGTCGCCGTCGCTCTCAGGCCCTTCTGGGACGCCGTCCAATACCTCAGGGACGCCTTCATCGCCGTCGCGCTCTGCACACTTGGAGCGAAACTCGCCCTGGTGAGACGCGACACACACGCCTATCCCGTCCGACTCAGCGTCGTTCTCAGACTCCTCGTGGCGCCCTGCATCGGGCTTGCCCTCACGTGGCTCCTGGGTCTCGAGGGCTTCCTGGCACAGGTCGTGCTCATCAGCACCTGCACGCCGACGGCCATCAACGTCATGCTCCTCTGTCTGGAGTTCGACAACCACCCCGACTACGCCGCGAGGGCCGTCTTTTATTCCACCCTCTTCTCGCCCATCACCGTCACCCTCGTCATCTTCCTCGCCAAGGGGGGATTCCTGCCCCACCTGGCGATGAACTGAATCACGAGGAGAACCGATGGCACGCAGCACGACCGTCAGCATCCGGGGCGACGCATTCCTCATCAACAATGCACCCACCTACCCCGGGCGGGTCTATCAGGGCATGAAGATCGAAGGGCTCCTGATGAACGCCCGGCTGGTGCAGGGCATTTTCGATGACCTGAACGAGCAGACACGCTCGTTGTGGAATTATCCAGACGGTCCGTGGGACCCGGACCGCAACACGGACGCGTTCGTCGTGTCGATGCCCGATTGGCGGGCCTACGGCCTCCTCAGCTTCACGATCAACCTCCAGGGCGGCAGCCCCGAGGGGTACAGCAGAGAACAACCCTGGCACAACTCCGCTTTCAGGGAAGACGGCGGGCTCCGCCTCGACTACATGACGCGTCTGCAACGCATCCTGGATGCTGCCGACACCCTCGGCATGGCACCCATCGTGGGGCTGTTCTACCAGGCGCAGGATCAGCGGCTGCGTGACGAGGAGGCGGTCATCCGCGCGGTCGAGAACGCGACCGACTGGATCGTCGAGCACGGCTACACAAACGTGATGGTCGAGATTGCCAACGAGGCGGACCACCGCGGCTTCACCCACGACATCATCCGCAGCGAACGCACCCACGAGCTCATCCGTCTCGTGCAGGGACGCTCCGGGGGCAGGCTGCTCGCAAGCGCCAGCTTCTGCGGCGGGAAGATCCCGACCGAGGCCGTGGCCGACGCGGCCGATTTCCTGCTCATCCACGGGAACGGCGTCGACCACCCCGACGGCATCCGCGAGATGGTCGATGCCTGCCGCGACCTCACGACCTACCGCGGACAGCCGATCCTCTTCAACGAGGACGATCACTTCGATTTCGACGACAAGGACAACCACATGCTGGCCGCCGTCAGCCGGTACGCCGCCTGGGGGTATTTCGACTATCGGATGCCCGGGGAGGGGTTTGACGAGGGCTACCAGAGCGTCCCGGTGAACTGGGGCATCAGCTCGGCCCGCAAGCGGGGCTTCTTCGGGCTCCTCAAGCGACTCACCGGAAGTGGTTGAGTTCCTGCTTGCCCTTCTTCGCAACCCCCGATACGATGGAAGTGAGCGAGGATGGCGGAACTGGCAGACGCGCAGGACTTAGGCTCCTGTCCCGAAAGGGGTGTGGGTTCGACTCCCTCTCCTCGCACCAGAAAGCCAACGGGACGCGCGTGAGCACGTCCCGTTTCACTGCCTTCCGTATGTCCGGTATCTCTCAGACCCGCACTTCCCTGCCGAGCTTCGCCGACCTGTAGAGGGCGTCGATGATGCGCTGGACCTTGACGCCCTGCTCACCGGTCGCCATGGGGGTTTTCCTGCGGCGGACGCAGTCGACGAAATGCCGCAATTCCTCGACGTAACCCGAAACCTTGGGCAGCTGCACCTTCATGTCCACGAGCTGGTCGCCGTGCTGTCCGTAGAACTCGACCTCGGGCAGGATGCGCAGTCCGCCCCGGTCGCCCAGGATCTCGACGAACCCGCGTGCGTCGGAATTGCACGCCCACGACGCTTCCAGCTTCACGGTCATCCCGTTCCGGAAGCGAAGGAATCCGCTCAGCAGGTCCTCGACGGTGAACGGCCCGCCCGGGACCGGCGTGGTGCCCCACATCCCGAGGTAGGTGTAGTCGTCGCGGTGACCGAATATGCGATGACTGCCGGCACTGGCGGTCGCCGCATGCGGATAGCCGGTGAGCCACAACACCAGGTCCAGGAAGTGCACGCCGACGTCGAGCATCGGCCCGCCGCCCGCCTGCTCCTTGCGCGTAAACCATCCACCCAGTCCCGGAATGCCCCGTCGACGGATGTACTCGATCCGCACGTGATACACCTTGCCCAGGTCCCCCGCGTCAACCACCTTCTTGGCGGCCTGGCCGGTGGCCGCAAAGCGCTGACAGAACGCCATCATGAAGGTCTTCTTCGCCTTCCTGGCCTCGGCCACCATCTTCCTGGCTTCTGCGACGTTCATCGCCATCGGCTTCTCGCAGATGACATGCTTGCCGGCCTTCAGGGCGTCGAGCGTCTGCGGACAGTGCAGGTAGTTCGGCGTGCAGACGTTGATCGCGTCGATCTCCTCGATGGCAAGGAGCTTCCGGTAGTCCCCGAAATAGCGGTCCACCCCGACGACGGCGGCGCGTTCCTTCGCCCGCTTCATCCCCTTCTCCGCTATCGCCACGATCTCGACGTCGGGGAGTTCTCGGTAGGAATCGACGTGGAACTTGCCGATGGCCCCCGCCCCGATGATGCCAACCCGTATCTTCCTGGCCATTCGCCTCTCTCCAAAAATGTTTCCGGGAACCCGGTCCGCACCGGGCCAAAAATAGCGCCGGCGCGCTCAACGTCAACTGAAATCCGCCAGTCACCTCACCTTGCCGCGTCCCTCGATCGCCCACCGTCCGCATTCCCGCATGTGCTCCACCACCACGAACTCCTCGTGCAGGTTGATGGTCGTGCAGCAGTGACTCGGCAGCAGCAGAATGCGATCCCCCACCTTCAGCGCAACACCGTCATCCAGTGCGAGGATGACGTGTTCCTCGGCAAGTCGTTGGACTTTTACCCCTTCGGGGAAGATCACCTCGGGCAGCCCGAACTCCGTCGTGATGCTCTTGAGTCCGGCGTCGGCGACCGCCACGCCCCTGCGCGAAGCACTTACCACGGTACTGAGCACACTGAGTGCCGGATGGAATTCGGGACGGATGCGATGGTATCGTGCGTCGAGGACAACATAGGAACCGGCCTGGACTTCGGTGACGCCGGGCCATGGTCCCGCAACGTCGTAAGTGCCGGTTCCGCCGGCACTTACGATTTCCACTTCGAGGCCGGCGTCCTCGACGAGCGCACGGGCCTCTTCCAAACGTTTCAGCGCCTTCGTCGCTTCGACGCGTCGCGTCTCACGGTCTTCAATGAATACGGTATGTCCTTCGTATCCCATCAACCCCCGGAACACGAGGTTCTTGCTGTCGTCGACGAACCGGCACAGCTCAAGCAGGGATTCTCCGGGGAGCAGCCCGCAGCGTCCCATCCCCACGTCAACCTCCACGAGCACCCCCAGTTCGGCCCCCTTGGCGGTGGTCGCCCGAGACAGCTCACGGGCGTTCTGCTCGTCGTCCAGGGCAACCTTGACGTCCGCCCCACGCCCGAGCAGGCCCATCAGATGCTCGATTTTCAGCGGCCCCACGACCTGGTTGGCAATCAGCACGTCACGCACGCCGGCACTGACGAGGATCTCGGCCTCGCCCAGCTTGGCACACGTCATCCCTATGGCCCCGGCGTCCATCTGGAGGTGGGCGATCCGCTTGCACTTGTGGGTCTTGAAATGGGGTCGAAGACCGGCCGACAGCGGCTCAAAGAAGGCCGCCATCGTCCGGATGTTGCTCCGCAGGGCCTCGAGATCGACCAGCAGCGCCGGGGTGTCCA
>DATKVD010000055.1:0-4180 GCA_035530235.1 Planctomycetota bacterium | reverse complement strand
GCTCAGGATGAACACGAGAACGCTGAACAGCCCCACCCCGAGACCATTTGCCAAGTACATCATCCCAAATGCAACCAGCAGTCCCACACGTTTGAAGACGAGCGACAGCCAGGCCGTGAGGTAGAGGAAAAAAACCGCCTCAGCAAGGATCAGGAAAATGGCCCCAGAACGGAGCAATCCTTGCATCCCCTCCAGAAACAGTCCCGGGGCGAGCAGGACGCCTAAGGCGAAAAAGAACGGATAAGGCGTCATCCCGACCAGACTTCCCTTCAGTCTCTGGAAGACTATCCCCCGGGTAGACATGGGAAGGACCATGATCTCCGAGAGGGTCTGCCACTTGCGCTCTTTGCTCAGACTGCTTCCGGCATGGGCGATCAGTTCGAAATAGGCCACGGCGGGCGACATGACCATCAGAACGGAGCCAAGTGCCTCGGGGACGTCGTCAGGACCGTCCTGTCTCCACACGATCCAGCCGACCAGTGTTATCAACGCTGCGAACAGGAGACACCTCGCCAGCACCGCGATCCGGCCTCCCGCACCGAAATAGAACTCCTTCCACGCCAGGGCGTTGTGCCAGGCACGTCCGACACCGAACGACCTGAGTATCGACGTTCGGGTGAAGACGAGTCCGCGTGAGGGCGCCGGGGCCTGGACCTCACGGGTGAAGCGCTCGAACGTCAGCCACGAGAGGGCGAAGAAACACACGGCGAGTGCAAGGTTGCTGAGGACCTGGAACCCTATCGGAAACCCCGAAAATCCCGTCTGCAGTATCTCTATGATGCGTGTGATGGGTGACGCGGCGTGCACCCATTCAACAACCGGACCGACCATGGTGCAGAGCCGTCCCGTTGCCGATAGCCACCCCACTTGCGTCAACAACTGGATCAGAGGCGTCCCGATGTGAGCGAGAAGGAAAAAGAGCAGAAGCACCAGGAACGCCAGACCCGATGCGTTCTTCGACCGTCCCAGACTGACTGAGCAGAAGAGTCCCAGTCCGCCCAGGAAAAGGGTGTAGGAGAGCACCGTGCAGTAGGCAGCAACGATCTGGTCGAGCGAGACCCCACCCAACGTCACGGCAAGCAGGGCGAACGGGAACGCCGCCAGTAGCAGCAGAACTGCACCCAAGATTCGACTCACCGACTTGCCTAAGAGGATGGACACCGGACTGAGACCGGTCATCTTCAACAGCCCAAGCGTCTGCTCTTCCTTTTCTTCGGTGATCACCGACGAGAAGAGCGAAATCCCGACGAACGAGATGAAGAATAGACTCGTCCCGACCACACCGGTGAAGAACCTCAGCCCCGGAGCACTCACACGGTAGGGGGAGGAGTGAATCGCCATGATAAACAGGAGCACCACCATAACCAGTGCCATCCTGGCCAGGTACGTGGTGAACTTCCGGTGGTCCATGTTGAGTGAGCGTGAGAAGAGCGCCAGGACGGGCATGCTCATGTGGGGACTCCCGGCTCGGTCAGGTCCATGAACGCTTCGTTCAGGTGTCTCACGTTCTCCCTGAGGGAGACGACCTGTCCCCCGCTGTCGAGGACGCATCTCAGCATCCCGTTGGTGCTGACGGTCTCACGGTTGACGGTCACCCGGTACGACGGCGACTCCTCGATCCGGGAGACGTCACCGACGCCGTCGAGTGCACGCAGCCCCTTCTCCGTGGGCTCGTGCGCCGCCCTGAGTGTGAGGAGGTACTCGACGACGTCCCCCTGACTGGCCAGCAGGGCCTCCATGGGTCCGGAGTACTTGGTGCGGCCGCGGTCGATGATGGTGATGTGGTCGCACAGCATCGTCAGCTCGGTGAGGATGTGCGAGCTGATGAAGATGGTCTTCCCCATTCGACGGAGTTCCTTGAGGATTTCCATCAGTTCGATGCGTCCCCGGGGGTCGAGTCCACTGGCCGGCTCGTCCAGGAGCAGGAGTGACGGGTCGTGCACCAGCACCCGTGCCAGACTCAGCCGCTGCGTCATCCCGCGTGACAGGCTCCGGATGAGGTCGTCCTGCCGACCCGTCATGTCGGTCAGGGTGAGCACCTCTTCGATGATCTTGTTCCGCTGTGCGGGTGCGAGCCCGTAGGCCGCCGCGAAAAAGTCCAGGTACTCGAACACCGTCATCTGACGATACATGCTGACGGTGTCGGGCATGAAGCCGATCCGTCGACGGACCGCCTTGTAGTCACGGAGGATGTCACGTCCGAACACGTGCACCACGCCGCCCTGAGGCTTGAGAAGTGTCGCGAGGATCTTCAGTGTCGTGGTCTTCCCGGCCCCGTTGGGTCCCACGAACCCGTGGATCGACCGCTCCGTGACGGTGAACGTCACCCCGAACAGCGCCGGACGCTTCCGGTAGGCGTAGCGCAGACGACGCACGTCAATCAGCGGACTGGTTTCCATGGGACGGTTTCCCTCTAGTCTTGGAACACACACACGTGATACAGGACGTATCCCCTCTCCCGGCCGAAGGACTCCCCCTTCAGGGCGAAACTCTCCGGACGACTGGCCAGGACGAACACCTGAACGCAGTCGGGTGCCGGTGACCTGCCGGTGACGTTCTGCTGGAAGGCCCCGCCGCCGCCCAGACTGTACGCAATGAGCGGCCGGACCAGTTGCCGGTACGACTTGAGCACGTCCACCTCGTCGCTGGCGTCGTCGTAGTAGCCGAACGACGTGAAATCCGCGGTCCCCAGCACGTGCTCCAGTTTCAGGAACTCCTCCTGGCTCCTGGACTGCCCGACGTCCGCAGGACGGAGCTCGGTCCCCTGGACCTTCAGCTCGAGGAACCGTTCTCCGGCGAGGGCCCACATCTCCACCGCGTCGGTCGGAAACGCCGCGCCGAACCCCAGCACCAGCTCCCCCGGCACCGCACCCCCCTCCCACCGCAGCACCTTCAGACCCAGCTCGGGACCCTTCATCACCCCTCGGTGCAGGAACGATCGTGAGGAGTAGAGCGGCATGTCCACCGCGAACACCCCGTCCTTGCCGTTCCGGATGATCCCGTTGACCCGCTCCTCGAGCTGACAGGTCGAGTAGAGACTGTGGGGCGAAGCGTGCTCGACGGTGTAGTAGGCCCCGCGCGTGACGAAGGCGTTCAGCCACTGGGTGACGTCGTAGGTGTCGGGACCGACGGGTCTGGCGTAGGTGAGTGCGTGGACCGCGGCGGCCTCCCCGTGTCCCCGTCGTCCGATGCGCTCGAGGACCACCGAGAAGAGAACCACCGCCCCCACGAAGACCAGGATGGTCAGGCGGAAGTCCCGCCACTTCCGGCCCAGGAGGTAGTTCACGGGACCGACCAGCACGATGTAAATGAGTGCGACGACATAGATGAGCCACCAGTTGTGGTCCGCACGGGTGAACCCGCGCAGACGTCTGAACACCGGGTCCTCGATCCGGTCGACCGCCTGCCAGTCACTCTTCTGCGTGAGTCTCAGGGGAGGAAACCCCTTGACCGCGAGTCGTCCGGGGTCGATGGCACCGCGGGTGAGCTGGTGCCGGACGACACGTCCCGCCCCCACGCGAAACCGGTCGAGGTCCACGTTCAAGACCGCGAGCTCCGCCGGAAACGTCAGCCGCGAGCCCTTCGGGTCCGCCAGCAGGTGAACGGTGCCCCCGCGACGCAGCCACTCCAGAAAGGCCTGACGTCTCACCGGCTCCCATGGCGGGACGTGGTCGATGATGAGCGTGTCGAGTGCGTCGGTGGCGGCCGCCGTGACGGGGAAAATCTCCTCCGGGAAGGCCTTGAGTGCCATCTTTCGGGCAAACGGGTCGGCACGGTCGACGAGGATGACGCACGCCGGCGGTCCCAGTCGCGGGGTCCTGAGCGTGGTGCTCTGGTTGAGTCCCCGTCCCCAGCTCAGCACCCACTCCTCGTCCCTCTCGCAGTTGTGCGTGTAGAACTGCACCCACCGTCGGCCGAAGGGCGACACGAAGCATTCCTGAACGTGCGTCGCCCCCAAGGGCTGAAGAGCGGACTGCTTGTGGAGCTTGAGTGTCCCGTTGAACGGCATGTCGGTGTCGTTGGCCATGAGGACCGACAGGATGTTGACACGGTCGGGGACGATCTGTCCGTCGAACCCCCAGAAGGTCTCCTGGACACTGAGGGCCGCAAGCGGGGTCGTCATCCACAGGCCGACCGCCAGAACGGCGGCAAACGTCCGTGCATGTCGTGCGACGTTTCC
>DATKVD010000054.1:0-3048 GCA_035530235.1 Planctomycetota bacterium | reverse complement strand
CCTCGACCGTGGCGGACCCCCTCGAGAAGCGTCACCCGTCGGACGACGAGCGCATGACGGAGACGGGCCGGATGATCGCGGCGGACCCCCAGCGCATCCGCGGGTTCTACTGGGTGGACCCCCTGGTGGACGACGCCCCCGACCAGATCGAGTGGGCGGTCGCCGAATTCCGTTACGCCGGCGTCAAGATGATCCCCGACCACTGGCACCCGTACGACGAGCGGATCCTCCCGGTGTACGA
Source organism: Planctomycetota bacterium (assembly GCA_035530235.1). Taxonomy (GTDB): domain Bacteria; phylum Planctomycetota; class DG-23; order DATKVD01; family DATKVD01; genus DATKVD01. Next base: position 2,807 of record DATKVD010000054.1, on the reverse strand, counting down.
GCGCATCCAGGCCCTCGGCGTCCCGATCCTCTTTCACACCGGGATATTGTGGGGCAATGCGGATTCGTCGCGATTCTGCCGCCCGGCGGACTTCGAGATCATCCAGGAGTTCCCGAAGATCCGGTTCATGCTCGGCCACGTCGGGTGGCCGTGGACGGACGAGTGCATCGCGGTGGCCGATCGGTTCAAGACGATGGCCCGCCGGGCCGCCGGCGGCGACCCGGAACTCAACCGTGACGTGGCCCTCCGCCACCATCACCTCCACGACCCGGATTACGAGGTCGACGTCACGTGCAAGGTGGACCTCACCCCCGGCACCCCCGAGGTCTACCGCGCCGACGTCCTGTGCAAGTGTTACGAGGTGCTCGGGGCCGACATGCTGCTCTTCGGGACCGACGCCTTCGCGTGTGACGACCTCACCGGCGTCCGACGGCACCAGGAACGCGACGAGCGGATCTTCCGCGACGAGCTCGGGCTCTCGGAAGCCGATATCGACCGCATCATGGGCACCAACGTCCTGACGCTCTTCGGCGGCGTGTGAGCGCCCGGCGCGGGCGCGTCCCGGGATTCTACGACGGAATCGACGGAAGATCGATACCCCGCGGCGCACTGATAACCGTCGGCCGTCCACGACGGCCCATGACCGTCCCATTCGAGGACTCCGCAAATGTTCAAGCGATCCCCCGTCCTGCTCGTCTTCGCACTCCTGTTTCTTCCCGCGTCCGCCTCACACGCCGTCGACATCGTGCGCGTGGACCTCGAGGTCCCCACGTTCCACTGTCTCGGGGTGCGATGCTTCGTCACGGGCGACACCGGCCGACGTGAGGTCGTCAGGATCGACTACCGCAAGGCCGGCGCGACGGACTGGAAGCAGGGACTGGACCTCTTCCGTGTCGAGACGGACTTCGTCAAGGGGGTCACGGTCCCGCCGGGACAGCAGCTCTACGCCGGGAGCGTCTTCGACCTCGAGGAGGACACGGAGTACGAGCTGCGGGTGACGGTTCCCGCCGGGGACTCACGGGTGCTCAAGACGAAGACGTGGAAGGAGCCGACGGCGGCGCGGCGCGTCCGGACGCTGTACGTGGTTCCGGGTGCGGGAGGGGGCCGGGGCACGCGAGGGAATCCCTTCAAGGGCCTCGCGGCGGCGGACGCCGCGGCGGTCGCGGGCGACCTCATCCTGGTGGGTTCGGGGGTGTATGCGGGTGAGGCGACGTTCCGGAAGAGCGGGACGGAGGCGCGTCCCGTCGTGTGGCGGGGTGTTTCGGGCGGCGGGAGCGTCATCGACGGCGGCGGGGGCTCGCGTGCGGTCACCGCGGGGAATCTCCGGCACTTCATCTTCGAGAACCTCACCATCCGGAACGCCAACTGGGGGTTCGTCGCCCACCAGTCGTCCTATCTCACGCTGCGTCGGTGCACCTTCACCCGGGTACTTTCGGGTTTCACGTCGACGCAGCCGCCGAGCATGCACCACGTGATCGTGGACTGTGTCTTCGAGGGGCCGTCCACGTGGCCCAGGACCAAGGGCATCGAGGACACCGAGGCGGTCCAGGTTATCGGCGAGGGACACGTCGTCGCCTACAATCGCATTCGCGGGTTCGGCGACGCCATCTCCATCTTCCGTGCCCCCGGCCACGCCTGTGACTTCTACAACAACGAGATCTCGGAGTGCACCGACGACGGCATCGAGATGGACTACGGCGGTGTGAACACCCGGTGCTTCCGCAACCGGCTGACCAACTGCTTCCAGGCGCTTTCGGTGCAGCCGCTTTACGGCGGGCCGTGCTACCTGTACCGGAACGTGATGTACAACGTCGGACTCGAGGTGCTCAAGATGCACAACGAGCCGTCGGGGTTCCTCTTCCTTCACAACACCTCGGTGAAGGCCGGGATGCCGGTGATCCTGTATTCGGGCGCGGCGACGCGCAACTCGCTCTTCCGCAACAACCTGTTCGTCGGCTCGGGGGGGAATTACGCCCTCGAAACCACCTCACGGATGATCGACTGTGACTGGGACTACAACGGATACGGCGGCGGACCGTGGAAGAGCTTCGCCAAGTGGAACGGGACCGTCTACCCCACGTTCGAGGGTTTCCGGAAGAACGCTCCCATTGAGAAGCACGCGGTCCTTGTGGACGCGACACGGGTCTTTGCCAGCGGCGTTCTGCCGCCGACGGACGTCAGGACGCAGTTCAAGCCGGACGTCAACGACCTGCGTCTCAATGCGGGCTCGGACGCCGTCGACACGGGACAGGTGCTCCCCAACATCAACGACGGCTTCAAGGGCAAGGCGCCGGACCTCGGGGCTTATGAACTCGGAGACCCCCTCCCCCACTACGGCCCGCGGCCCGCCGCCAAGTGACGGTGTCCCGGGCCTCCCAAACCCCTTCCATTTCCCCGACCTCTGTGTTAAGCTGTTGTGAGAGGCATTGCGCCTTCTGCGCACGTGGAGGGTCGGACTCATGAGAAAGACCGCAGCCGCGCTCGTTGTCGTTTGCCTTGCGATCTGCCCCGCGGTCGTCCTCGCGCAGCCGGATGCGGACTCGCCTTTCAAGGTCTCGGTCGTCCGCGACCGGACCAACGTCGTCCCGAACATGCAGCAGACACTCAGACTGACGCTGCGGCTCGACATCCCCGAGAAGCACAAGGTCTACCGCAACAGCATCAGCTGGGCGGTTCCGCCCGACCACTTGAGTTCCATCCAACACTTTATCACCCCGCCCGGCGTCGAGATCGACGACCCCCTCGTGCCGGCAGGAAAGACGGTGCTTACCGGGGAGGCGATCCTCGTGCTCTTCCTCCACGTGACG
>DATKVD010000053.1:0-4626 GCA_035530235.1 Planctomycetota bacterium | reverse complement strand
TGAGCCCGTTCAGTGTGTCGGCCAGTCGGCTGACGGCGGCGGCCGCATGCTCCTTCCCGGCGGGGTAGTCCTTCTCGACGGCGGCGTACTCGGCGGCCGCCTGCTCGGCACCGTCCTTCACGAGATGCCGATAGCAGTCACCGGCGCCGATGCGGGCCCGGGCACACCAGTCCGTCTCGCCGGGACATTTCTCGATCAGAAGGTGGTAGACCTTCACCGCCTTGTCCGCCTGGCGGAGTCTCTGGAGTTCCGAGGCGAACCGGAAGTAGACCCTCGCCAGGAGCTTGCGGTTCCCGGCGAAGTCGGCCTTGTCCAGCGTCAGGGCCTCGGCGGACGCCTCGTCGAACTTGTTCCGGACCAGGTGGGCATGGACACGCTGGACGTAGAGGTTGCAGACCTGCTCCTCCTCGTGGTAGACGCCGAGAAGCCGCTTCGAGAGATCGAGGGCCTCGTCGTACTTGTGCGCCCAGATGAGTTCCTGGAGCTGACGGTAGTCCTTGTTCCAGTCCTGGGCCTGTGCCGGGAGCACCACGGCGAGGACGACGACCGGGATGAGGAGCCACCTAGTCATGGGTCAGCCACACCTCGTCGATGTGATACGTGCCGCCGGGGCCGCCGGCCGGTGCCCGCAGGCCGAATCCCGCAACGTGTCTTCGCATGAAACGAACGTCCCCCACCAGCGCCACGACCGGCACCTTCACCTCGTGATACTCCCCGTCCATGGCGGACAGGTATCCGTTCTTCAGGAGAGCGACGTCGCTGCTGAACGACTTGGGAAGCATGGCCTCGATCTCTCCGAAGGCCCGTCCGCCGGGCAGTTCGTCGACGAGGAAGAACGACACGTCGGCGGAGCCGGGAAGTCCCCGGAGCCTGAACCGGACGTACTTGTAGGGCGTGACGTCGATGTCTCCCCCGCTCTGGTACCGTGTTCCCCAGTGGGCCTGCCAGGGTCCCGTGCCGCCCCGGATTTCAAGGGCGTCCGCCGCGTCCGGTCCGGCCGTCTTCTTCACCTCGATCGACACGTCGTCCTCCCGGTATCCCGTGGAGAGACTGTCCTCGGGCCTGGGCGGCGTGGCACACCAGATGAGTCGAGGCTTCGGTCTGGGAAACACCCCCAGCATGAGCGTCCAGGAGTTCCGCTTGTCGGCATCGTCGACCACGGTGACCGGGACGCCCCGAATGCCGGGGAACGGGTGTCGACCGTCCGTCTCGAGCCGTCTCGCGTCCCACATCCTCGCTTCATCGAAGGTGAACGACCCGCCCCAGAGTCCGTCGCCGGGCGCGTCGTCGGCGTGCTTGCCGTCGTCGAAGAGCGCCACCTCGTTGACCCCCAGGATGTCGGGGGTGACGGTGACGGAGCGGACGGCGGTGGGGCCCCTGGGATGCTCGATGCGAACCCGGACGTCGAAGCGTCGTCGGTCCCCGATCTCCTGGACCTTCCGGAAGGCCTGAAACATGCGGTCGATTTCGACGTCCAGCGGGGCCCCGGTGCAGATGGCCTCGGCCGAGGCATCGGCCTGTGTCCGGGCGTCCTCGACGGCCGTCGACGTCCTGAAGCCGAGCACCGGGGGCTCGGCCCTCGCCGTCCGAACGACGGGGCCGTCGGCCGGGGCCGTCGGCTCACCGACGTAAAGCGAGCCGTTCACACAGGCGTAAAACCGACGTCCGTTGGCGTCGGCCGAGACGCTCGCGCCCCGCTTGATCATGCGGTGCACGAAGAGTCCACGGTTGTGGCTCCGCCACGTCGTCTCGAAATCGGTGCCCGAAAGCAGTCCGTGACTGAACGGGTCGTAGACCCAGAACCACTGCCGGCGCGCCGAGGGGCCGGGCGTGACGAACACGGAACTCCACCGGCCCTCGGGCAGCACCTTCACCTCCGTGAAGGTGCCGGCCGCGTCCTGGGTGAGCAGCGGCCGGCTCCCGCTGTTCCCCCACACCACGCACAGCGGACCGACCGTGGTCTGCACGCCGACCGTCGGCATCACGTCAGGCTGTGTTCTGTGCCAGACCTCCCCGTAGCTGAGGCTGCGGACCATCTCCCATCTGTCCGGCTCATCGACGAGTGCCGAGGCGGCCACCCAGAGCTGTCCGTGGTTGACGACCGTCCGGAAATACCGTGACCGGGCGAGCACACGCCAGTGCAGCCCGCCGTCAATCGATTTCGAAATCCCCGGCGCGTCCACGTCGTGACAGGCCAGGATCGTGTTCCAGCCGGTGTCTTCCGAGGAGAAGTCGACGAAGTGGACCTTCTCGCCGGACAGTCCCTGCGCGACGCCGCCCGCCCCACGCCAGGTGACACCCGCGTCGTGCGAGACGAAAACCCCCTTCTCCAGACTCCCCAGCACCACGAACTCGGGGCGTGCCGGACAGACCACCAGGTGCGACACCGTCCCCAGCACCCCCGCACCCGTCCGCGGGACGAGCTGCCATTCCCGTCCGCCGTTCTCCGTCCGCCACAGTCCCACCGACGACGACACGAAGACCACGTCGGGATCGACCGGGGAGGTGAAGGCCCGCTGTGCGGCCGGCACACGTCCGTCCACCTTCCAGAGGACCTCCGGGAACGGTTCGGCGGGGGGGTCGGCCGAGACCGCCGGCGAGGAACACATCACGACGGCCGTCCACAGGGCAAGGACAGGAAAGCAGCGGGACAGGATGACGGGAGGGCGTTGCATGAGAGGTCCTTACCTGCGAGGGGGCAGCAGCACGGGAGTTCCGAGGACGGTCCGGGCGGCGACCTCGCCCTGCGTGCCCGGCTCACCCGTCAGAACGTGGTGCTTGTTCTCGTACCAGTGGAGCGCCCCGGTGTTCTCACCACGGTCCTCCAGTGAGGCATGCTCACCGCTTTCCCGTCTGAGCGGCAGTGAGGCGGCGCCCTCGAAGTTCGGCTCGGTGTTCTCGTCCTCGTCCGTGCCGGCGGGGGGAGCGATCAACCGCAGGTCCTTGACGCCGTCGTAGAACTTCGTGAAGAGCCGACGGGCCTCGGCGGTGTGGACCACCACCTCCCTCGGGAGCTGCGGTTCCCCCTTCTCCTTCCTGACCTTGTACTGTCGGTGGTACCAGTTGATGCACTGGTGTGCGGCACGGTTGAAGGCTTCGAGCACGGTAACGACACCGTCGCCGTCCGTGTCGGCCTTGCCCTGCTCGTACGCCATGAGAAAGAACTCGGCGAAGTAGGTCTGGTTTCCCTGGCCCGTGATGCCGCAGGCGGAGACCACCACCCGGACGGGTCGCGAGTACTTCTCCAGGAACGCCGCCCCCCCACTGGCACAGTTGACGATCACGATCCGGCGTGTGGGCAGTTCGTCGATGAGGTCCGCCAGTTCGGTGGCCTTGAGGTCCGCTCCGGGCAGACAGAGCTTGCCGACCGGATCGGTCACGGTGCCGTGACCGACGATGAAGAGGATGAACTGGTCGACGGGCCGAAGCTCGCGCTTGAGCTTCTCGAACGCGGCGCGCACGTTCACGAGGGTGCTCCGGAGGACGGGGGGCTTCGCCTCGGGGGCCTCATGGTCGGCAAGCACGCGGATGTTCTCGAGGGGCACGTGTCCCTGCTTCTCGAGCACCGTCACGAACCGTCCCAACCAGTCGGTCATGTTGCGGGCGTAGATCCCCTCCGGGTCGAGTGCCCGCGTGCCGAGGACCAGCGCCCGGGCACACGCCGGGGGCTCGTCCTGGGCCGCCCACGTGAACGAACCCACACACGCCAGGAAAACCACGCCAGGCCAGATGCGCCGCGTCCGCAAGACCGTCTCCCCCAACTCAGTGTGACAGGTAATAGACGATGATGTTGATCCCCATCTTGAGTGACGCCAGGTTCTGCTCGGGCGTGAAGAAGCTGCCCGTCCAGCCGCAGTGGAGGTCCGTGGGCGTCAGCAGGGTCAGGATGCGTCCGGTGTTCCGGTCGAAGGTCGCCCACGAACCGATGTCCTGTCCCTGGAGAAACGGCAGTCCCTTCGGGAAATCGAAGTAGCCGTGGTAGAGCTCGTGATCGTCCGGCACCCGTCGCATCGGGTTGTCCGGGTAGATCTTGTTCATCATGTTCCGGAAATCCTGGAAGAAGAGGATCCCGTCATGTCCCAGGACACAGTCGTCCCCGTAGATGAACCCCCCGCGCAGGAGGAACTCACGCAGGTTGGCCTCCTCCTTGTCGGAGAACTTGAAGTGCTGCTGGTCGGTGGCGAAGACGAAGGGGTAGTGACGGAGGCCCTCGAAATCGTCGAGACTCACGACCACCGGCTCCTCCGAGGCGTTGATGTTGGTGAGCTTCGTGAGCTGTCGTCTGAGGTGCACGTCGGCGATGGGGTAGACGTCCCAGACCGCGCGGCCCTGGAGGACGTCGAACTTGAGTCGTGGGAAGAAGAAGGTCCCGGTCTCGACGGCCTTTTTTGCCGACGCGGGCGGGGCGGCCAGGACGTGTGATCCGCTGAACAGGCGCAGGAGCGTCCCGGCCATCAGCGCGCCGCCCAGGGCCTGAAGGCCGCGTCGCATGAAGCTCCGTCGGTCGAGGGTCCTGCGAAGCGCCCCCAGCACCTCCGACTTCCATTCCCCCACGTTGTCCAGGGGGACGAATCTGTCCTCACTTCCCGTCATATCGGTCCGCCCCTTACGCTAATACCAGGTGCG
>DATKVD010000052.1:0-3252 GCA_035530235.1 Planctomycetota bacterium | reverse complement strand
CAATTCGTCGGACTCGCTGGCAGGTCCTTCCGAACGGCTGCAGTGGATCGACGGTCCCATCTGGCTGACCGGCGCGAACGTCACGGAACTCTTCGCCGACGGACGCAGCTTCAACGTCATGCGCGACCTGAGAGGCCAATGGACACGCCTGGTGGCCCGTGACGCCTACAACGGTCTCGAGTTGTGGCAGCGCGAAATCCAGGTGGGGGCTGCAAGCTGCAACCCGCGCACCATTCTGGCCGTCGGCCGGCGCGTGTTCGTCGTGTTGAAGAGGGACGATCCTCTTGTTGCACTGGACGCCGCCACGGGAGAAGTGACCGAAACCTATGACGTGGGGTTCTCGCCACTGAGCGTCATCCATCACGACGGACACCTTGTCATCGCCGGCGAGAAGGAGATCTGTTCGGTCGATGCCGATTCCGGAAAGGTGAGGTGGAGGAAAAAGGCCCCCGGCGACGGCATCTTCGTGCTCCGGCATCTCGGTCCCGTGCCTCTCGTTCTCTACAAGCCGCCATACCTGGTTTCCGGCGCAGGTCGGCTGTTCGTGTTCGTCAAGGATACGCCGCAGCCGCCCTACAGCCTGGTGAGTTACGATCTCGTGAGCGGCCAGGAGCAGTGGCGGACCAGGCAGCCCGGCGAAATTCTTGCCTACTACAAAGACGTTCTGCTGCTTTACGAGGTGCACTCGACGACAAAGCCCGAAAAGAAGAACCCTGATGAGCGGGGGACGTATCACGTGGTCTCGGCCGGGGACGGCCGGAAGCTCTGGGACCGTCCGCACAGACGCGGTGACTACCACGGCGTCTGGGATGACCCCGCCTACGGGGGCGGACTCATCTGGATCAATGAGGGCAGCACGGGGGCCAAGGGCTACAGGGGGTTCGATCCCGTCACGGGGGAACTGAAGCGCACGATCAAGGGCAGTCCCCCGAGAGGTCATTGTGCCCGGGTCGTTGCGAGCGAGCGCTACATCCTCGGCACCATGTCGGTCTTCTTCTCGCTGGAAACCGGCAAGCGATTCGACCCGGGCTTCTACAAGAACGGGTGTGTTGTCGGTCATCTCCCGGCGAACGGACTGGTCTACACCTTCCCGATCAGCTGCTCGTGCATCGCGTATCTCAGGGGGTTCGCGGCGTTCGCACCGGCGCCCGCCGCGGGTCCCGCGGGGACCGTCACGGAGGAAGTGGACCCGCTCGAGAAGGGCCCGGCCTACGGCCTCGGTCCGCAGCCTGCAGCGGCGGACATGAAACCGGCGTGGAACACCTATCGTCATGACGTCCGGCGCAGCGGCAGCACCGACGAAGCCCTGCCCTCCGACCTCAAGGTGCTCTGGAGCACGTCCGTCACCGATTCTGAGAGGACACCGCACGGCCGCACGGTGACACCCCCCGTCGTCGCCGAGGGGATGGTCTTCGTGGCGGCGCCGGACACGCAGCAGGTCGCCGCGCTCGACGCAACAACCGGCGAGGTGCGCTGGCGATACCTCACCGGCGGGCGCGTCGAGGCCCCGCCGACGATCCACAGGGGGCTCTGCCTCTTCGGAGCGAACGACGGCTGGGTCTACTGCCTGCGCTCGGCGGACGGGGAGCTGGTCTGGCGGTTCCGCACCGCACCCGAGGAGCGGCGTGTCGTGGCCTACAGCCGCGTGGAATCTCCGTGGCCGGTGCCCGGGGTGCTGGTCACGGGCGGCACGGCCTATTTCGCCGGGGGACGGCACGGCAGGACCGCCGACGGCATTCTCGTCTACGCGGCGGACCCCTTCACCGGAAAGCTCCTCTGGCGGAACCGCGTCGACAACAGCAAGCTCGAGACGTGGTACGACAATCACGTGAACGACCTGCTGGTCGCGAACGACAAGGCGGTCTTCATGGACCAGCTGATGTTCGACCTCGTCGGCGGCGAGAAGAGCAGGACCTGGTACAAGAAGCTCACGTTCGGAACCAAGCGCTGGAAGCACGACTACCTCCTGTGCGGCCAGGGCCGGGACACCACCGCTGTCTTCCCGTTCGGCTTCCTGCACGACCGGAAGGACGGCTCGCAACTGCAGCGGTACGAGGCGACGCATTGGTATTATCGTGGAGCCGTGGGACTGCTGCTGGCCTTCACCGACGATCGGGTCTACGGCATTGCGGCCACCCGGCAGATGCGCGGGAATTCGGAACTCTTTGCCAGGGGGTTCGAGGGCGAGGACGGCCCGGCGAAGGATCCAGCCCTCTGGTCGGTGACGGTTCCTCGCGACTCGATCCTGGCCCTGCTGCCGGCCGGTCCGGTGCTCTTCGCGGCGGGTCCGGGAGAGAAGGGCGGCGCACTGCGGGCCTATTCGGCGGCTGACGGAAGCCGACTGAGCGAACTCGAGTTCGACGATGTGCCGGTGTTCGACGGCCTGACGGCCGCCTCCGGGCGGCTGTACGTCTCCACCCGGCAGGGCAAGGTCTTCTGCTTCGACAGGAAGTAGGGCAGCAGCAACCTCGGCAGTCCCGTCCGGCCTCGTCCGGACCTCCCCGGTGTGCCCCGAATCCGTGCACATGCCCCCGCATGCGGCCCCGGGCCGAGAAATCGCCCGAATTGTCCGTAGATCCGCTTTGTTGAGCGTTTTGTACAAGGGCACGCGTGAGGCCGGTTGCTGCAAAATAGTGCACCCGGTCTCGGCCCGCAATCCACCCGGTTTTTTATTCTCTTCATATCCCCTTTGTGGACAAAAGGTTGCGTCACCAACGGGTCTGGGCCCGCCTCGATTGGCCCGGGATTTGCAGTAAAGGGGCATGCGTCATGCCGCGCGCGGGCGTGGGGGGATGGTGTGCTGCCCTCCGGGCGTGCGGCACAATCCTTGCCTGGAATGTTGGAGGAATAGCCTATCGCATGAATTGAACAGGCACTGTCGCCACATCTGGGTTCCCACGATGCCCCGCCGCAGGAGCGGCGGTGCACGTCGGACGCGGGCCGCCAGGCCCCGGCGTTTCGAGGTGCATTTCCGTCTCTGCCGCTCCAGGTACGGTATGGCATCCGCAGGCCGTCGTGTTGAGACCGCCGCAGTCCTGGGCGTCCGTCGCCGAGTGGGAGACGGCGCGTGCTCTCTCAACACTTCCGATCGGCCGGGGAGGATCGGCTGCTCGTCCTCGTTCGCAGGACGTGGGCGGGGAGAGCCTCTGTCCTGCACACGGGATGCAGGCAGAGGGTCGGTGAATCCCTGAACGAAAGGAGGGGGACTATGAAGCGGTGCTTGCTGATGGGTGTCTGCGTGTGGGTGACTGC
>DATKVD010000051.1:0-12202 GCA_035530235.1 Planctomycetota bacterium | reverse complement strand
TCAACGAAACCTATCACGGTCACATGACCCGGGCCACGGTTACAGACGTGCTGGACGACCATGCAAGAGAAAGCGAAGACGCAAAATAGCCTTCGACTGGGCAGTCCCAAGCAGCTCGAACGGTATCGAGCGGTGCTGCTGAAGGACAGGGACCCGGACTTCCCGACGATCTACCTGTGCGGCGGGACGGGGTGCCGGGCGAGCGGTGCCGAGGCCGTGGCCGACGCGTTTCGTGCGGAGATCGGACGACGCGCCCTCGAGGTCCAAGTGGCACTCAAGGAGACCGGCTGCCGCGGCTTCTGCGAGCGCGGTCCACTGCTGGTGGTCGAGCCCACGGGCGTCTTCTATCAGCACGTCACCATCGAGGACGTTCCCGAGATCATCGAGAAGACCGTGCTCCAAGGCGAAATCATCGACCGGCTTCTCTACGAAGATCCCGTCACCGAAGAGAAACTCAAGGCCGAATTCGACATCCCGTTCTACCGGAAACAGCTGCGTGTCGTGCTGGCGATGAACGAGCACATCGACCCGACGCGGATCGAAGATTACATCGCCGCCGGGGGCTACGCCGGGCTGGCCAAGGCCCTCAACATGCTGCCCGACGACATCATCGCAGAGCTGCTGGAATCGGGTCTGCGGGGTCGAGGCGGGGCCGGATTCCCCACCGGCAAGAAATGGAAGGCCTGCCGGGAAGCGACCGGAAAGACCAAGTTCCTCATCTGCAACTGCGACGAGGGCGACCCCGGGGCCTACATGGACCGAAGCATCTTGGAGGGTAACCCTCACTCCGTCCTCGAGGGGATGACCATCGGTGCGTTCGCCATCGGGGCGTCCGAGGGCGTCGTCTACGTCCGCAACGAGTATCCGCTCGCCGTCAAGCACCTCACGATCGCCATCGGGCAGGCGCATGCCCTGGGGCTTCTGGGCGAGAACATCCTCGGCGGGCATTTCAGCTTCGACGTGTCGATCTGCCGCGGCGGCGGCGCATTCGTCTGCGGCGAGGAGACGGCACTCATCGCCTCCGTCGAGGGTCTCCAGGGGGAAGCCCGGCCGCGTCCGCCTTATCCCGCGCAGAAGGGGCTCTGGGGACGCCCCACCAACATCAACAACGTCGAGACGTGGGCGAACGTCCCGCACATCATCAGCCGCGGGGCGAAATGGTTCGCGGGCATCGGCACCGAGGGCAGCAAGGGCACCAAGGTCTTCTCGCTGGTCGGCAAGATCTCCAACACGGGGCTCGTCGAGGTCCCGATGGGCATCACGATGCGTGAGATCGTGTATGACGTGGGCGGGGGCATCCCGGACGGACGGAAGTTCAAGGCGGTGCAGAGCGGCGGGCCGTCGGGGGGCTGCATCCCCGAGGAGCACCTCGACATCGCCATCGACTTCGACCGGCTGAGCGAGGTCGGCTCGATGATGGGCTCGGGCGGGCTCATCGTCATGGACGACCGCACCTGCATGGTGGACGTCGCCCGGTACTTCCTCAAGTTCCTCGAAGAGGAATCGTGCGGCAAGTGCACCCCGTGCCGGGAGGGCATCCGTCAGATGCGCATCATCCTCGACCGCATCGTCGGCGGACAAGGACGTGACGAGGACATCGACACGCTCCAGGAACTCGCCGAGACCGTCGCCGACGCGTCGCTTTGCGGGCTGGGTCAGACCGCCCCCAATCCCGTCCTTACGACGCTCAGGTATTTCAGGGACGAGTACCTGGCGCATATCAGGGATCACACGTGTCCGGCCGGTGTTTGCCGGGCACTCATCCGTTACAGCATTCTCGACGACAAGTGCGTCGGGTGCGGGGTGTGCGCGAAGGCTTGTCCCGCCGAGTGCATCTCCGGGGAAAAGAAGAAGCCGCACACGATCGACCAGGACAAATGCATCCGCTGCGGTGTCTGCATGAGCAAGTGCAAGTTCGACGCCGTGGCCCTCGAATGAGGACGTCATGCCAAGACTGACCATCAACGGCAAGAAGGTTCGGGTGAAGAAGAGCGAGACGGTGCTGCATGCCGCCCGCAAGCTCGACATCCACATCCCGACCTTCTGCTACCACGAGGCGCTCGAGCCCTACGGGGCGTGTCGGCTCTGCCTGGTGGAGGTCGTCGGCGGTGGAAGACCGGGCCTCGCCACCGCCTGCACGCAGCCGGCGGTGGAGGGACTGGAGATCCTTACCGACACCGAGCGCGTGACAGAGCGTCGGCGCATGATCGCCGAGCTGCTTCTGGCGCGGAACCCGGACTCCCCGCGTCTCAAGGAGCTTGCCGCCGGTCTGGGCGTCACCGAGACACGCTTCGAGCCGCACCCAGACCGTGACGACTGTCTCCTGTGCGGGTTGTGCACCCGCGTGTGCAGTCAACTCATCGGACAGGCGGCCATCAGCTTCGTTCACCGCGGCGCCGAGCGCAAGGTCATGCCGCCGTTCGACGAGACCTCCGAGATCTGCATGGCGTGCGGGGCGTGCATCGCCGTGTGTCCGACGGGCAAGCTGAAGTTCCGCGACGAGGACGGCTGCCGGATCATCGAAGAGTGGAAGACGAAACAGCCGCTGGCACGCTGCACCGACTGCGGGACCGAATTCGCCACCCGGTTGATGATGGAGGTCCTCAAGGAGAAGCTCGACCTGCCCGCCGAGTATCTGGACCTCTGTCCGAGTTGCCGTACGAAGACACTCAGTGAGACGCTCCTGGCGACGAAGACGTTTGCCGGGGCGTCCCCTTTCAAGCACGAGGAATAAGGGAAAGCTTCCGAACGTCGCCGAAGGAGACAAACGATGGCTGAGAAGAAGCAGAAATCGAGCGACCCCGTCGCCCAGGAGATGATTGAGCACATGGCCGACGCGGGCATCGAAACGGTCTGGGACCGGTTCGACAAACAGCAGCCGCAGTGCGGCTTCGGGCGGCTGGGGCTCTGCTGTCGCATCTGCGGCATGGGCCCGTGCCGGATCGACCCGTTCGGCGAAGGGCCCGACCGAGGCGTGTGCGGGGCCGACGCCGACACGATCATCGCCAGGAACTTCGTGCGGATGATCGCCGGCGGCGCCGCCGCTCACAGCGACCACGGACGACACGTCGCGCACACCTTCCTCGAGATGGCCGAGGGCAAGGCCCCCGACTACACCATCAAGGACCCCGTGAAACTGCGCGTGGTCGCCAAGATGATGGGCATCGAATGCGGCGACCGACCGGACAGGGAGATTGCGGTTGAACTCGGCCACAAGGCCCTGGACGAGTTCGGCAAGTCCGAGGGGACGCAGCTCATGGTCGAGCGTGCCCCCGCTCCCCGCAGGGCCATCTGGAAGAAATACGGTGTCACCCCGCGTGCGGTCGACCGCGAGATCGTCGAGATCATGCACCGTACCACCATGGGCGTCGACCAGGACTACAAGCACCTGATGCTCCAGGGGACGCGGGCGGCGCTGGCCGACGGCTGGGGCGGGTCGATGCTCGCCACCGAGCTTCAGGACATCATGTTCGGCACCCCGGTGCCGGCCCGCGGCGAGGTGAACCTCGGCGTGCTCAAAGACGACGAGGTCAACGTCATCGTTCACGGACACGAGCCCGTCCTGAGCGAGATGCTCGTCGAGGCCAGCCGGCAGCCGGACATCAAGGAGAAACTGAAGGCGGTCGGTGCCAAGGGCATCACCCTGGCCGGCATCTGCTGCACCGCAAATGAGCTTCTCATGCGGCACGGCATCCCCATCGCCGGGAACTTCCTCCACCAGGAACTCGCCATCGCCACCGGGGCCGTCGAGGCCATGGTGGTCGACGTCCAGTGCATCATGCAGGGCGTCACCGAGGTGGCCAAGCACTTTCACACCAAGATCATCTCCACCTCGCCGATCGCCCGCATCGCCGGCGTCGAGACGCACATCGAGTTCAGTCCCGACAAGGCCCTGGAGAAGGCGAAGGAAATCCTCACCATTGCGATCGAGAACTACAAGAACCGCGGCGAGACGCACATTCCCCAGGGGACTGCGAAGCTGGTCTCCGGGTTCACCCATGAGACCATCAACACCATGCTGGGCGGACGCTTCCGGGCGTCCTACCGGCCCCTGAACGACAACATCATCAACGGGAAGATCCGCGGGATCGCGGCCGTCGTCGGCTGCAACAACCCGAAGACCGTTCAGGACGACCCACACACCGCGATGGTGAAGCACTTCATCAAGAACGACGTCCTGGTGGTGACGACCGGGTGCGGTCAGATTGCGTGCGCGAAAATCGGCTTGATGACGCCCGAGGCGGCGAAGCTCGCCGGTCCCGGACTGCGTGAGGTTTGCGAGACGGTGGGCATCCCTCCGGTGCTGGCGTGCGGCTCGTGCGTCGACAACAGCCGACTCCTGATCGCGGTCGCCGAGATCGTCAGGGAAGGCGGTCTCGGGGAGGACATGTCGGACGTCCCGGTCGCCGGGGCCTGTCTGGAATCCATGAGCGAAAAGGCCATCTCCATCGGTCAGTACGTGGTGGCCAGCGGCATCTACACCGTCTTCAACACCGACATGCTGCCGGTGCTCGGCAGCCCCAACATGAAGAAGTTCCTGTTCGAGGAGATCGAGGAGATGTTCGGTGGCAAGTGGGCCGTCGAGAGCGACCCGATCAAGGCCGCCGACATGATGATCGCCCACATCGAGTCGAAGCGCGACAAACTCGGCATCAACAAGGAGTTCGAGCGCAAGCTGTATGACATGGAAGACCGGCGTGCACTCACGTTCTGAACGTCTGGACCCGATTGAGGGAGAACGGCAAATGTCGACAGTGGAAACGAAGAGTCCCAAGATCATCGCGAGTGCGGCCATCCGCGGGGCACACGCCATCGTGAAGAAGGCCCGGGAGCGGGCCGCGGCCGTCGTCGGGGAGAAGGGCAGGGACTGTCCCATCGAACTCCCCAACACCGGGTATTTCCTCCCGGTCATCTACAGCATGCTGGGCATCAAGGTGCAGACGGCAGCGGACTTCGATGAAGTCCTTGCCGAGTGCCAGAAGCTCCTGCCCGAGCCGGTGGCCGACGAGCTGTGGCTTCCCTACCTCGGTCCGGTGCTGGACGCCGGGATGGCGGCACTCTTCGCCGAGGAAATCATCGAGGCGTGCAACTACGCGATCGGTCCGAACCCGGTGGAAGGCGTCTGGCTGGGCGCCGCGGACGACGTGATCCTCCGTGAGCGCGGGATCCAGTTCGTGGACGGGACGGCCCCGGGCTTCGCCGCGATCGCCGGGGCGGCCCCGGACGTTGAAACGGCCGTCAAGATGGCCCGTGAACTGCAGGAGAAGTCCATCTACGTGTTCATGGCGGGACACTCCCGCGGGACCACCTTCGCGGAGCAACTCGTCGAGGGCGGCGTGCAGCTCGGCTGGGACACCCGTCTGGTGCCGTTCGGACATGAGATCTACGCGGCCATCTACGCTTTGGGGTTTGCGTCGCGTGCGGCGCTCTCCTTTGGAGGCGTCCAGCCCGGCGACTACGCCCGCAACCTGCTCTACAACAAGAACCGTGTCTTCGCCTTCGTCATCGCACTGGGCGAGGTGACGGACGAATGGTACGCCACCGCCGCCGGGGCCATCAACTTCGGGTTCCCCACCATTGCGGACACCGACATCCCGCAGATTCTTCCCACGGGTGTGTGCACCTACGAGCACGTGATATCGAACATCCCGCACGACGAGATCGTGCAGCGGGCCATCGAGGTGCGCGGACTGAAGATCAAGATCAGCGAGGTACCGGTGCCCGTGCCCTACGGTCCGGCGTTCGAGGGCGAGCGCGTCCGAAAGGAAGACATGTACTGCGAGATGGGCGGACGTCGATCCGAGGCCTTCGAGTTCCTCACCACCAGACCCCTCGACCAGGTCGAGGACGGGAAGATCGAGGTCATCGGTCCCGAGATCGACGACGTGACCGAAGGCGACGGGATCCCGATGGGCGTGTGGGTGGAGGTGGCGGGACGGAAGATGCAGCCCGACTTCGAGCCGGTGCTCGAACGTCAGATCCACCGCTTCTTCAACGAGGCCCAGGGCATCTTCCACATGGGTCAGAGGGACACCATCTGGGTGCGCTACAGCAAGAACGGCGTGGCGGCCGGACTCAAGCTCCACCACATCGGCGACATCCTCCACGCCAAGCTCCACGAGGAGTACTCGAGCATTCTCGACAAGGTGCAGGTGAAGATCTTCACCCGTGAGGAGGACGTGAAGAAATACCTGGCCCAGGCGAAAGAGGTGTTCACCGAGCGTGACGCGCGTCTTGCGGACCTCACCGACGACAAGGTGGAGACGTTCTATTCCTGCACGCTGTGTCAGTCGTTCGCCCCGAACCACGTGTGCGTCATCACCCCCGAGCGAAGCGGCCTGTGCGGGGCCTACAACTGGCTGGACGGACGCGCGGCTTATGAGATCACCCCCTCCGGACCCAACCAGCCCCTCTCCAAGGGCCGGGTCATCGACGAGACACTCGGCCAGTGGGAAGACATCAACCGGTTCGTCCAGGAGGGCTCGAACCAGACGCTCGAACGCTTCAGCGCCTACAGCATGGTGACGGACCCGATGACCTCGTGCGGGTGCTTCGAGTGCATCAGTGCGGTGCTGCCCAGCACGAACGGGATCATGATCGCACCGCGTGATTTTGCCGACATGACCCCGTGCGGGATGAAGTTCTCGACACTCGCCGGGACCGTGGGCGGCGGGAACCAGGTCCCCGGGTTCATCGGACACTCCAAGCTCTACATCACGTCGAAGAAATTCATCTCGGCCGACGGCGGGTTCGCACGTTTGGTCTGGATGCCGACCGTGCTGAAGGAGCAATACAAGGAGCAGTTCGAGGCCCGTGCAAAGGAGTTGGGACTCGACGACTTCCTCAACAAGGTCGCCGACGAGACCGTCGCCACCACCGAGGAAGAGGTGCTCGCCCACATGGAGAAGGTCCAGCACCCGGCATTGAAGATGGACCCGATGTTCTGACGCGACGAGCACGGACTTGACGTGGAGCCCCCTTTGCCGGTAAGGTCGCACAAGAGCGAGGTCCGCCATTAGGAGAGCTATCGATGGCCCTGACGGGACTCCAGATCTTCAAGCTGCTTCCCGGGACGAACTGCAAGAAGTGCGGAAAGCCGACGTGCCTGGCGTTTGCGATGCTTCTGGCGCAGAAGAAAGCGGACCTCAGTGAGTGTCCGGACGCCAGCGAGCAGGCCAAGGAAACCCTGGCAAGTGCTTCGGCCCCGCCCATCCGTCTGGTGAAGTTCGGCGTCGCCGACGCCGAGGTGCAGGTCGGCCAGGAGACCGCGATCTACCGTCACGACGACAAGTTCTATAACCCCACGGTCGTTGCCGTCACCGCCGACGATACGCTCTCGGAAGCCGATCTGAAAAAGCGCCTGGAGGCGATCAACGGCCTCGTGTTCGAGCGTGTCGGACAGACCATTGCCGTGAACGCGGTCGCAGTGAGAAACGTGAGCGGGAACGCCGCGGACTTCGCGAAGGCCGCCGAGACCGCCGCCGGGCTCTCCAAGCGTGCGATGATCCTCGTCTCCACCGACCCCGCCGCCATGAAAGCCGCCGTGGAAAAGTGCAAGGACAAGAAGCCGCTCCTCTGGGGCGCCGTCAAGGGCGACACCTTCGAGCCCATTGTCAAGTGTGCCAAGGAGTCCGGGTGTCCGCTGGTGGTCTCGGCCGAGACGCTCGACGACCTCGCCGAGCTGACCGAGCAGGCGAAGACGGCCGGCGTCCAGGACCTCGTCCTCGTGCCCGTCTGTGAGGGCATCCTCGACCTCGAGGAGGCACTGGTCCGCATCCGCACGCTCGCCCTCAAGAAGACCTTCCGTCCGCTCGGCTACCCCACGCTTGCACTGGTGGCGAACGACGACCCGCACGCCCAGTGTGCCGACGCTTCGGCGCTCGTCTGCAAGTTCGCGGGCATCGTGGTGATGACCACCGTCGAGCCGTGGGCCGTCCTCCCCGTCCTCACCGTCCGCATGAACATCTTCACCGACCCGCAGAAGCCCGTCCAGGTCGAGCCCAAGCTCTACGCCGTGGGCGAGCCCGACGAGACGAGTCCCCTGCTCTTCACCACCAACTTCTCCCTCACTTACTACTCCGTTGAGAACGACGTGGAAGCCAGTCGCGTGCCTTCGTGGCTCCTGGCCGTGGACACCGAGGGCACCAGCGTCCTGACCGCCTACTCGGGCGACAAGCTGAACGAGGAGATCGTCAAGAAGGCGATGGACGCCGCCGAGGTGGAGAAGAAGGTAAAGCACCGCAAGCTCATCATCCCGGGATACGTTGCGGTGATGAGCGGGAAGCTGGAGGAGACGACGGGCTGGGAGATCATGGTGGGTCCGCGAGAGTCTTCGGTCATTCCGAAGTACCTCCAAGAGGTGTGGAAATAGCACGTCATGGCGGACAAGCCACCGGCAAACTGCAGGGTCACGTTTCTTCCGAGCGGGGTCTGCGCGGAGGTCCCCCACGGTGTGACCATCCTCGACGCGGCACGCCAGGCGTCCGTTTACGTCACCAGTCTCTGCGGGGGCGACGGCTACTGCGGCAAGTGTCGTGTGGTCGTGGAGTCGGGCGAGGTGGACGCCAAGCCCACGACGCTGCTCTCACGAAAGGACGTCCAGGAGAACGTGGTCCTGGCGTGTGAGACGCGCGTGCTGGGCGATCTGACCGTCAAGATTCCCGAGGAGCACACGCTCGACACCTCGCAGATCCTCGTCGACGCCGACGCGCACCGTTTCAGTGAACTCCCGACGGCCGCCGCCGGAACGCGCTTCTGGCACGATCCACCCGTCCAGAAGTTCTGTCTCAAGCTCACCCCGCCTTCCATCGAGGACAGTCTCGGGGACCACGAGCGTCTGTATGCCGCCATCCGCTCGAAGGCCGACATCGACCAGATGCAGACGGGCTACCGGGTCTTTCAGCAGCTTCCGAAGCTGCTGCGCGACGCCCACTGGCAGGTGACGGCGACGGTGGCCGAGCGCTGGGGCACGCACGAGGTGGTCGAGGTCGTCCCGGGCGACACCTGTGGGTGCAACTTCGGCGTGGCCGTCGACGTCGGCACCACCACCGTCGTCGTCCACCTCGTCGATCTCAACAACGCCACCACCATCGACGCCGAGGCCACCTACAACTCCCAGATGAAATACGGCGAGGACTACATCCGTCGCATCATGTACGCCAGCGAGCACAACGCGCTGGGGGAATTGCAGTCGCTTATCGTCACGGACATCAACAACCTCATCGAGACGATCTGCACCCGCTCGAAGGTGAGTCTCCACGACGTCACCTGTGCCGTCTGTGCCGGCAACACGGCCATGATTCATTTCCTTCTGGGACTCGACCCGACGTTCATCCGCAAGGAGCCTTATGTTCCGGCGTCGAATTTCATTCCGCCCATCCGGGCGGCGGAAGTCGGCATTCGCATCAACGGACGGGGGCTTTTATATTGTCTGCCGAGCGTGGCCGCGTACGTGGGAAGCGACATCACGGCGGGGGTGGTGGCCACACGGCTTTTCCAGTCGAAGCGGCTGTCGATCCTGATCGACATCGGGACGAACGGCGAGGTGGTGCTGGGCAACGAGGAATGGATGGTGTGTGCGTCTAGCTCGGCGGGTCCGGCGTTCGAGGGGAGCGGGGTGCGCAACGGCATGCGGGCGGTCGCCGGGGCGATCGAGAAGTTCTCCATCGACGACAACCACGTCGTCCGGTTCCGCACGGTGGGCGGCCGGCCCCCGAGGGGCATCTGCGGCTCGGGACTCCTGGACGTGCTGGCGGAACTCTTCCGCATCGGGGTCCTCGACCGGGCCGGCCGCCTGCAGGCGAGCGTCATCCCCGAGCGCATGCGCCGGGACGACGAGGGGGTGCTCTTCGTCATCGCAGAAGAGAACAAGAGCCAGGGAACGCCCGAACTCGTCCTCACGCAGATCGACGTCACCAACCTCATCCGCTCCAAGGCCGCCATCTACGCCGCCGTCAATATCCTCATCGAGACCATGCACGTCGACCTCGCCGACATCGAGTGCATCTTCCTCGCCGGGGGGTTCGGGAACTACCTGGACGTCACGAAGGCCACCACCATCGGCATGCTGCCCGACGTGCCCCCCGAGAAGGTCCGCTTCGTGGGCAACTCGTGCATCGCCGGGGCCAAGGAGGCCCTGCTGTCACGAGCCGCCTACGACGCCATCCGTCAGGTGGCCAACAAGCTCACCTACATCGATCTCATGACGAACACGAAATACATGGACGAGTTCGTGAAGGCGAACTTTCTGCCGCACACCGACATCGACCGGTTTCCGTCGGTGATGGCGAGACTCGAGCGCAAACAGACCCCATCGCATTCGGACTAGGGAGGACACCGATGCCCGTACCAGACACCGGCGACAGCTGGAGTGGGAAGGTCAACGCAGTGACGCTGGGAGCGACGAAGGACTCGGGCGGCACACGCGGCGGCACCCTCACCGTGGGAGGGGCACAGGCGATGCCCTTCACGGGCGGCCGTGAGAAACGCGGGAACCGTCCGGTCATCGCGGCGGACATCCTGGACGCCGTCCCGGCCGACTGGCCCGCTCCGCTGGTGGCGGCCTACAAGGACGTCGTCGACGACCCGGCGGCGTGGGCCAAGAAGGCGGTCGACGAGTGCAAGGCCGACCTCGTCTGCGTGAAGCTCGACGGCACCCACCCCGACAAGGGGAACCGCTCCCCCGAGGAGGCCGTCAAGGTGGTCCGCGCCGTCAAGGAAGCCGTCTCCGTCCCCCTCATCGTCTGGGGGTGTGAGGCCGACGCCAAGGACAACGCCGTCATGCCCAAGGTGAGTGAGGTCCTCAAGGGCGAGAACGCCCTCCTCGGCGTCGTCACCAAGGACAACTACAAGACCCTGACCGCCGTCGCGCTCGCCGACGGACACAACATCATCGCACTCGCCCCCATCGACATCAACATCGCGAAGCAGGTCAACATCCTGGTCAGCGACATGGGCTTTCCGCTGGAGCGCATCGTCATGTTTCAGACGACGGGCGCCCTGGGGTATGGTCTGGAGTACGTCTATTCGATCCACGAGCGTGAACGTCTGGCGGCCCTCACCGGCGACAAGATGATGGCCATGCCCACGATCTGTGACGTTGGCGGTGAGGCCTGGCGGGCCAAGGAGGCCAAGACCCCGGACGCCGAAGCCGGGAACTGGGGAGCCCAGGACGAGCGTGGACCGATGTGGGAGGCGATCACGGCCGTCTCGCTCCTCCAGACCGGCGCCGACGTCATACGCATGCGACATCCCAAGGCCATGGCCGTCGTACGCGAATACATCGACCGGCTTTACACGTGAACCGGGCCCTTTAACACTACTGGGAGGACGCCTCATGATTGCGATCGGTGAGAGAATCAACGGCCAGTTCGACGACGCCAGGAAGGCCATCGCCGCCAAGGACAAGAAGGTCATCCATGACCTGGCACGACGACAGACCGAGGCCGGGGCACACTACCTCGACGTGAACGTCGGCACCGCCGCCGCCGACCAGCAGGCGGCCATGCAGTGGCTCGTCACCACCATCCAGGAGACGTGCAGGACGCCGCTCTGTCTCGACAGTCAGAAGCCCGCCGTCATCAAGGCGGGGCTCGCGGTGGCCGACACCTCCATGGGCATCATGCTCAACTCGAGCCCGCTGGACAAGAAGAGCGACCCGAACGTCCTCGACACCTACATCGGCATGGCGAAGGAATCGAACGGCGTGCTGATCACCTTGACGATGGACAAGGAGGGCGTCCCGCAGAACGTCGAGAAGCGCGTCGAGATCGCCGCCTTCATCGTGGGAAAGGCCATGGAGCTGGACTTCCCGGTCGACAAGCTCTACATCGACCCCATCGTGCTGCCGGTGAACGTTCCCGGGGCACAGACCCAGCCGGGCTTCCTCCTCGAGGCGATCCGGCAGATCAAGATCCTGAACGACCCGGCCCCCATGACCACGCTCGGACTCTCCAACGTCAGTCAGGGCACCACCGAGCGCAGTCTCATCAACCGCATCTTCCTCTCGATGGCACTCTCGGCGGGACTCGACTCCGCCATCGTGGACGTCTTCGACGACAAGCTGATGGACGTGGTCGCGACCACGGAGATGCTGCTCAACAAGCAGATCTACTCGGACAGCTTCCTGAGGGCATATCGCGCGCTGCACACGGGGTGAGGGTGTGCGCTGCAAAAGACATGAGGCGCGGCGGACCGGGCGGTC
>DATKVD010000050.1:0-6381 GCA_035530235.1 Planctomycetota bacterium | reverse complement strand
CGCGTTCCAGATCGTCTTCTCGGGCGGCATGAAAGGCGTGAATGTTGACAAGTTCTCCCTCAGGGGTCCGGGCGGAAAGGTCCTCGACCAGGTCGACCTCTTCCGCGAGCATTACCTCCTCTGCAAGGTCGTCAGCCAGTTTGACGCCCGGAACAAGCCGGCGGACGTGCTGGCAATGGTCAAGAAGTACGCGGACAACGGCTGGCCACGCGAGTTCCCCGAGCAACTGGTCCCGCTGACCGCGACCCGATACGGCGCCCCCTTCGACGTCGAGCCCGGCAGGAACGAGGTCGTGTGGGTGGACGTCTTCGTGCCCGAAGGTACCCCACCCGGCGAATACGCCGGGTCCGTGAAGGCGGGGCCCGAGACCCTGAACGTCAAGCTGACCGTCTGGAACTTCACGCTGCCTTCCGTCAGTCATTTCCCGTACTGGGTCGGGATGCAGCCCGAGGAGATCGCCTGGGGCTGGGGTCGGAGTCATCGGAACCTCGGAGAGATGAAGGACATCTGGAATGCGTTCTTCCAGATGTCCCATAACCACCGCGTGGCCATGATGGAAGGCTGGGAGTACGACGTGGCCTATATCAGGAGCCCCGACCGGCGCTTCTATGATTACACCAGGGGAACGGGTCACACCGGACCGTTTGGAGCGGGTCTTGGCAACGAGGTGATCTCAATCAAAGGCGAGGTATACAAGAACTACTGGGACCTGCTGAAGCGGGAGA
This sequence comes from Planctomycetota bacterium, assembly GCA_035530235.1. Lineage (GTDB taxonomy): Bacteria > Planctomycetota > DG-23 > DATKVD01 > DATKVD01 > DATKVD01. The sequence continues at coordinate 5,656 of DATKVD010000050.1, read as the reverse complement.
AGTGGCTCAACCGCGCTTTCGTCTACATGACGGACGAGCCGAACGACAAGCAAGCCTACGACGCGGTCCGCAGGATGGGGGCTGAGATCAAAAAGGCGACGGGCGGCAAGCTGATGCGCATGGTCACGGAGCAGTTCACGCCCCAGAGGCCCGAATTCGGCAGTCTCGAGGATGCCGTGGACATCTTCTGTTCCGGCGGCATTCCCGTCAGTCAGATTCCGGAGATCGAGAAGAAGGGCAAAGTCGTCTGGACGTACAACGCGGGTCATGCAGGCGGGCCGTATGTGGATGCTCCAGGCGCGGCGCTCCGGACGCACGCCTGGGCCGGGTTCGTCAGCGGCGCGCGGCTCTGGTTCTTCTGGCGCGGCACCTACTGGGTGGACAAGCAGTGCGCGCTCAGTCGCGAGATGCGACGCACCATCTACACCCTCGCCGACACCTCCCCGTACGTGACCGACGTCTGGAACAACCCGCTCACCTTCGACGAGACCAAGAAGAACAACGGTCGCTACCCGGAGCGCGACGCCCTGAGACTGAACGGCGACGGGGTGCTCCTGCATCCGGGCAAGGAAGTCGGGGTCAACGGGCCGATCGCCACGCTGCGTCTGAAGAACTGCCGACAGGGCGCGACGGACTTCGAGTACCTCTATCTCTTGGAGAAACTCGGGAAGAAGGAGGTCGCCGTGGCGGAGGCGAGCAAGCTGCTCGGCGCGACGTCCGCCGGGGCCCGGTCGGGCGACGGACAGCAGTCGGGCCGTGACCGTTTCAATCATTACGAACTCGACGGCGCCAGGTGGGACGCCGCGCGCATCCGCCTCGGCAGGATCCTCCACGGCATCGGAGAGACCGCCATCCGCGCGAAGGTCACGCCCTGGAACGAGTACCCGAACCCCGTCGGCTCACCCGACTACTTCGGCGGGAAACGGTACTGAGATCCGTCGCGACAGCCGATTCCGTCCTTGCGTGCCTACGGCGCCTCCGCGTCGCAGGCGATGCGGAACTTCGTGCTCGTATACCCGCTGTACTTCTGGAATTCCCGGATGCTGAGCGTCCAGTTCTCGCCGATCACCCCCATCAGCATCCGCATGGCGTCAGTCCTGGCGGGGTATGACGGATCAACCTCGGGATGGTGCGAAGGATATTTCTCGCGGTCGCTGGTCAGCTCCCACCAGGGACTGAACAGGTCGTAGAACCCCCACGCGTTCGGCTTCATCGATTTCACGGGCAGGGCTTTTCCCCCCTTCATGACGCCCTGGTCGGCGTACTTCTGGGGGAACCCGGGATTCGAAGTGCCGACGCGAGCCACGTACTCCCACTCGGCGCCCGTGCACAACCGGATCTTCCGGCCCGTCTTCTCCGAGAGAAGCTCGCAGAACTTCTTGACCTCCGCGAGGGGAGGGTCCTGCACCGGGAGCTTGGGATTCTTCATCTTGCTGGGGTTATTGCCCATCACGGCCTCCCAGATCTCCTGCGTGATGGGAATCTCCGAAACGCAAAACGACTTGGTGAGCGTGCACATCCGGGGGAACTGCTCGAGATAGCGCGTGGCCACGTACATCGGTTCGCCCATGAAGACTTTCCCGGGCGGCACCTTGATGCAGTTGAGACTCAGCGTGTCGTTGATCTTGAGCACCAGCGGCTTCTTGTCGGGCATGACAAACGGCTTGTCGGGCTGCAGCATCCTGGCCGGATAGCCCAGAGCCCGGGGGTCTATGCCGACGGGCTGCATCTTCGTAGCCCGGATCCACTTCTTGCCGTCTTTCTCGTAAATGACGCCGGTCACCGCATACGGGATTGCGGCGTGACAGTAGTGTCTTGGGCCGGGGTTCACCTGGCCGGGGGGCGGCTTGGCGGGGCTTTCAGGGTCGTAGAAGAACCTCAGCTGCTTCTTGAACTCCTCGTGCACCTTCTGGGCCGCCTCGGCGTCCAGCCCCTTCTCCGGATAGAACTCGTCCATGACCTTCTTCACCCGGGCTGCAATTTCGGGACTCCCGTCGACCGCGACGATCACCCAGGCGTGGTCTTCCCGCTTCGGATCGGGCACGGTGGCCCCGTTGCACTGAAGAGCACCTCTGACCGTCACCTCCGCGCCCGGGGCCGCCGGTGCGTCCTGCGCCCAGGCATAGCCCGCCAGGGCAATCAGCACGAGAGCCCCGGCCGCCGGTTTCCATCCGTGATACGTCGCTTTCATGGCGTGCCCTTTCCTTCCAGAAAGACTCGGTTCCGAGCATGTGACCGATGATTCGGGATTGTACGTCGTCCTCCGGAGTTGGGCAAGGAGTTTCCGCTAGGGAGGTGCCGTGCTTCGGCCGGGCGAGGTTTCCGCCGCCGACTGTTGGCGTGTCGCGTCCATCCCCACGATCCGCAGGACAACAATAGCATGCCCGACTGGCAACGGCTCTCCAGAATCCAGGAGCGCCGTCCTCGCTGGGAAGAGGCCCCCGCGAGCCGCCGCGCGGCTTCAGGTGGTCACCCGGAGCCATCCGCCGTCCACGTAGTACGAGGACCCCACGCAGTAGCTCGCGCGGTCCGAGCACAGGAACACGAAGAAATGCGCCAGCTCCTCGGCCGTCGCGAAGCGCCCGATGGGCGTATACTCGACCGCGGTCCTGTCGAGACGCTCCTCGGCGGTGATGCCCTCGGCCTTGGCGGCCTTCTCCGCCCAGTTCTGCCAGGCGGGTGTGAGGATGAGTCCCGGGTTGATGGCGTTGACCCGGATGTTGTCCTTGATGAGTTCGTGCGCGAGACACTTCGAGAACATGACCATCGCGGCCTTGACGGTGTTGTAGATGGGCTCGTTGTACATCGGCTGGGCCGCGCAGATGGAGGCGTTGTTGATGATGACGCCGCCTCCGCGCTTGCGCATCCACGGTACGCAGGCCCGCGACATCCGCACAGACGACTGCTCTACGAGGTCGCTTTCTGCACCGGCCTTCGCGCCAAGGAACTGAAGAGTCTTGTGCGAAGCGACCTCGACGTCGACGCCGGCGGCCTGGTCCTGCATGCATCATGGACCAAGAACCGCAAGCCCGGATTTCAGCCCCTGCCCCGCGACCTCGTTGTGAAGATGGAGCAATGGGCCGACAATGAGATGGCCAGGAAGTGCTACAAGATGTACACGCGCAAGAGCGATGCGAAGCCGCCGGCGGACCCGTTGCTGTATGTGCCGTCGCACCCAGCCAGGGAACTGGAGGAAGACCTGGACGCTGCGGAGATTCCGAAATGGACCAACGACGGCAAGGTCGACTTCCACGCCTGCCGCGTAGCCTACATCACACTGCTCTTCGAGGGCGGCGCCGACGTCAAAACGGTGCAGACCCTTGCCCGCCACTGCGACCCGCGCATCACGATGAACGTCTACGCCCGCTCACGGCGTGAAACGCTGGCGAAGGTCACCGAGGCACTCGGCGACTCGCTACTCGCCAAACCCAGGAACGACACGCCTGCTCATGTCGCCACACCGCGTCCCCCCGCACTTCTCACCCTCCCGGCTTGATCGTCAGTTTGATCGCGGGGGCTCTCACGAAGCCGGAAAAACTGTTCTCATCCCATACGTCGGACCACCAGATCGAGAACAGATACTCCCCTTCCTTCAGGTTCCTCACTGCCTTTGCCAGATCAATCTTTATCTGAAAGCTTTCATTGGGGGCGATCTCCTGGTACGTCTGCTCGTCCTTCTCCGGCAGGTGCACCGCCGCATCCGTGATCCAGCATTGCACCTTCTTCCCATCCATCCGTCTCATGTCCATATTGAACAGACCCGTTCGAAAGATTCGCTCGTCGGTGAAGCGCGCCCGCATCTTGATCGGTTTGTCCCCCGTATTGGTTGCCGTAATGACCAGGGGGGCTTCCTTCAGAGTGTAATTCGCTCCGGGAACGGTACTTACAGCCATTTGCAGAGGCCCGTTGCTGTCACATATTACACACGTTGTCGTCTTCTTGCTGCCAAAATCATCTCTTCGCAGTTCCCTCTTCTCTTCATCGTAACTGAAAGCACCGGGGCCATTACACTCATATATCTGATTCACTATCCAGGGCGTGCCCTTGCCATCCTTCACGTAAAGATGGAATGTGGAATAGTGGCCGGTACCGGAGGGGCCCGATAATACGACAATCCCCTGCAGCGCCGTACCCGCATCTGTTAACCCCAACACCGAAGGCGGTTTGCCCCCATACGCGAACACGTGTCCGGGCAGCAGGCCAGCAAACAGTTCGGGCAGTATCGTTGTTGTCACTTTGTCGTCGAGTGCGACCAGCCAAATGCAGGCAGAAAGGCGATAATGATTCTTTCGGTTCCAGAACGAGTTCTGGAGGACATAGACTACCTCACCGCCTGGCCGCCTCCATGAGCGGTAGTTGATTTGCAGGGCCTTTCCTCCGCGCAGGCCTTTCCCGACGAAGCGCGACATCGCTTCCTGTGTGGCACTATGGGGCCATTCCCTCCACTTGATTACGCCTTCGGATGCTTTCACAACGGCATCGAAATCCCGATGCCTGTGGAACAGGTCTGTGACGACTGTCCTTGCGAGGGCATCCACCTGTAGTACATCGTTGGCAAACGCTTGCCTGTCGTATTTTACTCCTGGCTTCAGGGCCTCATAGACTCCGGCCAGACGAGCGGTCTCGGTACGAAGTCGCTCCAGTCCATCGGCGTCCTCGCACATGGCGAGGCCAGAGAGGGTGAACACACCCAGAACAGCACCGACGCACACTAACAGACAGATCCTCATCCGAGGTCCTTTCTCTCCCACGAATCCGTATTACCCCTTGAGTATGTTGATGTCAAGTGCTCGCGTGTTAGTAAGACGCGAAAAATCAGGCGGCGTCTGGCGGAACGGGAAGACGCGAGCACCCGCGCCCGTGTGCTGGCTACAGCACACCATCAGCACACGAGCAAAGCATGAGCGAAATGGCATATACTTAAGTCTTGGCGGGGTATAGAGTTGCGGAAATAGAATTGGTGGAGGCGGCGGGAATCGAACCCGCGTCCCGCGGCATTTCAGCAAGGGCCTCTACGTGCGTGGTCGGCCGATTGATTTCGCGCGAGCGGGCTCCGACCGACGGGATCCCGCCCGTGCTATCTCGGACAAAGGGTTCGCGCAAGTCCCGTCGAGAATAGGACTTACGCTAGCTCGCTGCGGTCCGCTCTTGTGATCCTCGCGAGCAAGGATCACGAGCGGTGGCCACCTTAGGCGGCCAGTGCCAAGTTAGCGTTGGCAGTTAGTTGTGTGTCAGGTGTTTTACGGGGCCTCCTGACAACCCCGGCACGCCACCCTCACCTCAATCTGCCCGGTCGAATCCATTCGCCCCCACAAAAACCCCAAATTCTGTCGCTTCCTATGCACTTCGTGTCGCTTCGACCGACTTTCCCGTCCGATTCGTGACTTCTCGACGGACGTTCCTGTCGCCTCGACACACGCTCATAGTACCCTCATAGTACATCGACCATACGCTGATGTCGCCTCTAACCCTTCACCCGCCCACACGCCCGCCGACGCCTCACGCAGTCAAGAAAGCCGGCCACGCTCTCACCGCGAGAGGCCGAAGGCTGTAGACTGTAGGCCGTAGGTACGACCAGGGTGAAACCGCTCGGTCAGGCATCGTCATCATCATCGTCATCGTCATCTTCTTCGTCGTCTTCCTGCACGCGCACGTC
>DATKVD010000049.1:0-6843 GCA_035530235.1 Planctomycetota bacterium | reverse complement strand
TCGCTCCGGCGGCGGACGTGGTTTCGGAAGCCCTCTGCAAAGAGGGGTTCTTGAAAGCCGGCGAGCTTTTCCGGTACGTCACGTGTGCGTACCCGGGCGAGGACGACGGTGCGGCCCCGCTCGCACGGACGTCGATTTCCGTCGAAGAGGTCGCTTCGCCCCTGCCGCTCAGGGAGGCCCGGCTTCAGACCTGCACGGAACGCTCCGAGCCCATCCTCACGACCGACGAGGTGGACATCCCGGTGTTCGTCCGACGGGAGGTGCTTCGCGAAGCGGCCCAGCTGAGCCGACGTGCCGGAAGTCTCGAGACGGGCGGCATATTGATCGGCCATCTGGACATCGACCGATCGGTGCCGGACGTCTTCCTCGAGGTGACGGCACAGATTCCCGTGGGGTCCCACGCCCGGTCGGAACTCACCCGACTGACCTTCACCGCCGACACGTGGTCGGCCGTCCGCGACGCCCTCTCCCTGAGGAAGAAGAAGGAGATCATGCTCGGCTGGTGGCACAGTCATTCCTACATGAAGACCACGTGCAAGGACTGCGAGAAGCAGCAGGAGTGCAAGGCGACCGCGTGCTTCATGTCGTATGCCGACGTGGCACTCCACAAGACGTGCTTTCCGAAGGCGTACAGTGTGGCCCTGGTGGTCGGCGAGACCCTGTGCTCGGGACTGTCCTGGGCGCTCTTCGGCTACCGGTATGGTCTGGTGTCGTCGCGCGGGTTTCACCTGATGAAGTCCGGGGACGGGTCCGGGAAGGCTGAACCGGAGGAACCGGTCACCAGCATGAAAGGAGAAAGAGATGACGGCGGGTGAGATGGCCTTTGTCGAGCGTCTGTTTGTGGTGGGGGAGGGGGCCCCGAGCCTTGAGGAGAAGGCGGGGATGGTCGAGGAGCTGCGGAGGCACTTCGGCCCCGGCTTTGACCGGATGTTTCTCGAGCGCTGTGAGCGGCTCGTCCTCGGGATGCGGGAGGTCGAATCCAGCCAGGAGAAGCTCCGTGCGGTCCTCGAAGAGCTGACCGCCCCCCCGTGGCATCTCGCGTGCTTCCTGGGGGTGCAGACCACGCCCCAGGGTGAGCGTGCACTGGTGATGAACGGCAGCTCGGCGCACCTGGTGTCGGTGGCCCCCGACGTTGACCTGTCCTCACTCGGCGTGGGCGACGACGTGCTGCTCTCACAGCAGGGCAACTGCGTGCTGTCGACGGTGTCCACCGCACTCCCCAGGTACGGGGAGACCGGCACGTTCAGCCGGTTGACCCCGGACGGACGCGCGGTGGTGGAGGCGGAGGGACGGGAGCTGGTCGTCCGGATTGCGGCGACGCTGGACATGTCGTCCCTGGTCCGGGGCGACCAGCTGCTGTTCCACCGGCACCACGGGATCGCGTTCGAGAAGATCGAGCGGTCCAGCGGCAAAGGGCTCTTCTGTGAGGACATCACGTCCGAGTCCCCGGGGTACGAGGTGATCGGCGGGCTGGACAAGGAGATCACGCAGGTGCGCGACGCCCTTGAGGTCCACGTCACCTACCGTGACATCGCCGCCAGCTACGAGCTGCCTCCGATCGGCGGGATCCTGCTTTACGGCCCTCCGGGCGTCGGCAAGACGATGATCGTCCGGGGCTCCGCCGCGCACCTGGCCCGCATGAGCAAGTCGGGCAAGGCCCGCTACGTCTACATCCGGCCGGGACAGTTCAAGGTGATGTGGTACGGGGAGTCGGAGCGGCGGATCCGTGAGACGTTCAGGGAGATCCGTGAAGCGGCACAGGAGGACCCGACGACCCCGGTCGTCCTGCACCTCGCCGAGGTCGACTCCGTCGGGGCCGTCCGCGGGATGGCCCTGACCCGGGTCGACGACCGTGTCGGACAGGCCCTCATGGAAGAGATCGACGGCATCGTCGCACGCGGCAACGTCATCATCATCGCCGACACCAACCGGGCCGACTGTCTCGACCCGGCGATGCGGCGGCCCGGCCGGCTCGGCGACGTCGCCATCGAGATCCCAAGACCCGGTGTGACCGCCTCACGCGACATCCTGGAAAAGCATCTGCCCGAGCGCATCCCCTACGGCGAGTCACGTCAGGAGATCATCGAGGCGTGTCTGTCGCACATCTTCCCGTCCAACGGTCAGAACGACCTGGCGACGGTGACGTTCAGGGACGGCAAGCGACACCCCGTGCGTCCCGCCGACCTCATCAGCGGGGCGGTGATCGCCAACATCTGCAAGAAGTCCATCATGCAGGCGGTCATCCGTCAGGCCCACACCGGGCAGTCGGGCGTCAGACTCAAGGACTTCCTGTCCACCACGCAGGAGGAGTTCGAGACGATGGCCCGGGTGCTCACCCCGGTCAACATCCGTCACCACCTGCGGACACTGCCGCAGGACGCGGACGTCGTCGCCGTCGAACCCGTGGCGCGCAGGGTCAAGCAGCCGCACCGATACATCAACCTCAGTGTGGCCTGACGGCCGGGGAGGGGAGACCAGACATGGCTCGAAGCGACGCAGGACACGGGTCGAAGCGCCCCGGACGCCCGAGACGTGCCCAAGACGCCGTCTGCAAGCTCAACGGGGCGGACATCGAGCTGGGGGGCTACATCGAGGGCGTCCGGGGCTCGGCCCGCGGGACCGGCTACGAGGCCGCCCGGGCGGTTCTGGCGGAGATCGAGGGTGTCCGCGAGGGCCGGCACGAGGCCCCCGCGGACAATCTCCCGGTAAGCCGTGACGCCGGTCTCTACGGAAACCCGGGATACGGCTATGGCTATGGCGGATATGCCGGGTACCCTTACGAGTACGGCGTCGCGGGGAACGACCGTGCCGTCGACGGCAGCGTCTACAGTGCGGCGGGCATGGGACGGAAGTTCCTCGCGGCCAACGGTGGTTCCGCGTATATCGACCACACGCACCTGGAGCTGTGCATCCCGGAGGTGCTCAGTGCGTTCGACCACGTTGCGGCCTGGCACGCCATGCTCCGGGAGACGCGGGACGCGATACACCGTGCGAACGCCGGACGTCCTGAAGGGGAGAAGATCCGACTGTTCGCGAACAACTCCGACGGTCACGGTCAGAGCTGGGGAAGTCACTGCAATTTCCAGTTGGGTCGTGCCTGCTACGATCGTCTCTTTCACACCAAGCTGCACCACCTGCTGTACTTCGCGTCGTATCTCGCCGGCAGCATCATCTTCACGGGTGCCGGCAAGGTGGGCGCCGAGAGCGGCAAGGAAGCGGACTTCCAGATGTCGGCCAGGGCCGACTTCTGTGAGTGTCTCACCGCGGCCCAGACCATGTTCGACCGACCCATCGTCAACGCGAGGGACGAGGGACTGTGCGGACCGTCGCATCCGTTGAAGAACGAATCGACGCTCGACGGCAAGCTCGCGCGACTCCACGTGATCTTCTTCGATAACACCCTCTGCCACGTGTCCACACTGCTCAAGGTGGGCGTCACCCAGCTCGTCCTCGCGATGATCGAGCAGCAGATCATCCTGCCGCACCTCATCCTGGACGACCCGCTGTCGGCGGTGAAGAGCTTCAGTCGTGACCCCGACCTCGACGTCCGGGTGCGTCTCGTGTCGGGTCGACGACTCACTGCGGTTGAACTGCAGACGGAGATCTGCGACCGGGTGGAGAAGTTCGTGGCCTCGGGTCGTGCGAAGGGGATCGTCCCCCACGCCGGGAAGATCGTCGCGACGTGGCGGCGTGTCCTCGACCAGCTCAGACGGAAGGACTGGCCGGCGCTCGTCGGTCAGCTCGACTGGGTCCTCAAGCGGTCCATCCTCCAGCGGGTCATCGAGACGAGAGGACTCGGCTGGGACTCGCCCGAGATCAAGCTCCTGGACCACCTGTACAGCAGTCTCGACCCCGAGGAGGGCTTGTACTGGGCGTACGAGGGAGACATGGTGCAGAAGGTCGTGCCCGACGCCCTGATCGAGCGGTACAGACGTGAGCCCCCGGCCGATACCCGGGCGTGGCTGCGTGCCCAGATCCTGCGGAAGGTCCACCCCGATAATATCGACGGCATCGACTGGGACGAGATCCGCTTCAAGGTGCGCCGCCGGACCGAGAGCCGCTGGCCGTCATACGTCTACTACGTCCTTCCGATGCACGACCCCCGGGGCTTCACCCGGGCACGGTGTGAGGACGTGTTCAACCGGGCCGGGTCGCTTCGGGACGCACTGGTCGCACTGGGCATGCGAAGGACGACCGCCACCGGCCAGCCGCTCGACGAGAACGGGAAAGCCGGTGCGAAGGGCGCGGGGACCGCCGGGCCGCCGACGGGCAGACCCCACACGCACAACAGTTGACGATATGCTTGCGCTTCCGAAACGACGAGAGGGCCCCGACGGCCCAAAGGAGGTGAGCCGCATGAGGTTCCGAGAGAGAAGAGGTCATGAGGACGACGGGGGGAACGGGAACGAGTTCCCCGGTCCCGGAGACGGGAACCTGGACCGGCTGCGTGACGCCGGTCGGGAGCTGCTCCGACGCGGGGATGAAGCGGTCAACAACGCCCTCTCCCGCGGGGACAGTGAGAAATTCCTGAGTGCCATCCGACAGCAGGGCGGAGAATAACGATGAGGGAACGCGTTTTCGGCATGGAGGCGGAATATGCCCTCGTGGTGCTCGGAGCGGGCGGGGAGCTTCTGCCGACGGAGGTGGCGGCGGACCGGCTGATGCGTCTGGCCAGACGCAGTTTTCCCTGTCTGATTGACGTCTCGTCGCGCAGCGGCATCTTCCTCGTGTGTGGACGTCTCTACGTCGACCGGGGGATCCATCCCGAGTTCGCGACGGTCGAGGTCAACCATCCCTCCGAGGCGGTGCGCGGCGTTCTCGCCGGGGAGAGGCTCCTGTGTCGGCTGGCCGAGGAGCTCGAGAAGTCCCCGACCCTCTCGGAGGTCCTGATCTTCAAGTGCAACGTCGACTACAGCGGCGCCTTGTCAACCTGGGGGTGTCACGAGAGCTACCTCCACACCATCGACGATCCGGACCTCCTGCGTCGACAGATCCTCCCGTTCCTGGTATCGAGGGTGGTCCTGTGCGGTGCCGGGGGGTTCAGTCCGAACAGTCCGGGCATCGAGTTCTCCCTGTCCCCGCGGACGGAGCACCTTCAGCGCGTCTCCGGCGAAAGCAGCACCGACAACCGCCCGATCTATCACACCAAGGACGAGTCCCTGAGCACGGGGGGCTATCACAGACTGCACCTTCTGTGCGGCGAGAGCCTGTGCTCCTGGATCGCCACCTGGTGGAAGGTGGGGGCGACGGCGCTTGTCGTCGCCATGATCGAGGCGGGACTGACCCCCGGTGAGAACGTGCAGATCGGTCTTCCCCTGACGGCGATGCGGACCTTCGCACGCGACCCCGAGTGCAGGGCCGTTGCGAAGACCGACGACGGGAGACGTCTCACCGCCCGTCAGATCCAGCAGGCCTACCTCGAAACCGCCGAGAGGCACCTCCACGAGCCCTTCATGCCGGTCTGGGCCGCCGAGGTGTGTCGCGTGTGGCGTCAGCTTCTCGACCTGCTCGAGGGGGCGCCCGAGTCCGTCGCGGCGGTCCTGGACTGGGCGATGAAGCTGGCCCTGTTCAAGGACCGCGTTCGACGACAGGGCGGACCGGAGTGGGCGTCGCTGCCGCTCTGGAACGGCGTCCTCAGACGCGTGCGGGGGATGCTCACCCGGGAAGGCTATCCAGGTGGCCCGCTCACCGTCGAGATGATCCGGCAGGCAAGCACTCTGGTTGTGGACGAAGTGGAGCAGACGCGGTACCTCAAGCGGCGCGGGATCGGCTGGGACGGCCTCGAACCCCACCTGAAGCTGCGCGCCGGACTTTTCGAGATGGACACCCGTTTCGGGCAGTTGGGTCCCAGGGGGATATTCTCCCAGCTTGATGCCGCGGACGTCCTGATGCACCGTGTGCACGGAGTGGACCGCATCGATGAGGCCGTGGACAATCCCCCCGAATTCGGACGGGCCCGCGTCCGCGGGAAGTGCATCCAGGAACTCACCGCTCGCAAGGAGCGGTACCTCTGCTCCTGGCACTACATCCTGGACACCGAGCAGGACCAGATGCTGGATCTGCACGACCCCTTCTGCAGCGAGCAGGAGTGGCAGCCGCGCTGCGCGTTGACCACGGACGAGATCGCCATGCGGGTGAGACGACGCGTGTGGCGGCATGCCGACGCCGCCCGTGAGATGAGTGACCTCGCACGACTGCTCGGGGGACTCTGAGAGACGTCGGCCCGCAGACGGCGTCCGGCACCCCCGGAGGAGAAAAACGGTGTTCGACCTGGCACGCGAGCTGATGCACCGACTGACGACCCTGGAGGTCCGGGTGGACGTGTGTGACCCGGAGACGGTCGTCTTACACAACGTGCCGGCCAACCAGCGGTTCTACAGCAAGTCCGTCACCAAGCTGCTCGTCAAGTCCCCACGGTCCGCGGGACGGTTCTTCCTCTTCGTCGACCAGGACCTCGAGTATACCGGCGGGGATTCGACACTGAGACGTCTGTTCGCCAGACACGCGAGACGTGAAGGCTGGCGTCTGCTGCAGCTGGGCAAGGCGCCCCATGACAATTTCCAGAGGGCCCTCGAGGACATCCTGAAGGTCCTGGGGTCCGAGGGCGCCGAGCCCGTGTTGACCCCCGGCTCGCCGACGTCGGACGTCCCGCAGGGACTCCTGGGCGCCTTCGGGACCGACCTGTCCGGGCGCGCACGTGCGGACGACGACATGGAGCCGACCGTCGGTCGTGAAGAGGAGATCGACCGGGCGGCGTCGTGCGTCCTGGGCTGGGGACCGAAGCGGCTGGCCGTCGTTGCCGGCGACCCGGGCGTGGGCAAGAGCAACCTCCTGGGGGCGGTG
>DATKVD010000048.1:0-7057 GCA_035530235.1 Planctomycetota bacterium | reverse complement strand
CGAAGGGCCGGGTGCGTCTCAAGGCGGGCCGACGGCTCTACGCCGACTCCCCGGGACGCATCTTCGCGGTCGATCTCGCCGCCGCCGGGGCGGACAAGCCCCAGGTCGCCTGGTCGGCCGAAATGAAGGAGACCGTCGGCGACATGCTCGCCGCCGACGGGAAGCTCTTCGTCGTCACGAAAGAGGGCGGCATCCACTGTTTCGGCCCGGAGAAAGTCGAACCGGAGACGCTCGAGACGACGCGGGAGCCGCTCCCGGTCGTCGAAGACGACTGGACGAAGCGCACCGCCCACGTCCTCCGCCAGACCGATCCCGTGCCGGGATACGTCGTCGCGCTCGGCATCGACTCCGGACGGCTCATCGAAGAACTCATCAGGCAATCGGACTTGCACGTGATCGGTGTCGACCGTGACGCGGCGAAGATCAACCGGCTCAGGCGAAAGCTGGATGCGGCCGGGCTCTACGGCGAACGGGTGTCGCTTCACGTGGGGGATCCCGCGAGTTTCGACCTGCCCCCTTATTTCGCTCGTCTCGTCGTCGTCGGGGAGAGTGCTGCGGCAGGGCCGGCGTTCGTGAAGCGGGTGTTTGACTCGCTCAGGCCCTACGGCGGGTCGGCGTGCTTCGTGACGTCGGCCGAGGGTCACGCGGCGCTCGCAAAGGACGTCGAAGGAGCGAGACTTCCCGGGGCCGAGGTGCGACGGACCGGAGATCTGACGGTGCTCGTGCGCGTCGGTCCGCTCGAGGGCGCCGGGAAGTGGACGCACGATAACGCGGATGCCGGTCGACAGACGCGCTCGACCGACCGGGTCGTGAAAGCGCCCCTGGGCGTCCTCTGGTTCGGCGGAGAAGCGGGAGGCGACATCTTCCGGCAGGGGAACTACCCCGCCGGGCCCAGCCCACTCGTCATCGACGGACGGATGATCCTCCAGGGCATCCACAGCCTCTACGCCGTCGACGTCTACAGCGGACGCATCCTCTGGAAGACCCCGCTCGCCCCGCCCGACAACCCCGCCAGTCCCACAAGAGACATCGGGTATCTCGCCGGTAACGCGAGGAGCTTCTGCTACACGCAGACGCTCGCGTCCGATGCGTTCTACATCGGTTGGGGGGGGATGTGTCGCGTCTTCGACCCGGCGACGGGAAAGGAGATTGCCGCCTGGAAGATGCCCACGGACGAGGCGAACGCTCGCTGGGGAAACCTGCTCCTCGTCGATGACGTCCTTGTGTCCGCCTCCTGCACGCCCGTCGATCTGCAGAAGCTTCCCGTCGATGAGGAGAAGTTGTCGGTTCATGACCTCGTGCGACTCACCGAATGGGTGGACGCCCTTCAGAGGATTCGGGCCCTCCCCACGCCGGCGGCATCCAAGGCGGCGGAGGGCCTCGATGAGCAGCTCGGAAAGCTCCTCGGACCCCAACCACTTGCCGAGAAGTTCGCCAGATACAAGACCCATGCGATCGCCGCGAGCATGGAATTCGCCGAGCGCATCCTCGCGGTCGACCGGAAAAGCGGCAAACTGCTGTGGACTTACGAGTGCACCTACGGGTGCCAGCACAACAGCGCCCTGGTTGCCGGCGGGGGGAAGGTGTTCCTCGTGGACGCGTTTCCGAAAGCCACGGCGGCACTGCTCCAGAAACGCGGAAAGCTCCCCGAAGACTACGCGCCGAAGCTCGTCGCACTCGACCTGAAGACGGGCTCGCTGGTCTGGAGCACGACCGAGGACGTCTGGGGCGTCGGCGGGCTCAGCTACGCCCCCAGGCACGACCTGATCCTCCAGGCGGGGGGAACGGCCAGCCGATACCGCGTCACGCGGAAGGCCGAGGACGGAAGCCTCCTCTGGAAGAAGCGGATGCACTGCGAGGCCTACGGCTGGTACCACCCGTCCATCATCACCGACGACGTCATCATGAGCTACCTGGGGGACGTCTACGACCTGAAGACCGGTGAGCGGAAGAGGATCGCGCACCCGCTGACCGGAGAAGAGGTCCCGTGGACGCTGTTCACGCGGTCGCACGGCTGCAACCACGCCGTGGCAAGCGAGAACCTCGTGACGCTGCGCGTCGGGAACGCGGCGTACGTGGATCTCGTGAACTTCTCAGGCACGCATTCACTCGGTGGGTTCCGCTCGGGCTGTCAGAACAGTCTCATCGTCGCCGACGGGGTGCTGTGCGCCCCGCGCTATTCACGGTGTGCCTGTTCCTACCCGATCTTCACGTCGCTCGGACTCGTCCACAGTCCCGACCTCGAGCAATGGAGCTTCTTCGGCCGGGTGCCGGTCAGGGATCGGGTGAAACGCGTGGGACTCAACCTCGGTGCCCCCGGCGACCGCCGCGACGAGCGGGGCACACTCTGGCTCGACTGCCCCTCGGTCGGCGGACCGTCACCCGACATCCCCGTCAAGCTGACGCCCGAGAATGCCGAGCGGTTCTGTCACCGCTCGTCACGCGTCGAGGGCGGCGGTCTGAGATGGGTGGCTGCATCCGGTTTCAAGGGCCTGAGCGAAGTGACCGTCACCCTGGCCCCGGAGGCCGACGACGAACAGACCTATTCCGTCCGGCTCCATTTCTGCGAGCCCGACCCCGTCGGGCCGGGCCGGCGCCTCTTCAGCGTCGCGATTCAGGGAGAGAAGGTGCTCGAAGACCTCGACGTCGTCAGGGAGGCCGGCGGCCCCGACCGCACGCTCGTCAGGGAGTTCAAGGGCGTCAAGGTCAAGAATGACCTGACCATCACGTTGAGCCCGTCCGAGGGCGCCGAGGTCCCCGCGCCCGTCCTCTCGGGCATCGAAATCATCGCGGAGTAACACAACAGACCTCCATCCGTCCCCGCCCGAGAGGGCTGCCTCCCCCCCCTTTCCCTTTGAAAAAGCCCGCAAACTCATGTATCCTCTCCAGACTAATATGGGGACGGTGTCTGCCCGAAAACCGTCACTGCGGCCAGTGGCACACGAATCCACCGACAGGGAGACTCCGATGCGCAGAGCGCTGATTCTTGTGGTGATGCTTGTGGCGCTGCCGGCGTTCGCCGGACTGACCTCGCGGCTCTTCCTGGAGGAAGCCTCGGCCCAGGAGAACGCCAGGGGACCGGTGCAGGACCTCGACGAGATGTTTCTACGGAAAGCACGACTGGAGAAGAACCCCTGGCCTTACGCCGACCTTGAGAACGCCTTCACCCGTCTCGACTGGCAGGCGGAGACGCTGTGCTTCGCCGACACGAAGACGGGACATGAGGTCTGGCGGATGACCGCCACCCCCAACAGGAACAACTATTACCACAACGACATCGCGGTGAGTCCGTGGAGCGCCGACGGCAGGCGCATGGGACTGACCTCCTGGCGGGCGAGGCGGGGCGGCGAACGTCGGAACCTATGGATGGTGGTGGACACCGACGGCAGCCGGCTCAGGCCGACCGTGAATACGCCGGGCTACATGCACTGGTCGCCTCTGTTGCCGGACGTCTACTACACCTTCGGGGGCGTCCGCTTCATGGACGTCAAGAGCGAAGGCAACGTCCTCTACAAGGTGACCGTCACCGACGAAGGGCCGGCGACGACCATGACGCCGCTCATCACCTATCCCCAGCCGGAGCGGGGCGGCTACGGCAACCGCAAGTTCATCTCCGCCGACGGGAAGATGTTCGTGACCATGACCTCCGTCTCCAACCCGAACTGGACCCGCGGCGCCAACGTCCCCGAGTACGAGATGTACTTCATCCCGAGCATCATCTTCCCCGAGGAACAGGCCCGACCGCTGCTCGAGAAAGGCTACACCGTCAACCGGGAGTTCGGGGACTACCTGGCGCGGCCCTACACGAAGGGCCGCTACCACGACGCCTACCTCCTGGGCGACGGGACGTATTACTACGCCATCGACCGGGAAATCGGCTACTGGCGCATCAAGACGCTGGGCAGCGCCCCCGACGGCGGGGCGAAGTTCACCGGCGACGACGGCAAACACCACTTCGGCGAAATCATCCCTGAATACGTCCGCAAGAAAGGAAAACGAGACGACCCGTGGACGGAGAACCAGTACCCCGGTCACCCGGGCTTCGACCGCTGGGGCGAGATGGTCAACATCGCGAACTACGACACCGTGGACGAGAAGGGGAACTTCAAGATCGGATGCACCGTCTATGACTTCATCAACCACCGCCCCGTCACGGGCTCGTGGATTCCCCAGACCGACGGCTCGGTCCACTGCGACTGGCACGCCTACGCCGACTGGTGCGTCGTGTCGGTCGAAAAGGGGGAATTCAGCTACGGCGACGCGCGCATCGAGTGCTTCCCGTACGACAAGCGCGGTGAGAACTTCATCGTCTGCTACACCCACAATTTCCTGAACGGCGGGAAGGCCTACTACAACTACATCCGTCCCGCACAGAGTCCCGACGGGACCAAGGTCGCCTTTCACAGCGACATGCTGAACTCGAAAGCTTCCCCCGACTGCTACTGGGCGGTCTGCTACTATCCAAAGCCCCCGGTGAACCTGAAGGCGGCCGCGGCGGCTGAAGGCGGCGTGAAGCTCACCTGGGAGATGCCCACGTACACGACGCGCGGCTGGCCGAAGAAGACCGACCCGCCTCCGCCCGCACGCGAGATCAAGACGTTCCACGTCTGGCGGGCGCCCACGCCGGGCGGACCATGGAAGGAGGTCGGGAGCCTGGATGTCCAGTACAAGGTGAACGTCGAGCGGGCGATCATGGAGGCGACGAACCTCGAATTCACCGACAAAGCGCCCGACGGAACCCATTACTACGCAATGACTTCCGAGGAATACAGCCGGCTGGAGTCCCGGGAGCTTTCCGAGATCATCAAGGTCACCGTGCTCGGCGCCGGCCGGACCGTCACCGCAGAGGCCGGGGCCAAGGCGGGACAGGCGGACTTCTACAAGCAGGCCCCCGCACCTCCGTGGAACGTGACCGCCAGGCCGACTCCCACGCCCGGCCAGGTCCAGCTTTCGTGGGAGGAGCCGAACGACCGCATGGTCCGCTACTACAACGTCTATTACTCGACCACCGGTGCGCCCATCGTCCAACAGAAGTGCCGCATCGCTTCCGTCCCCGTCGGGACGAAGAGCTACCTCGACTGGCTCGCCGATCCGGAAAAAGACGGCCGATATGCCGTCACCTCGGTCGACCGTCAGGGCAACGAGAGCACGCCGGCCCGGCCGTAGCGCGGAAAGGAGCCACGTTGGAGAAACGCACGTTTGCCTTGACCTTCCTCGTCGTCGTGACCGGCGTCGTCACCGTCGCGAGCGCGGAGGACGTCCTCGAGAATCTCGACGAGATGTTCCGGCGAAAGGCCCGACACGCCGACGTGTCCATCCCCGCGAAGAACCTCGAAGACCCGGAGACCTTCGTCTGGCAGCCGGAGACCCTCTGCTATACCGACGTCGAGACGGGACGTGAGGTCTGGGTGCTCGTGCGTCTGCCCGACAGGGAGGACATCTTCAACAAGGAGTGCAGCACGAACGTGTGGTCGTGCGACGGCTCACGGATGGGCATCTTCTCCACCAAGCACCGCGTGAGCGCGAACCCCAAGGTGACGCCGCGCGGGTATCACCGGTGGATCGTCAACACCGACGGAAGCGGACTCAAGATCTGCGAAGGGTACGGCAAGTACGACCGTCCGTTCGACGGGTTCAGCTGGGCACACACGGAACTCGCCTACTATGCCTTCGGGTCTCACCCCACGCTCGACGGGCCCTTCCACGTCCTCTACAAGAACGTCGTCGGTCCCGGCAACGTCATCACCGGTGAGCAGATCCTCGACACGTCGTCGGCGGATACCTACAAGAAAGGCATGGTGAAGGAGGGCGTCAGCACCGACGACAAGGTGATCGTGGCCCGCACCGGCCGCAGCACGGATACCTTCGGCCGGCACATGAAGACGTCGGCGATCTACCGGATTGCTCTCGTCCCGGAGCCGAAGCTCGAGGTCCGCTGGGGCGTCGCGCGGGGGATACCGGACAACACGTATGCCGACCACCAGGAGAGCACCGCGACCGGATTCCACGGGGTGGTCTCGCCCGGACCGAGTCCGGAATTCATCTACGGCGGCTACTCGGGCGGGTGCAAGTGGAAGTTCTTATTGAAGGGCAGCGACCCGAAAGACGGCGGGCCCGTCTGGCGGCCGTGGGACGGAAAATCCTTCGGCGAGATCTCCATCGAGAGCACCGGCGCCGGCAAGGGACCCCAGAACCCGTGGGGTGCGCCCTACTTCGGACACGAGGCGTTCGACCGCTGGGGACACTACTTCATTCACGGCGACTACACCGACGACGGCAAAGGCACCCGCATCCGGGACTTCCGCACACGCAAGTGGTTCGACAACGGCGACGACGGCTACGTCGGCAAGGGCTACTACGACGGACAGCACCACACGTGGACCGGCTGGACCGATCACGTCGCGTGGATTCACCCACAGAACATGAAGGTCTACGGGGCACGGTACGACCTCGGCACGAAGAGCCAGTACGTCATCTGCCACACGCACTATCCCGTCAAGGGGCGCTGGCGCAACTACAACGCCCTGCCGAGACCCAGTCAGTCGCCCGACGGAACCAAGATCGCCTTCGCCGCCTGCTGGCTCCAGAACGGTGCCGACCAGTTTCCTTACATCTCCTGGGCGGTGGCCTATTACCCGCTGCCGCCCGTGAGTCTGAAAGCCGTTGCGGCCGAGGGCGGCGTCCGGCTCAGGTGGGAGAGTCCGAGCTACACCCGGCGCGGCTGGCCCGACGAGACGAAAGACCCCCCGCCCCCCGCACGTGAGATCAAGGCCTACCACGTCTGGCGCGCGAAAGCTGCCGAGGGGCCGTGGGAGGAAGTCGGCTCGGCCGAGGTCTCCTACGAGCGCGACGTCCAAAGGGCGATACGCGTGCCGAAGGGGCTCGAATTCGTGGACCGCCCCGGCGACGGAACCCATTACTACGCAATTACTTCCGAAGAATTCAGCCGGCTCGAGTCCCGTGAACTGTCCGAGATTCTCGAGGTCAGGATAGGGGGCAACACGTTCACCGCCGCGGGGGTCGAAAAGGGCGGACAGAAGGGCTTCTGGAAACGTCC
>DATKVD010000047.1:0-3463 GCA_035530235.1 Planctomycetota bacterium | reverse complement strand
CGTACTTGTGACACGCCGGCTTCCCGTCGCGCCTCACCTCGAGCGTCGAGTGGTGCTCGGGGCCGACGTTGTTGTAGCCGAAGTCAACGATCCAGAGCCGGCCGCCCGAGGCATACTGCACGATGCTCCCGAGGTCAATATGTCCGTGACACGCCCAGCCGATGGTCTCGAAGAGCAGGTATTCGTCGCCCGTTCCCCAGCCGCTGCGGTACTGCACCTTGTCCGCGGTGCGCTCGTAAGGAATCCGCTCCGGTTTGGGCTTGGGTTTGGGCTTCTGCCAGAACCCCCTCTGTCCCACCTGTCCGGTCATGTATCGCCAGTACCCTTCGGTCATGGGCAAGGCCACGAGTCCGATGAGCGGCGAGAGCGTCTTCTGCGCCGCAGCCGGGTCGGAAGGCTTCATCACGCCGCCGACGTCGGTCGAGCCGTGGAGGTACGCCCAGGCATCGCCCGCGGGGGTTGACTTCGGCGCGGCGGTGCGGTACCCGCGGATCATCCGGTCGATGGCGAACTGCGCCGCGGGCCAGTCCCAGTCGTCGCGCAGCACCTCGAAGAACTCCATGCTCTGGAACTCATCGTTGCTCCAGCAGTCGCCGTAGCAGGCCGGGAGTCCGAACGAATCGCGCCACGCCATGAAGCGCACCGCGGCCTCGGGCCATCGCTTCGTCCCCTCGGGTCCCTTCGTCGAAAGTCCCTGGTAGCGGATCATGTCGCCCTGCTCGAGGTACGTGCGCGGCTCGTAGTTCGGCGAATTCTCGGGTGCGTGTCCCCACGCGGTCGCCTCGGCGATGAGCCCGTCGCACCACGACTTCCAGATCTGCGAGCGTCCGAGCCCGTAGAGCCGCCCGTAGTAGAGATACGCCTGCATCATCCCGCACCCGCGGATCGTCTGGTGGTTGTGCCGCATGCGCACAGGACCGGAATACGCCGTGTAGGACCCGTAGCTGCCGCCGAACCCTTCGGGCCCCTCCACACAGCGCAGCAGGTAATTCGTGATCCGCAGGCGGTCGGCGGTCGAGAAGACCGGCGACTCTTCGACGCGGTCCCACCCGCGCATGAGCCCGTAGAGCTCCATGTGCGAGTCCTTCCCGCCGCCGCCGTAGATGGCGTCGTCCTCCATCTTGAGGACGTAGCGTTTGAAAAGCTCCGCGAACTTGTCGTTGCCCGTGAGCCAGTAGCGGTCGGCCCACTCGTCGGTCGTGGCGATGTAGGCGCGTGCGGGGGCGTAGCCTCCGAGCCCGGCGAACGGTTTGTCGAGCGCGGCGAGCTTCTTCCGCCAGTAGTCCTCCGTGTCGCGGATGCGGTAGTAGTATGAGCGCAGCTTCTTCCACCGCTCGCCCGGCGAATCGACAAGGAACTTCTCCCAGACGAGCTCGCCCGTCTTCGCATCTGGAATAGGCGTGAGGGCCTCGATACCCTTGGCGAGTCCCGCTTCGTCGCCCGACGAGATGACGATGACGTTGGCCCGGCCGGCGAAGGGCCGCGCGACGGTGCGGATGACATACCCGCCCGGACCCGGCACGGCGTGATTCTCGGCGATGAGCCCCGCACGGCGCATCGCGCGCACGAGCGGCCCGCCCTGCCCGGCGCTGAGGAGGATGAGGTTCGTGTCGCTCGTCGCCCCGACGACGGCCGGGCAAGCGGGGAAGGGGGCTTTCAGTTCCGGCTCCGCTGCGAGAGGGACCTTCAGCCGCTCGGCGAGCTGTTTCGCGAACTTCGCCTCGACGCCACCCTCGGGTGCGAGGACGACGCAGCGGGGCCTATCGTCCGCGCCGCGAAGCACAGTACGGTACGACGAATCCGCGAGCGCGGTGAGCTTTCCGTCCGCGTTTCCCGCGGGCTTCGTGACCTGTGCGATGTCCGCGCGGAAGAGATAGACGCCGTCGCCCGTGACGAGCATCGGCGTCTCTTCCTGCCCCTCGGGAACGGTGATGCGGAAGGCCTTCGAGCAGCCCGTCCACGGCCCGCGCTCGCGGATCTCGTTCGAGAGGATCTCCCTGTCGCCCGCGGTGTAGCCGAACTTCCCGGGGCGCTTGTCGCCCGAGACGAGCGAGAGCGAGACGACATATTCACCCGCCTCGGGCGTCGCCATGACCCACCGCACCTTGCCGGTCCAGCCCCAGAGACCGATCTCGTCGCGGGTGGACGGCTTGCCATCGACCGTAAGCTTGTGGCGTTCGCGCGAGGCCATCGACTCGTCCGAGCCGTCGATGACGAGGGTATCCTGCGGCGCCTCCGTGAGCAGGGGGGAGACTTCGACGAGGAGTTGCGCGTCCTGCGAAAACGCCGAGGCGCTCCCGAGAAGCATTGCGAGGAACAAGACGAAAACTCCGAATCGTCGCATGGCAGCGTCCCCAACCATGGCTGTGAAATGGTGAACCGGGCTACTTCAGTCGGTACTTATCCTTTATCAGTCCGATCTGCTTGACCGGGATTCGCCTGAAACCCAGCTTGAAAGCGGGCGAGTCATCCCGGAGCTGGTAGTTGCCCTTCGCCGCGTCCACGAACAGGGGATCCTGGTCGACAAGGTTATCCCGGACCTGCAGCATCTCAGGCGTCGCGTGCCAACCGATCTCTAGCCACTTGCCGCCGACACAGATGTTGCGGCACACGACGTTGCCCTCGGGGGGCACGCCCTTGTCGCCCTTGAGGTAGTCCGTCAGCTCCAGCAGTTCCGGGAATCGCGTGCCGTAGGGCGGCTGCGCATAGTCCATCTCCTCCAGCCTCTGCTTCATCGTCTTGTAGATCATGTCGTGCCAGACGGGCGACTTGTCCAGGCCCCGGCCGTCGATCTGCACCGCGGGCCGGCAGTCGATGAACAGATTGTTCTCGATGGTGTTATGCCGGCCTCCGCCGATGAAGGCCGCGCGCTGCACGTTGCGGAACACGTTGCCGACAATGGTCATGCCGCCGGCGCAGTCGTCGATGTAGACGCCCATCGAGCCCATGCCGACGCCGCCGACGTCATGGATGTAGTTGTGGCGGATGACATTGCCGAGAAAGGTCCAATCGCGGCCGATGTAGATGGCCCCGACGTCTCCGGTCTCGAGCGCCACGTGGTGGATCTCGTTGTACTCGATGACATGGTCGTTGCCGGTGAACAGGACGCCCGCGTGCGGATGGTCGTGGATGAGGTTATGCGCGATGCGGATGCCCACGCCGTTGGCATACACGGCGGGAACGTAGCACTTGGTCCAGCGGCCGATGTGGTGGAGGTGGTTGTTCTCGATTGTATGGCCGCAGGACTCGAGCTTCTTCCGGTCGCCTCCCCAGGCATAGATTCCGGTGTCGCCGGGGTTGAAGACGTGGCAGCCCTTGACGCGGTTCTCGCGGCCACCCTCGAGGTAGGCGGCATTGTTGCCGATATTGCGGATCGTGCAATCCCGGATGACGTTGCCTTGCCCGTACTTGATGCGCACTCCCTCGCCGCGCGTGCATTCGAAGGTCAGTCCCTCGATCGTGA
>DATKVD010000046.1:0-12345 GCA_035530235.1 Planctomycetota bacterium | reverse complement strand
ATGGTCTCGATGCGGTCGAGCTTGGCGAGGTTCTCACGGACACGCAGCGTGAACTGCTCGACGTACGCGTCGGGTGTGTACGTCTTGTGGAGCACCTCGTCGAACAGCCGCGCGAGGTCCTCGTGGAGCGGGATGAAGCCGGTGGGCGTGCGGATGGCGTCGAGTTCTCCGTTGACGCGACGCTCCATCCACTTCACCCACACGTGCTTGTCGCTCATGCCGTTCAGGTAGCCGCCGTCCTTCCGCTTGAGGAAATAGTTGGCGGCGAAGATCAGGGGGGGCGTGTCGATTCCCATGACGAAATCGAGGTGGTTCTGGACGTATCGGCCGAGGGGGATGGAGACGAAGTCGATGTTGGACATGGGCTGAAAGGCCCGGACGCCGGTCTTCCCGAGCGTGGCGGCGGTGGTTTCCGATTCGAGACTCGCACCCATGGTGATGACGCCGTGCGTCCAGTCGAAGGACTGCTGCAGGGGGACCCAGGTGTCTGAGTCGCGTCCGCCGAAGATGACGCCGCCGACGGGGACACCGTGGGGATCGTCGGCACGCGGGTCGAGGTTCGTGAGGTCCTTGAGCCGGATGGTGTAGCGGGCGTTCGGGTGGGAAGGCCGGACCTCGTTGCCCTTCTCGTCCTTCTTGCCGTGCCGCCACGCTCCCGAGTAGTTGACGCCCTCGTCGGGGATCTCCCGCCCGCCTCCCTCCCAGTAGGGGACGCCGTCACGGATGAGGACGTTGGAGAAGATGACCTCCCCGGGCCGGGTGAGGGCGGCCCAGATGATCGGGTCGTCCTGGGGGTTGACGTCCCGGATGATGCCGAAGATGCCGGACTCGACGTTGACCGCCCGGACCTCACCGGCGATGCGGCGGAGGTATGCGAGGTCGTCGCCGACGATGGTCTCGCCCGGGAGCATGGCGGTGGAGGTTTTTCCGCAGGCGCTCGGGAAGGCCCCGGTAAAATAGGTGGTGCGGTCACCGGGCCCCTTCACCCCCATGATGAGCATGTGCTCACTGAGCCAGTCCTCACGGTCGGCCTTGCGGATGGCGAGCCTCAGCGCCAGCTTCTTGAACCCCACCGTGTTCCCGGCATACTGCGTGTTGACACTGTAGACCTCCTCGTCCTTGAGGTCGATGTAGATGCGCTTCCTGTCCACGTCGGCGCTCACGCCGTTCACCAGTCGGCCCGACGAATGCAGGACGCAGATGTACTCCGGTGAGTCCCCGAGGGTCTTGAACTGCTCGTACCCCGGTCGATACAGCAGGTCCTCACTGTGCGCGACGTAGAAGGAATCCGTCATCTGCACCCCGGAGATGGAGAACACCGAGTTCACCGGTCCCAGTGAAAAGAAGCGCAGCAGCATCTCACGGCCCGTCATGGAGCCCCGGAGGTAGCCACGGATTTCCTTCAAGCCCTCCCGACGGTCCGTCGCGCCGATGGTGGGCCCCAGGTACTCGCCCGGCTCCACCAGGTACTTCGTGACTTCCCGGTCTCGCCCCTGGTCGGTGGGGCCGTCGAAGTGGCAGGTGTGTCCCGCCATCGCGAGTCGCTGCTCCTCCCCGGTCTCGATCGCTCTGCGACGGACGTAGGCGATGTCGTCGGGGTCGTCGGTGCAGACATAGACGGAGGCGGGCCGACACAGCTCGATGGCGTCGGCGACGAACCGGCGAAGCTTCGGGTTCTCCAGCGCCATGAGCTTCTCGAGGTGGACGGGCGCCAGCTCGGACTTCAGGTAATCGTCGTATCGGTGAGGCATGGGCGTCCTTCCGTTGGGGGTGTCGGTCTTCCGGCGGGGCCCCGGCGAAAAAAAACCGGCAGCCGCCCGTCGCGTTGCCGGCATATCTTCCAGCAGGTCCGGCCAGGCCGGACCCCCTGTCCATCTGCCTGGGACGTCACGTTAGCGGTTCCGCACCCGTGTGTCAAGCATTTTCCTGAACGCGGGGGGTCGAGCGACATGTCGGACCGGGTCAGGCCCGGCTGTTGTTCTTGACCTGGGGGAGGCCGCCCAGGGTGAAGAGGATGACCTGCTCACCCGCGATGGTGCTCATGTCCTGGTGGAGGCTGATGACCTTTCTGCCGGTGATGTCCTCGATCACGGCCTGGATGGGCGTGCGGCTCTTCTCCAGCAGCTCGAACCGCATCTGCTTGATGAGGGCCCGGCCGTGGGCGTCGGGCTCGGCGCCGGCAAGCTGCCGCTCCGCCGGGGTCATCACCCCGCGCAGACGCACCAGCACGATGTCGTCGATGAGATAGGTCTTGGTCTCGTCCGGCCCGCGGCCCATGTACTCTTTCTGGAACCGGATGATCGCCTCACTGATCTCGGCTTCAAGCTGTCCCTTGGTCTTCACCGTGGGTCCTCGCGTTGGTCGCTGTGAGCGGGGTGCGGGTCCCCGAACGACGCGGGGATTCTACCCCGATGGGTGCCGGGGTGCAACGGTATTCTCCCGGGGACGGGCGCTCAAACGGCGGGTGCCCGTTCGGGGGCGTCGGCGGGCGGCTTCTCGGGGGGTCTCTCGGGAGCGGCGGCCCCCGTGATCGTCCCGCCCCTGACGCTGCTGAAGCGCACCGGATCGCCCGGGATGACCGTCAGTTCCAGCCACAGCCGCTTGGCGTCCACCTCACCGACGACGAGCACCCGGAACCACTGGGTCCCCCGGGGCAGCGGCCCCACCTCCGGAAGCATCTTGCGCAGCCGGGCGTCACGGAGGGTCATCACCAGGGCCCGGACCTGGTCGAGCCGCTTCATCACGTCCTCTGCCGACAGCTTCGGGTTGAGCGACATGAGCGTGCGGAAGTCGTCCACCGAGCCGGAGGTCAGTGTGTCGAAGAGCGTCTCGACGGCCTGGCTGAGGGGGAGGTTGTCGCCCGGGTGAAAGACGATGGGGCCCCCGGTCGATGGGGCGGTGGACGTGACGGGGAACCGTGCGGCGTGCAGGAAGTATCCGCCCTCACGTGGGATGAACGAGGTGACGGGTCGAGCGGTGGAGGTCCCGTCCGACACCTCGTAGTGGACGTCCACCCGCTCGGGCTTCATGCGGGTGAAGCGCATCGACGGGAAGGTGTCCATGGACGAGAGCACGCCCGCGAAGCGACTCCGGCGGTCGGCGTCGTCTCCGTTCGCGTCGTCGAACATCTGCTGGTAGACCGGTCTGGTGATGTCGCCCGTGTGCCGGGCGACCTTCTCGTAGTCCCAGTCGGTCAGGGCCTCACGGAGGCCCGTGACGGAGGTCTTCAGGTCCCCGGGCGGTGCCGTGCCGGCCGCACGCTGAAGCAGAAGACTTGCCACCATCAGTGCGGTGATGCCCCCGCCGAACACCACGATCGCCACCCACATCAGACGTCGCATCCCCATCACGCCGCCTCCAATTGGAGTTGACCATTCTACCGGGTCACCCTCCGACGGTCAATGCCCCGGTAAAGACGGTTTTTCCTTGATTTTCACCCCCATCGCGATATAGTGCTCCACGCGTCGATGTGGACTCCCCCGGGAGTGCAGCCCATGTGGAACCGGAAGCACCTTCTGGGACTCGAGGACCTCACCCGTGACGAGCTTGTTTCCATCCTCGACCGTGCCCGGGAGTTCAGACCCACCTGCACCTCCGGGGCCCACAAGCACGACGTCCTGAAGGGCACCACCGTCGCACTGATGTTCTTCGAGCCCTCGACGCGCACCACCAACTCCTTCTCACTGGCCGCCCGACGTCTCTCGGCCGACGTCGTCGCCTTCTCGAAGGCCGGGTCCTCCACCGCCAAGGGAGAGACACTCCTCGACACCGCACTCAACCTCCAGGCGATGGGCATCGAGGTCATGGTCATCCGGCACAGTGCCCCCGGGGCACCGCACCTCGTGGCCCGTGAGCCGCGCATCACCGCGTCGGTCATCAACGCGGGCGACGGGGCGCACGAACACCCCACGCAGGGACTCCTCGACGTCTTCACCCTCCGGGAGAAGGTGGGCGACGTCCGGGGACTCAAGGTGGCGATCGTGGGCGACATCGGCCACAGCCGGGTGGCGCGATCGGACATCTTCGCACTCAGGAAGCTCGGGGCGGAGGTCATCGTGTGCGGGCCGGCGACGCTCGTCCCCGAAGGCATCCGTGCCCTCGGCGTCGAAACCACCACCGATTTCGACGAGATCCTCCCGGCGATGGACGTGGTGAACCTGCTGCGGATCCAGCGTGAACGGCTCACCGGTCCCGTGCTGCCGTCCGACCGGGAATACACCCGACGGTTCGGACTGACGCGCGAGCGTGAGAAGCGCATGAAGCCCGACGCCATCGTCATGCACCCGGGACCGATCAACCGCGGGGTGGAGATCGCCCCCGAGGTGGCCGACGGCCCGAGAAGCGTCATCCTCGAACAGGTCACCAACGGCGTCGCCGTCCGCATGGCGGTGCTGTCGATGGTGCTCGGCAAGTAGCGCGGGGACCCGTGCCCCGCGAAAGCTGTTGATCGTCGCGGCCCACCCCGACAGGTCGGGGCAGGCACGTGGCCGCGCTACAAATCACGTCGTACGAGGACTTCCCAACAGGCTGTTAGGGTGAGGGGAGCAGAAGGAAACGTGTCAAGTATTCTCATCAAGGGCGGGCGTGTCATTGACCCCGGCGCCGGACGGGACGCCACCGCCGACGTCCTCATTGAGCGCGGCAAGATCGTCGAGGTCGGGGAGGTCACGTCGACCGCCGACGAGGTGATCGACGCCCGTCGCAGGATCGTCTGCCCGGGCCTCATCGACGTCCACGTCCACCTGCGGGAGCCGGGGAACGACGAGACGGAGACGATTGCGACGGGCGTCGCCGCCGCGGTCGCCGGCGGGTTCACCGCCGTCGTCTGCATGCCCAACACCCACCCCCCCGTGGACACCCCGGCGGCGGTGGAGTTCGTCTACCGACAGTCGGTGCGTGCCGCACTCGCCCGTGTCTATCCCGTCGGGACCGTCACGAAGGGACGCAGTGGAGCGGAGCTCGCGGAGTTGGCCGCACTCCGGGGGGCGGACGTCGTCGGTTTCAGTGACGACGGCGACCCCGTCGCCGACGCCGAGGTCATGCGTCGTGCACTCCAGTACGCACGGATGCTCGACCTGCCCGTCATCACCCACGCCGAGGACCGGACACTGTCGGCCGGGGGGGTGATGCATGAAGGCGCCGTGAGTGCCCGACTGGGACTCCCGGGCATTTCCGCCGAGAGCGAAGCGGCCGCCGTCGCCCGTGACGTGACCCTCGCCGAGGAGACGGGTGCCCGACTGCACGTGGCGCACGTGAGCACGGCGGGGGCGGTCGAGGCGGTCCGTCGGGCCAAGGACCGCGGCGTCCGTGTGACCGCCGAGGCGTGCGTCCACCACCTCACGCTCTCGGACACGTGTCTCCTGGAGCGTGACGACGACGGGATCCTCAAGTTTGACACGAGCTATAAGATGAGCCCGCCGTTGAGGTCGCCGGACGACGTCGAGGCCCTGCGCAAGGGCCTCCGTGACGGGACCATCGACTGCATCGTGAGCGACCACGCCCCGCATCCCCTGGAGGCCAAGGCGGTCGAGTTCACCGAGGCCGCCTTCGGCGTCATCGGGCTCGAGACCTCCCTCGCGGTCGTCGTCACCGAACTCATCGCACCGGGCGTCCTCACGTGGCTCGAAGCCGTGGCACTCCTCTCCACCAATCCCGCCAGGGCCCTCGGCCTTCCGGGCGGCACCCTCGAGGCCGGCTCCCCGGCCGACGTTACCCTCATCGACCCCGAGTGCGAGTGGACCATCGACGCCTCGGCCTTCCATTCCCTCTCCCGTAACACACCGTTCGACGGGAAAGAGGTCAAAGGCAAAGCGGCGTGCACCATCGTCGGCGGCGAGGTGAAGACGGCGCCGGTCAGGTGATGGCGGGGTGCCGACGGTTCAGTGTGTCTCCCCGGCGGGCGGCTTTGCGGTGAAGAAGAAGAGCGCCGCGACGACGGCCCCGAGGACGCCGACCGGCCAGAACTCCTCGCCCCCCGTGACACCCCGCGACTTCAGAAGGTCGATCGCCGCCCCGATGACGGGTGCCGCCACCGCCGCACACAGACTCCCGGCCTGACTCTCGATGGAGAGGATGGTCGCCTTCTGCTGGTGGGCGGAGTGGGCGTCGAAGCGACTCACGAGCACCGGCCGCCAGAGGTTCTGCGTGACGTGCAGTGCCACGAAGCCCAGGATCATCACCGTGTGGACGTTCCAGAACGTGGCGGGGATGAGCACCGCGAACGCGAAGAAGCTGACGACCCACAAGAGACGTGCCGCCTGGTCCTCGCCGTCGGGGGTCCGCACCAGCCGGTGGGTGTGTCGGCTGGCCGCCGCCCCCAGCAGATACAGCACCACGTAGACCGGTCCCAGGAGCAGTGCGGTGTGCCGGGCGCCGGCCAGTTCCGGACCTTCGACACCGCCCGCCAGCCACGCCGCCGCCGTGATCGCCAGGATCGGCTGGAGGTAATCCTTCGCCGCCTTGAACAGCCCCGTCCACCCCATCGACTCCAGGAGCACCCGTCTCAGGTCCCGCTTGCGGAGGCAGACGACGAGGGCGTCCCTCAGGTGCACCGCGACGTCCCCCAGCGACACCGGCTTCCCCGTGTCCACGCCGTCGAGGGCCTTCGGGTAGCCCAGGAAATTGATGATGCCGAGCACGTACGGGAAGACGGCGACGTAGAAGACGTACCGGTAGTCGCGGGTCAGGAAGACGATGGCGGTGCCCAGGACGACGGAGAGAGCCGAGCCGTACTGGCTCCACGAGCGGGTGTAGCCGTAGGTCCGGGTGCGCTCGCTCGTGCGTCCTTCGAGGGCGAGCCAGCTGAAGATCATCGCCTTGTGGGTGCCGGTGCGGAAGGCGTCGCCCACGGCGAAGAACCCCATCCCCAGGAAAAGCAGCGGCACGCGGGTCACCGCACCGAAGATGGCGAAACTGATGATGTAGGCGACGAAGGAGATGATCATCGACTTCCGTCGGCCGAAGAGGTCGGCGATCGCCCCGGTGGGGATCTCCATGAGGTTGATCATCACCTCACGGAACCCGACCAGCAGTCCCCACGTGGTGAAGCTGATCCCCTTGTCCAGAAAGGCCAAGAGCCACCACGCCTCGAAGTAGCGCTGGTTCTTCAGGAACCCGTAGAGACTGAACCGTCGGAGCATGATCTTGGTTTCCGCCTCGGCCGTCGCTTGTGGCACGTCCCCGGGCTACCGCCCCACGGTCTCTTTCCACGTGTCGACGAAGGTGAGCACCTTCTTCCAGACCGCTTCGGACGGGTCGCGGATGTTGTCCACGGGGGAGAGGATGAACCCGTCGGGACCGAGGGCGTCGAGCGCGGCGGCCGTCGCTTTGCGGATGTCGTCCTCCGTGCCTTCCTCGATGTGCAGGAACCCGTTGACGCCTCCCCAGAGGGCGAGCTTCCCGTGGGCCTTCTCCTTGAGCGCGGCCAGGTCCATCCCGTGGTCCTGGACGTCTTCGACGCCGATGACGACGTCCACGCCCGACGCCAGAAGCGCGTCGGTGAACTGGTTCGCCCCGACGGTCATGATGTAGCCGAACTTCGCCCCCGCCTGGTGCGCCAGCTCGGCCTCCGCCTGGAGTCGCGGCAGGAGGAACCTGCCGAAAAGCCCGGGCGACCAGAAGCTCGTCCCCTCGTACCACCCGCGACGGACGAAGAGGTCCACGCCGACGTCGAGGATGACCTCCATGCGTCGACGGTTCCAGTCGGAGATGACGTCGAGGAGCTCGTCGAGGAAGTCGGGATCGTCGACGGCGGTCATGACGGCGTTGGTGAGGCCGAAGATCCACGCGAGCGCGTCGGCGCCGACGCCCCAGCCCGCGGCGAGCAGGACCCCCTTCTCCGCCGCGAACCCCTTCGCTTCTTTCCACGCGGCGCGGTAGTCGCGCAGGTCGTCATCGGTGGGCTCGGCCAGGAGGTGCCGAAGCGCCGGGAGGTCGTCGGGCGAGGTGACGAGGTGTTTGACGGCGCGCGGCTCGATGTAGTCGTTGAGAAAGGGGACGTGGTCGCCGTAGGGCCAGTCGTCGGTGCGGTTGACGGCGACCGAAAGCGTGCCCGCGGGCGTGACGTATTCCTTGTGGAGGACGGGGTAGCGCTGGTCGGGGGAGGTTTCGCGCCACTCGCGGATTTTGACGCCCGGGGCGTAGTGGACGGGGGTACCGGGGGCGTCGGAATGCTCGGCGCCGTCGGAGGGCGCCGCGCCCGACAGACTCACCACCGGGTCAATCCCCAGCTCGACGGACCGGTCCACGAAATCCTGCCACCCGCCCGAGCGCGCCCGAAGTGCACTGAAGATCATGAACGACAGCGGCACGTGGTCCGGCTTGCCGCATCCAATCGCCGTCAGCATCCGTTCCCGTGAGTTCATCCGTTCCTCCGTCTGAAGACTCGTGGTCCTGATTGCTCCCCTTTCTACCGTCGTGGGGCGGCCGGTTCAACAGATTTCGCTCCGGGCGGGACGGGTGCAGTGCTTGACCGCCGTCGGTCGCGGCTTTAGAATGGACGTCCGACCGGCCGATAAGGTAGACGGGGTGTTTCCTAAGTCTTGATGCGGACGGAAGATAATGGCACTCCTCATCGATGGGTACAACGTGATCTTCGCAATGGTGCGTCACCCGCTGAAGTACGATTCGGGGGAGTGTGAGCGTCTGCGGACCGACCTTCTCGAGCGTCTGGAGCGTTACCGAACCCGGACGGGCGAGGAGATCACGGTGGTGTTCGACGGGGGTCCCGGGGGTGCACACCTGGCGCGGCTTCAGCACTTCGGCGGACTGACGGTCATCTTCAGTGACCCGAAGAGTGACGCCGACGAGGAGATCAAGCGTCTGGTGCGTGAGAGTTCCGGCGCCCGGGAAATCCGCGTGGTCACCGACGATCGCAGCATCGCCGCCCACGTCCGGCGGTTCCGGGCCAAAGTGGCCGGCACCGAGGACCTGCTGCGCCGGATGGAGCGGACGGAGAAACGCCGGGGCGCCGAAGCCGAGGACACCGAACCCGCCTGCAAGTTCTCCGGCCCCCCCGGCTTCGAGGTGGACGACTGGGTGGAGGCCTTCGGCGACCTGGACGAGCATGACCTCGAGGAGGAGGCCGACGATGACGCATAGCACGGCACTGGCACTTCGCTGGGTGGGCTTCCTCGGGTACGCGGCACTGGTGTTCGTCGCGTCGTCACAGCCGATCCCGCCGGCGTACGTCCCACGGATCCCGCACATCGACAAGCTGGCACACCTGGCGGCATACGGCGTGTTCGCGATGCTGTGCTTCCGGGCGGTGTGGCCGGACCGGGAGCAGCCGGTGCCGTTCTGGGTGCTCGTCTTCGCCGTGGGACTCGCCACGGCCTACGGGGCGGGGATGGAGTTCTACCAGGAACTGGTCTCACGGCAGTTCGACTGGGTGGACATGGCCTCGAACGCGGTGGGTGCGGCGCTGGCGGCGGCACTGTGGGAGCCGGTGACCCGGCGGTTCGACTGGCTGAAGTGAATCGACGGGCGCTCACGTCACGTGGGGGAAGACGGTGTCGAAAAAGGGAAGAAGGAAGAAGGCACGGGGCGAGCCGACACGGGGTGAAGGGGGCCCCGTCGCCCCCGCCGGGCCCGGGTTCTTCGACCGTCACGGCTCGTCGCTCGTCTGGGGCATGATGGGCCTTTACGCCGCCGTCTTCATCACCCTCAGTCTCATCAAGTACGCCTATTTCCTCTACAACGACTTCGACCTGGCCATCTTCTCCCAGGCGTGCTACACCACCATGCACGGGTCGTTTCACAGCTCCATCCTCGGGATCAACTACCTCGGCAACCATACGTCGTTCGTGATGCTGCTGATCACGCCCGTCTACGCGGTCTTCCGTCACCCGGTGACGCTCCTGGCGCTCCAGACGGTGGTGCTGTCGCTCGGGGCGCTGCCGGTCCACCGGCTGGCCCGACGGGAGCTGAAGAACGAATTCGTCGCCGTGTGCTTCGCGGCACTCTACCTCCTCTATCCCGCACTGGGCTACAGCAACCTCTACGAGTTCCATCCGGAGACCCTCACCACGACGACGCTGCTGTTCACGTTCTATTTCCTGTGGGTCGGCCGGTTCGGCCCGATGCTCCTGTTCGCCCTGCTGTCACTGATGGTGAAGGAGAACGTCCCCCCGGTCGTCGCGATGATGGGGGTCTACGTCCTGCTCCTGAAGCGTCCCCGACGATGGCTGTATTCGGTGACACTGGTGGGGCTCGCGGTGCTGTTCCTGGTGCTGTCGTTCGGCGTGGTGCTGCCCACGCTCAACAAGGGCGAGGTCGGCCGGGCCACGCTTTACGCCCACTGGGGGGACTCGATGGGCGAGGCCCTGGCCAACATGGCGAAGAGCCCCCTGAAGACGGCGAAGGCGTTCTTCGTCACGACGTCCGAGGACCATCCCAACGACAGCCGCAACAAGCAGGAGTACTACGTTCACCTGCTCCTGCCGGTGATGCTGCTGTCGCTGATGAGCCCGCTGACCCTGGCGATCGCGCTGCCGGCCGTCGCACAGCACCTGCTGTCGTCACGTCCCAGTGAGCACACGATCCTCTTCCACTACACGGCGCAGGTGACGCCGTTCGTCCTGGCGGCGGCGGTGCTGGGGATGCGGAACGTGCTGCGACTGATGATGCGGGGCATCCCGGGCGGGCTGACCGACGAGGTGATGAGCACGAGGACGCCCCCGAGGACGCTGGCCTGCATCCTGTCGGTCCTGGCGCTGGTGACGGCGGCGGGCTCGGGCGTGCTTTTCGGTCCCGTGGTGGGTCAGGGGGTGTTGGTGACGCACCCGCCGCCTCAAGGGAAGTGGCCCTCGGGCTACGACCGTGCCATGGCCCCTTACATGAGGGCGATGACGGCGCGCGTTCCCGCCGACGCCAACGCGGCCTCGGGCTTCCGGTTCCTGGCGAGACTGGCACACCGTCCGGTGCTCTACACGCTGCACCTCATCTACAAGGGAACGTACGACCTGTCGGACAAACCGTTCCCGGTTCCGAAGGACGTCGGCGCGGTCCTGGTCGACACGCACGACTGGCGGTACATGTCGTTCTTCCGCCCGGACGGCGGAAGCCGTCTGCGAGGGTTCTTCGAGGGCAACAACCTGCGCGTGGTCGACGCCGCCAGCGACGTCGTGCTGCTGCTGCGCGACGGTGAGCCCGCCCTTGACCTCTGCGAGACGGGTGATTTCTCGCCCGAGGTCCGTCGGCCGGTGGGCTACAACCGACAGGTGATGTTCCTCGGTCGGGACCGCTTCGCCGATGACGTCGAACCCGGGGGGCGACTGCCCCTCCGCACCTACTGGAGACGCACCGGTGCCGTGGAGCGCATCTATTCCATGCAGCTGCTGCTGCTGGATGGTGACGGCAGGGTGGCGTTCGGCCACCAGCGGTGGATCGGCTACTCCTTCTTCCCGGCCCACGACTGGCCGTACGAGACGACCGTGCGCGAGACCTTCAACCTGGTCGTCCCGAACGACGTGAAACCGGGAAACTACGTGTTGTGCCTGAGGGTGGTGGAGGGCCGGGGCAGCCAGATGCGGCCGGCGCCGCCGGACGACCCCGAGGTGCGTCGACAGCGGGGCCTCATCCGACTGGGACCGGTGACGGTGGTCCGCCCGGGACCCTGACGGACGTCCTGTCCGGGAGAGACCGATGTCCACCGCGGAAACGGAACTCCGAAACCGGCCGGACCGGCTGGCCCCGGAAGACCTCCCGACGGCTCCCTCCCTCTCGCGCCGAGGCGCGCGCGTCGTGTGGGTGATGATGGGCGCCTACTCGGCGGTCTACGTCACCGTCTGTGTCGTCAAATACGTTTACTTCCTCTACACCGATTTCGACCTGGCGATCTGTGCCCAGGCGACGTGGGGCATCACCCGCGGCCAGTTCTTCAACTCCATCCGGGGGATGTACTGGCTGGGGGACCACTCGTGGCTGACGCTGTTTCTCATCGCCCCCGTGTACGCGGTGTTCCGGCATCCCGTGACGCTCCTGGTCATTCAGACGGTGGTGCTGTCGCTCGGGGCGCTGCCGGTCTACTGGCTGGCCCGACGGGAACTGAAGGACGAATTCCTCGCCGTGTGCTTTGCGGCACTCTACCTCCTGTATCCCGCACTCGGCTACAGCAACCTCTACGAGTTCCACCCGGTGACGCTCACGACCACGACGCTGCTTTTCGCGTTCTACTACCTGTGGGTGGGACGCTTCGGCCCGACCGTGCTCTTTGCCGTACTCTCTCTCATGGGAAAGGAGAACGTGCCGCTGGTCGTGGGGATGATGGGACTGTATTCGCTCCTGATCCGGCGTCCGAGACGGTGGGTCTACACGGCGACGCTTCTGGGTCTGGCGGCACTCTTC
>DATKVD010000045.1:0-14280 GCA_035530235.1 Planctomycetota bacterium | reverse complement strand
TGCGGTCGTATCCGGGACCGGAATACGAGAAGCAGCGGCTGCGCCTGCGTCTGCTGAAGGCATGGTGTCAGCGCGAGACGAACCGGTACAGCCCGGCCTTCGACGAGTTCAACCGACTGATTGACGAGGCCGGACGCGTCTACCCCGAGGTGGCGGCGCTCGCGCAGTACGGACGTGCGAAGACCTTCCACCTGCGCAAGCGCTATGCGCAGGCCATCGACGACTACACCGACCTCGCCAATTCCCCACGGACCTCTACGACCTGCTTCGCGGCACTCGAGTTCCAGGTGGGGTACATCTATCTCATGGACCTCGGCAACACGAAACAGGCCGCCAAGGTCTTCGAGACCCTAAGCAAGGAAGCCTACCGGAACGAGCCGTTCGGGAAGCTGGCCGCCGCCCTCGTTGCACGGGCCGGGAACTGACGGTCCGCCCGACCGTCCTTGCCGCCCGTCACGCCGCCGTCCTCCTCGGATAATCCTCACGGACGCCCGAATTCCCGATGCCTCGGGCCCGTTCCCGTGTTAGAATTAAAGGAGAGCTGCGGACAGCGGGCAGGGGCCGTTGGAGACAGGTCATGGACAGGAGCAGCATCACCGGTCGCGGCCGGACGGCCTTCACACTTGTCGAGCTGCTGGTGGTGGTGGTCATCATCGGGGTGTTGGCCGGTCTCATCATGCCTGCGGTCGTGTGGGTGCGCCGAAGCGCCCGCAGCACCGAGTGCAAGAACAACCTCCACCAGCTCTACATCGCCCTGGAGGTCTACCGCAACGCCGGCGACGGGTATTACCCCTATGCGGCACTCCTGCCCTCGGCGAAGCTCAACAACCTGCCACGCATCCGTGACGTCCTC
Source organism: Planctomycetota bacterium (assembly GCA_035530235.1). Classification (GTDB taxonomy): domain Bacteria; phylum Planctomycetota; class DG-23; order DATKVD01; family DATKVD01; genus DATKVD01. The sequence goes on along the minus strand of DATKVD010000045.1, from coordinate 13,427 downwards.
GAAAAGGACGCCGGAAACCCGAAGGTCTTCAAGTGTCCCGCCGACGCCAAGGGCTATTATGACTCCGAGGGGTCGAGCTACGAATACAACACCCGGCTCGGGGGCGAGCGTGTGCTGCGGGGACGCTTCGCCGAGATCCTGGGCACCACGCGCATCCCGGTCTTCTACGATTACGAGGACGTCCACGCACCCAAGGGAAAACCGACCTCACGCAACTTCGTCTACCTCGACGGACACGTCGGGTCCTCCCGATACGCCGAAGTCGTCGAAGAGGAAGAGGGTGAGTGAGATGAGGAGGCACAGACCATGAAGAAGGGATGGCTTACCGTGGCGGGGGTGGGGGTGGTCGGGGCGGTCATCTGGATCCTGACGTGGGGGTCCGGCGTCCCGGTCCCGGATCCCGTCACGGCTCCGACGGACAGTGTCCGGAAGTTCATGGCCTCGAAGGCTTTCGCTTCCCTGGACGAACCGGCCAGGGAGGCCTTCGTCGCGAAGGTGCGTGAGCTGCCGGAGGAGCGTCGGCGCGAGGTGTTCAGCCGGGAAGGGCTGTCCGAGGACGAGCAGAGGGCCCTGCGTCGGAACCTGCGCGGGACCGGGCGGGTGAGAATGGTCGGGGACGTCAAGAAATTCTTCGAGCTGAGTCCCGACGAGCAGGTGGCCCAGCTGGACCAGCGCATCGATGAGATGCAGACACGACGGCAGGCCTGGGAGCAGCGACGGACCGCCTCACCGAACACCGCGCGTCCGGAAGGCGCCGAGAGACGTCGACGACAGCCGAGTGCCGACCGCATGCAGACCTGGATGGAGCGGCGGCTCTCGGAGCATCCACCCCTGGAGCGGGCGATGTTCCAAGAATATTTCCGTCGGCTTCGCGCGCGTCGACAGCAGCGCAGCGGCTGACGCACGTGAGAGCCAGGCGCAGACGACCCCCGGACCGAGGCGTGATGAGAACGAGCATCATTGTGATCGCAGGCGTCGCACTCGCGGGCGCCGTCGCGTGGTGGCTCTGGCCGAGGTGCCTCACGCCTCCCGATCCTGCGGCCGCGGCTGCCCGGGACGTCCTTCAATACGTCGCCTCGGATGATTTCGCCGCACTCCCCCGCGATGGACAGGCCGACTATATGGCGAAGCTCTGGGAGCAGCCGGCGGAGCGCCTCAAGGAACTGGCGTCCATGGGGGATCTTCCGGACGCCACACAGCGGAAGGTGAGACACAACGTCCAGCACGGTATGATCCGCGTCATGGTACGTCAAGCCGCCGAGTATGCCGCGCTCCCGGCGGCGGACCGGGACGCCTATCTCGACGGCAGGATCGACGAGATGATGGCGAAGATGCGTGCCATGGCCGCCGGGGGCGGGCCGTCGTCGACGCGGACGGGTCCGCCGTGGCACGGGGGCACGATGAGCGCCGACGTCATCCAGAAACGCATGGAAGAGATGCTGTCCGTCACGACGCCTCAGGAGCGGGCACAGCTCCAGGCGTATCGACAGCAGCTGATGAGGCGGCTCTGGCAACGGATGAGGACGGGGCGATGATCTCCTTCACGAAGCTCCTGTGCGGCACGGCGACGGTCCGTGAGGCCCTGACCTACGCCTCGCGGCCGGGCGAGACCCCCGCCGGGATGCTGCACTACCTGGAGCAGCGCGGACCTCTCGTCGTCTGGAACGTCACCCGGCGGTGCAACCTCCGCTGTGCACACTGCTACTACGCTTCCGACGACACGTCGTCGGGTGACGAACTGACCCTGACGGAGGGGATGCGTCTGGTGGAGGGTCTGAGGGCGGCACGGGTGCCCGTGCTGCTCTTCTCCGGGGGAGAGCCGCTGCTGAGAGACGAGATCTTCGCGTGGGGCCGTGCGGGGCGGACCGCGGGACTTCACGTGGTCCTGTCGACGAACGGGACACTGATTACGGACGGCGTGGCGGCGAAGCTGGCCGACGCCGGTTTTGCCTACGTCGGGGTGAGTCTCGACGGGTTGGAGGAGACGCACGACGTGTTCCGCGGTGAGAGCGGTGCGTTCAGGAAGGCGCTCGCGGGACTGAGGGCGGCGAAGGCCGCCGGACTCAGGACCGGGGTCCGATTTACCGTCTGTGCCGACAACCTCGACGACCTCCCGGGCGTCCTGGAGCTGGTGGAGGCCGAGGGCATCCCACGGTTCTGTCTCTACCACCTGGTTTACGCGGGTCGCGGTGCGGATATCCGCGAGCGCGACATCACGCCCCGACAGCGGGCCGGGGTGGTCGATCTGCTCATCGAGAAGGCCCTGGAGTGGTGCCGGGGCGCCGTGGAGGCGGAGATCCTGACCGTGGACAGTCACGTCGACGGGATCCGCATCGCGGCGCACGTGCGGAAGCACCTGCCGGAACGCGTCGAGGAGGTCGAGAAACTCATCCGGATGCACGGGGGGTGCTCGGCGGGCACGAAGTTCGCGTCGATCGACGCCGAGGGGAATGTTCATCCGTGCCAGTTCTGGGAGCACGTGAGCCTGGGCAGCGTGAGGGAGCGTCCGTTCGCCGAGATATGGAACGACCTCTCGAACCCGCTTCTGCGGGCACTGAAGTCGAAAGCGGAGCACCTGTGCGGCAGTCGGTGCGGGCAGTGCGTGCACAAGTCGGTGTGCGGGGGCTGTCGCGTGCGGGCCGAGGCCCTCACCGGGGACGCCTGGGAGGATGATCCCTCGTGCTATCTCAGTGATGAGGAGATATCGTCGCGACGCGAACCGACTCGATGACCGAACGGAAGCGGTTCTCCTGGGCGGGGTCGAGTGTTCCCTCGCCGAAGCGCACCCGGTAGAAGGCGTCGGTGAGTTCTTCGAGGGCGTCGCGGATCCCGTGCATCCGTTCGGCGACCTGGTCGATGAACTCCCGGGGCGTGGTGTCGGAGGAACGCACGAATCCCTTCTTCGTGAGCGTCCGCTCCAGTTCCTGGTAAAAGGCGATGTGGGCGCGGCCCAGCCGACGCACACGTCGACGACGCAAAGCCTCCCTCATCCATCGCACCAGCTTGATCAGCAGCCAGCGCATGGTCAGGACGATCGTCGTGCTGAATCCCAGCGCTCCCGCCAGCGTCAGCACCCCCTCGAGGGTCGTCAGACGCTTCGCGTCCGTCAACACGTGGAGGATCGACTTCAGAAGCGCACCGATCGTGGAGAACGTGCTGCCCATGGCTTCCCGGAGGCCGCGACTGGCCCTTCGGGTGCGCTCGAGGAGTGCCGACTGCTGCTCCCTGTCGTACTGCACCACGTAGTTGATCCAGGTGGTCCGAATGTAGTCGATCCAGCGGTCCATCGGACCGAACGCGCCGCCGGCGGCCAACTGCGTCCGTGCGGCACTCGGTGTCGGGTCGAACCTCAGCCACCCGTCGTCCCCGAAATAGGCTTCCACCCAGGCGTGGGCGTCGCTCTGCTTCACGACGTACCACTCCCCGACGTCACTCCATTGGCCGCCGTGAAAACCACTCACCAGACGACTGGGGATGTTGAGTGCCCGCAGGAGGATCACCATGCTCGACGCGAAGTATTCACAGTGACCTTTCCGGCGGTTGAACAGGAAGTCCTCCACGGGCTCGACGTCGGGGTCGGCGTCCAGATCGAGGGTGTAGGCATAGTTCCGGGCGAGGTAGGCTTCGACGCGACGGGCCTGCTCGAGTGCGGTCGGGTACCGACCGGCCGGTGCGATCTCCCGGGCGAGGTCGACCACACGCCGGGAGATCTCGGGCGGCACCCGGAGATACTCGGTGAGGAACCGTCTCTCGTCGTGTGGACTGTGAAGTCGTCTCAGGGGACGCGGGGTGAGTTCACGGTCGCGCGTAACCGCCGAGATCGTTGTATATCGGGTGAAGGTGTTCGGGACACGATCGGCCTGGATGGTGTCGTCCTGGAGGTCGTCACGGATCATCCTGAGACCGTTGCAGCGGATGGCCGCGAACCCCGGTGGGGTGAAAAGCGTGCGTGTGCCGATGGGTTCCAGCGTGATCTCCTGCTGGATCCACCGGAGGTTGCGGAGCCCGGAGCGGGGAAACCGCTCGAACGGCAGCATCTGGTGCTTGAGGACGTGCTGAGGATTGATGCCGGGGGCGTGTCGGTGCCACTGACGTCCGTCGTAATGCTGATACGTGGAACCACGCCAGTAGAACTGGTTCGGTCCGGTGATGGGCTTCCCCTGACTGGTGCGCATCCACACGTGCATGACCGGTGTGTCGTTCTGAAGGATCCGGCCGATCTCTCCGAGGGTGACACTGTCGGAATACCCCGTGAGACGACTCAGGAAACCCATGGGGTTGACGTGAATGAACCCGGCCGGCACGCGCGGGGAGAACAGAAAGATCAGGCCGTTGAAGACCCACGTCACCACGATCACCGCCACCACCGTCCACAGGAACCGTGAGGACAGCACCTCCCGCATGTTCACCGAGGAGGCCGGTCTGGCCGTGTCGGCGCCGCCCGGCAGGTAGACGTGCCGGGCCTGACCCACCTCCCGGTCGAAATGCAGCAGGATGAGACCCCAGATGGCCGTCCCGGAATAGAGAACGAACGTGACGGCGAAGAACACGTTGACCGTCACGATGGCCGCCACCGCCACGTTCATCAGACTGATGAGAAGAATCTGTGCACAGTCACGGTCGGACTTGGGCAGCAGCAGTTTCGCCATCTGCACCATCAGCAGAAAGTGCGCCAGTGACAGGATCCACCCCCGCGAGATGAAAAGGTAATCCACCACGGCGTAGGCGAGGGCGAGAACGATGGCCGCGTTGAGGAGTCTGGGACTGATGGTGCGACCTTCGGGGTGCCTTTCGAGGAACCACGCGGCGAGGGCCGCGACCACGATGAGGACGAGGTAGGGCAGGCTCATCTCGGCCAGGCCGAGGGCCAGCATGCCCAGGAGGGCGGTGAGGTGGGTGATCTTCCGGAGTCGTTGGTCGACCTTCATGACGTTCCGTTCCCCGTGGGATCGTTGAAGACGGCCCGGAACGCCGGGCTGTCGACACTGACGAGACGCATCCGGTTCCTTCGGCCTCGCTGGAGCTTGGCACGGACGGTACGCTCGCGGGCCGCGTCCAGGAGGACCGCGACGACAAACGTGTCGGTCATGACGCGTGGGTCCAGTTCCCGCACGACGTCCTCGAAATCCCTGTCACGGCTCGGCTCGATCTCCGCCAGGGCGGTCAGGATGCGCCGCGCCTGACGCTGCCCCCCGTCGGTCGACAGTCTCACCAGGTCTTGGCCGTACGCCGCGAACGACACCCGGTAGTCCTGGTCCAGCAGCTGCTTCGTCAGTGTCGCCGTAAAGGAGACGGCACTCTCGAATCTCCGGGCGAGGTCGCCGCGGTCCTCGGGCACGTGGGTGTCCAGAAGGATGCACACGTTCTGCGACTCCTGCCGGTGGTATTCCTTGACGAGACGTTTGCCCAGTCGTGCGGAGGTGCGCCAGTGAATGAGACTTGGGTTGTCACCGTCACGGTACTCGCGGACGCCCCAGAACTCGTCGTGACCCACCTTGCTGAGGACCTTCGTCGCCCCCTGGTGGCGGTATTCGTCACTGGTGGGAATCAGACGTCCTGGAATGTGGCCCAGTCTGGGAAAGAGGAGGATCTCGGCGTCGACGGCGTGGTAACTCCACTTCTCGAAGAAGCCGAAGGGAAAGAGCGTGGCGACGCGGATGCGGCGGACGGTCCATCGGCCGCGCGTCGGAATGTCCAGCATGTGTTCCAGCGTCACGGCACGGTTCGCGGGCAGTTTCAGGACGTAGCTCCGGCTGGCAAGGGTCTCCGACGTCCCCTCGAAGTGGATCTCCACGTGGACGGAGTAGGACGGCAGCCGCTTCTTGCCGTTGCGGAGGGTGAGTCTCGCCGGAAAGGGCGTCCCGGCGAACGCCGTCGAGGGCAGGAAGAGTCTCACGCTCAGCCGGCGCAGCGCATTCTCGGACAGCACCCCGCTGATGAGCACCGCCCCCAGGAGCATGCCCAGGACGATGAGCAGCAGGTTGATGCGTGCCTGGATGGCGGTAAGTCCGATGACGAGGGTGAGCGCCAGGAGGATCTTGCCTTCGCGCGTGACGCGCAGATACCGCCCCATCCCCAGGTAGTTCCCCAGGAGGGGTGTCTCGGACCGTCGCATGAAGAGGTGAAGCAGGATGACGACGCAGAACCCCACCGTCCCGACGAAGAACAGCAGCACCTGCCACGTGATGACGCCCGCCAGGGCCGCGAGGAAGCAGACCAGGAAGAGCGGACGTTTCACACGGTCCACGATCCGCGTCAGGGGGCCCGGACGGTAGCCGACGTGTTCGGTGGTCAAGGGACTGCTCCGTCAAAACACCCCGCGAGGGCCGTGCCGGAGGTCGACCGTCTCACGCTTCGACTACATCGGGACGGGGACGGTCTCGAGGACGGTCTCGATGAGTTCCTTCGTGAAGAGGGCGGAGTTCTCGTGCATGAGACCCTTGGTGATGGTGCGGTGGGCCAGCACGGTCGTGGCGAGACGCTTCACGTCGTCCGGGACGACGTAATCCCGTCCCTCGGTGTAGGCCAGCGACTGACTGGCCCTGAACAGTCCCAGGCTGCCGCGCGGCGAGACCCCCACCTCCAGCTGCTCGTGCTGGCGTGTCCGGTTCACGATCTCCAGGATGTAGTCACTGATGGTCTCGTCCACACGGACGTTCCGGACGTCCTGCTGAATCCGCAGGACGTCGTTGGCGGTGATCACCGGCTCGATGGTCAGGATGGGATGCTGCACCTGCTGAGAGTAGAGCACCCTCTTCTCGTCGGGGGCGCTCGGGTAGCCGATGCGTATCCTCATGAGGAAACGGTCGAGCTGACTCTCGGGCAGCGGGTACGTCCCTTCGTATTCGGCCGGGTTCTGCGTGGCGATCACCATGAAGGGCTGCGGCAGCCGGTACGTCACCCCGTCCACGCTCACCTGGAAATCGTTCATCGCCTCGAGGAGGCTCGACTGCGTGCGCGGGGTCGTCCGGTTGATCTCGTCGGCCAGGATGATGTTGGCGAACACGGGGCCCCGTTTGAACACGAACTGATCGTTCGCCGTGTTGAGGATGGACACGCCCAGGATGTCCGAGGGCAGGAGGTCCGGGGTGAACTGGATGCGCTGGAACGTCGAGTCGAGCGACTTGGCCAGCGTCTTCGCGAGGATCGTCTTGCCCACGCCCGGCACGTCCTCGATGAGGATGTGCCCGCCCGCGAAGAGACCGATCACCGTGAGCTTCACCGTCTCGCTCTTCCCCATGAACACCTTCTCGATGTTGTCGACGAGACGCTTGATCTTGTCCTGGGTCTTGACTTCGAGCATCCTGCGAGTCTCCCCGTAGAGGAAGGGCCTGACCTGGTATTGTTTATACCCCAAGTGGGGGTCCGCGGCGCGGCCCGGCTGGAAAAAATCCGACCGCGCGGACGACGCAACTGCGGCCGCCTCAATATGTTACAGTTCCCGACGGGGTCCCCGGCACACCGGCGGCCCTCCGCTACCATTCTACGTCACCGGAGGCCGTTTTCAAGCAACAAAGCGCACTGGGAGCTGAGCCGGATCTTGCGCGACCTTTTCCCCGCCATCGGCTAAAGCACTGCACGCAAAACGTCGATATCTCCCATAGAAAGAAAAAATCTCCGCCACGTGCGCGAGGACTGTCGACCGAGCTAACAATTAATGCAATAGAGGTGATGCCCTTTGTAGGTGTCGAGGCACCGCAAGGCCATCTCACCTGGCATAAAAGAACTCAGGTCGACACCTCCCGCCTACAAGGCGGGGATTTTTTTTGCCCCCGATTCCGCTTGACTTTTCGTCAACTTCCCATAGATTACCGTTCGAGTGGTGGGAGCTTCAGGGATGGTTCCCAACGCCGGGATGGCGGAACTGGCAGACGCGCCAGGTTGAGGGCCTGGTGGGCGTTATCGCCCATGGGAGTTCGAATCTCCCTCCCGGCACCATTCAAGATAAGCACGAAATCCGAAGCACGAAATTCAGTCGCCTCCGGCGACCAAGCACCAAATTCGAATGACCGAATGACCGAAAGGGGTTCACGCGCCGGGTTTGGAATTTCGGTCATTGTTGGATTGGAATTTGTTTCGGATTTCGTGCTTCGTGCTTAGGATTTTCCTGCCCGGGGGGCCTCGATGCGATTAGCCTTTCTGGGACTCTCAGCCTCCGGCAAGACCACCCTCTTCAACGCGCTCACCGGTGCGCACGCCTCCGTGGGCACCTACTCGGGGGCCGGCACCGAAATCCACATCGGACAGATCCACGTCGACGACGCCCGGCTGGACGTCATCCGCAAGGTCTTCGATCCGAAGAAGATGACCCCCGCGGTTGTGGAGGTGGTGGACACGCCTCCGCTGGCCGTCGCGGCTCACGAGAGCCGTGAGGGAAATGCCAGGCTCATCGCGACCCTTCGCGAAGCCGACGCGCTGGTCCTGCTCGTGCGGGCGTTCGCCTCGGGTCGGGTGCCTCACCCCAGGGGGACGGTCGACCCGGCACGGGACCTCACCGACCTGCGCACCGAACTGGTGGTCGCCGACCTCGACATCGTCGAGAAGCGCATCGGTAAATTGAACAGGGACATCCGGCGGGGTCAACCCGCACCGACGGACGCCAAGGAGCTCGCGGCACTGGAACGCTGCGTGCCCGAACTCGACGCCGGCCGCGGACTCGCCGCCCTCGAGTTCAGCCCCGAGCAGCAGAAACTCCTCTCCAGCTTCGCGTTCCTGACCATGAAGCCCGTCATCGTTGTTATGAACGTCGGCGAGGAAATCGTCCGCGGCGACGAGAAGCCGACGTGGTCCGAGAAGGACGTCGCCGGCCTCCGGTGCCTCGATATCTGCGCCGAGTGGGAGATGGAGGTCCACGAACTCCCCAGGGCGGAGTGGGCGGAATACCTCGGCGACCTCGGCATCGAGGAGCCGTGTGACGGTCGGTTCGTGCGCGTGGTCTACGAGGTCATGGACTTCGTCACCTTCTTCACCTGCAACCAGAACGAACTGCGGGCGTGGCAGCTTCGGAGGTATTCGGCCGCGATCGACGCGGCCGCCGCCGTCCATACCGACATGGCCCGCGGGTTCATCCGGGCCGAGGTCATCGCCGTGGCGGATCTGAAGGAGCTGGGATCCGTCAAGGAGGTGCGATCCCACGGGAAGGAACGACTCGAAGGCAAGACCGGTCCCGTCCACGACGGCGACCTGATTCACTTCCGGTTTTCCGTGTAACGTCTTGCGCGCTTCGACCGTGGTTTCGGAGGGGCAACAATGGACACTGCGGAAACCTACAAGAGACTGCAGGAGGCCGCGGACTATAGGGTGGTCAGGAACGCTCTCTTGGGAGGCGCGGCCGGTGCCATCGGACTCGGGTTGATTGCGCTGTTGACGGGATTCGTGGGAAAGGCAGCCCCGTGGGTGAGTGTCCTCCTCGCAGTCGTGGGAATCTTCATGGTTGCGGTTGGAGTCTGGATGGCGGCAAAGCCGAGCCTGCTCGCGTTGGTCTGCCTTGCACACATATTGCTTGTGGGAGGAACGGGGACACTCCTGATAGGTGTTCTCGCGGTGGTACTTAACCCGAAAGAGCCCGTTTTCCTGAGCGGGATATTTGCCGCGTTCTCAGTGATGACGATAGGATGGGGAATTCGCTACTACCGTTACGGCAAACGGTACAAGGAAGCCGACTTGTCGAGGCCCGCAACCCAGTACCTCCGGTGGGTGGGCGAGGAAGTCAAGACAGTCGAACGCAGCCTGCCAAAGCACTACCTCGACATTTTCGAGTTGCATGAGGGCGACCAGATGTGGCGGGGCCAAATGCTTCCTGACGGCGTCTTCCTCATGAAACTGGTTGGAGTTGAGGTATTGGTCTATCCGAGAGAGGGCCTCAGCCTCGAATGGGAGGACAGCCGCAAGAAGAGCACGACTATCGTGTTGGGACTTGGCGACCGCGTTATCAAGGGGAAGATCCGAACGGAACAGGCTCGACGGCTGTCCACGTGGAAGTCTTTGGGAGAGCCCGGTCTGCGGGCTTTGCGGGAAACGCCGTAGCCGGCGCAGTCGAGCGAAGCCCGCGTGCAGTCGACATCGTCAATGCAATCCTCTTCATCATGAGGGAGTTGGCCGTGCATCATCGCTGCTGGGTTCTCTCTTGTGCAGCAGCCATTATGCTGTGGGCGTCTGTCGAAGCCCACGCCGAGCTGACGCCCGACCAGGCGAAGACCGCCGAAGCGTGCATCGCGGCGTTCTCCTCCCGGGAGTTCCGTGAGCGACAGCAGGCGGTCGAAAAGCTGGTGGCTCTCGGGCCCGACGTCGTCGGGATGATCAAGAAGACCCTCGCCGAGACACAGGACAACGAGGTGAAGCTGCGGTGCGAGATGGTGCTGCGGGGCGTCCGGGAGTTCTATATCGTGGACGAGCAGGACCGCCCGCTCAACGTGGGTCCGAGCCGCATCACGCTTCGGACGCGGCAGACGCCACTGGCGGAGGTCATCAGGCAGTTTGCGGTGTTGAGCGGTAACGCGGCGCTCCCGCTGAAGACCACCTCGGTCCTCAAGAACCCCGTCACCCTCGACGTGAAGGACCTCCCGTACTGGCAGGCGGTTGACGAACTCCTGAAAACGGCGGGCCTGGTGCACGCCTACGACTGGTCGACCCGAAGCATGGTGGTGAATGCCGGGACCCCGGGGGACGACATCGGGGCCTACCCGGGTCCGGCCATGGTGAAACTCAACTCGGTGAGCCGGGTGCTGAACTGCCTGGGCGGCCGGCGGATCCGGAGGCTGTCGTTCGGCCTGCTGTATGCGTGGGAGGACCGGCTTCCGGTCATCTACGGGGTGCTGGTGGTCACCCGGGCGAGGACGGCGAAGGGCAAGGAGCTGAAGGGCTCCCGGGCGGCCGCCGAGCGGCCGCTCTGGGTGCTCCACAACGCTTCGGCCAACGTCTACCTGCCCTACGACGTCACGGACGACGTGAGCGGATCGGTGAGTGTCGAGGGGTTCGTCAGGCTGGAGTACGGGATCGGGGAAGAGCGGGTCGAGCTGCCGCTCGCTGTGAGTGCGAAGCCGATCGCGATTTCCGGGATGACGCTGAGCGTCGCGAAGGTGGAGCGCACGACGAGGGACCTGCGGGTGACCGTGCAGGGGAAGCTCGCGAAGCCGTTCCCGTCGTTGAAGACCCTGTCGTCTCGGTACGGTCTCTTTCTGAAGGACGGCGCCGGTCGGCGGCACGAGGCCGCGTTGGGGGCCAACCCGTACGTGACCGGAGGCTTCGACACGGAACTGATCTACCCCGTGACCCAGGCGGCCGGTGAGGGCCGGCTGGAGTTCGTGTGCCCGAGGATCGTGAAGACGCGCGACTATCCGTTCGAGCTGCAGACGGTGCCGGTCCCGTAAGAGGGCACCGCACGTGGAAAGGAACACGACATGTCGATGACGTCGCAGGAGGTGGTGTCACGGGCGGTGCATTTCAGGGGTCCGGACCGGCTGCCGGTCTTCTTCGACGCCCTGGGGGTCACCGACGGATGGTGGGTCGGGTGGAACAGCATCGGCTCGGGCGACCGCAAGGAGCGCGAGACGGTGGATGACTGGGGCTGCACGTGGGTCCGGTCTGAAGTCAACAACATGGGACAGGTGAAGGGCCATCCCCTGGCGGACAACGACGCGTGGGAGAGCTACACGTGGCCCGACGGCGACACCCCCGCCTTCTTCGAAGGGGTCGAGGACCGCCTCGACAACCCCAACCAGAGATACGGCACCTGCGGCATCTTCATGCTGCTGTTCGAGCGCATGCATACCCTGTGCGGCTTCGAGAAGGTGCTGACCGACCTCTACCTCGACCGCGGACGCATGGAGGAACTGGCCGACCGCATCGTCGCGTTCGACCTGACGATCATCCGCAACATGAGCCGGATCGCCGGGGACGCCGTCGATGCGCTCACCTTCACCGACGACTGGGGCACCGAGCGAAAACTCTTCATCAACCCGAAGCTCTGGTGCGAGTTCTTCCAGCCGAGATACAGGAAAATCTTCGACGCCTGTCACGCCGCCGGGTGGGACGTGTGGATGCACAGCTGCGGACAGGTCACCGAGATCATCGGTCCCCTCATCGACATCGGACTCGACGTCATCAACCTCCAGCAGCCGCGCGCACTCGGCATCGAGAAGGTGGGCAAGGCGTTCGCCGGAAAGATCTGCTTCCAGTCGCTCTGCGACATCCAGCACACGCTGCCGTTCAAGTCGGCCGCGGAAATCCGCGAGGAGGCGAAGCTGCTCCTGGACTGCTGGGGAACCGACGACGGCGGGTTCGTCCTCGCCGATTACGGCGACGGCGAGGGCATCGGGGTCCCGGACACCACCAAGCAGGTGATGTTCGACGCCTTCATGGAATTCGACCGCTGGAAGACGTGAGGGCCGGCCGTGGCAAAGGAGTGGGTGGACAGGTTCTTCACGGGACTCTACGGACAGGTGCTGGCGCACCAGTTTGACGAGAAGCGGAGCCTGGCGCAGGCACGACTGGTGAAGCGGCTGCTGCGTGCGCGCACGGGGCAAGAGGTGCTGGACGTCCCGTGCGGACAGGGCCGGCTGACGATTCCCCTGGCGCGGATGGGACTTCGGATGACCGGCGTCGACCTGACCGCCTCCTTTATTCGGAAGGCGCGTCGGTTGACACGAAAGGCGGCGCTCCGGGCCCGCTACGACGTGAAGGACATGCGCGAGATCGATTTCGACGGCGAATTCGACGCGGCGCTCAACTTCTTCACGTCGATCGGGTATGCTTCGGATGCGGACGATCTGGAATTCTGTCGCCGCGTGTACCGAGCACTCAAACCCGGCGGACGGTTCCTCGTCGAGACGATGAACAAGTCGTGGCTCCTGAGCCATTACCGCACGTGGAAAAGGGACGTGACGATGGGGGGCGTCCGCGTGGTGGAGTGGGGGCACTGGGACGCACGGACGGGTCGGAATCATTCGACGTGGGTCTTCCAGAAGGGACGTCGCCGGGAGCGGCATCACCTGGTCCTGCGGCTGTTCGACGGCGCGGACATCCGGAAGCTTCTGCGTGAGGCCGGCTTTCGCGATATCAGGCTCTACGGGCACCCGCCCGTCGGTCGGCTCAGTCGACACTCGCGGAGACTGATTGCCGTGGGCGTGCGCCCACCCACGTGAGAGGAGGAGCGGCATGTTCCCGCCCGATCCGAAGATGATGGCCGAGGACGCGAAGCCGGAACGCATCCACTGGGTGTCGTGGCTCATCGTGGCGGCAGGCTTCGGCGCACTGATCCTCTTTGGCGTCGTGCCCGGCGTCAGGCTCAAACTCCACGACAAGGCATTCGCGGAGATACGTCCGAACGACGGTGTCGAGAGGATCGTCGAGCTGATGGGGCAGGCGGACACGTCGTCGGCGGCGCTGCCGGCGCTTCACCGCTACTGGGGCGACGAGCCGAAGATCAC
>DATKVD010000044.1:0-15165 GCA_035530235.1 Planctomycetota bacterium | reverse complement strand
GGCACCCTCGGGCCGTAATGCGTGTGGGTGCAGTGGACCGTCACGTGCGACGCGGAGATGCCGGCGAGCGACGCGGCCCTCGCACGCACCTCGGCGGTGAAGTCGGCCGGGACGCACAGGAGGTCGCAGTCGACCGCCACGATCACGGTCTCACCGTCGGCGGCGACGAGTGCGGTCGCGTAGAGCGGGTCGTTGACTCCGAGCGAGGGTTGGATGCGCTTTCCGAACCCCGACATCTCGATGCCCGCGCGGGGCGTGATGTCCGCCCGGGCTAGACCGATCTTCAGCAAGGTCGCTCTCCTGTGCTCGGTGCGGTCAGTTCTCCGCTTCAACGACGATGCGGAATTTCTGACCCGCGTAGCCCTTCTGGGTGATGAACTCGTGGGTGACGATCGACCATCCCGGCTTGAGCAGGCCCCTGGCGTTGCGCTGCGACCTGTCGGTTTCGGGTCGGCGCGGCGGGTAACGGGGGTCCTCTTCGCTGCGCCGGACGTTGTACATCCCCCGGTCGGCGGTGATCTCCCACCAGCAGCTCACCATGTCGTAGAGTCCCCAGGGGTTGGGCTTTCTGGACTTCACCGGGAGGACCTCCTTGAACCCCTGGTTGCCGCCGCTGTACTGGTCGGCGTACTTCTCCTGGAACCCCGGGTTGGACGTGCCCACGCGGGCGGCGTATTCCCACTCCGCGTCGGTGGGCGGACGGACCTTGCGACCGGTCTTCTCCGAGAGGACCCGGCAGAACCTGTCAACGTCGGCGAACTTCGGATCCTGCACGGGAATCCGCGGCCCTTTCTGCGTGCTCGGGTTCTCGCCCATGATCGCCTCGTAGACGTCCTGCGTGACGGGCACTTCGGACATGTAGAACGGTTTCGTCAGCGTCACGAGGTGCGGATACTCCTCCTGGAAGTACGGCCACGTGCAGTAAGGCGTGCCCATCAGGAACGTCCCGGGCGGGATGTGGACGCACTTCAGCGTCAGCTCGTCGTTGATCTTCAGGACCACGGGCTCTCTGTCGGGCATGACGAAAGGCTTGTCGGGCATCAGCATCTTCTCGGGGTACTCGAGACGTGCCGGTTCGATCTTCGTCGCGAGGATCCATTTCCTGCCGTCCTTCTCCGATAGGGTTCCGGTGACGGCGGCGGCCTGCGCGGGCATGCAGTAGTGGTTCGGGCGCTTGTATTTCGGGTCGTCAAGCGCGGGGCTTTCGGGCGAGAGGAAATACTTCAGCCGCGCGGAGAACGCGTCCAGTACCGCGACGGCCGCGTCGGCGTCGAGTCCCCTCTCCGGGTAGGGGTCCTTCATGATCTTCTCGACCTCCGCACGCACCTCGGGCGTCCCGTCGATGGCAAAGACCACCATGAGGTGGTCCTCCGCTTTCGGCTTGGGGACGCACGCCCCGTTGCAGACGAGGTTGCCCTTGAGCGTGACCTCCTGCGCCGGAGCAGAGACACAAAGCGCGAGTACTATCGACGCCCCGACAAACACAATCGACAAGCACTTCATTTTCTCTCCTCCGTGAATCTCTGCCCTGTTCGTCTGTTTCGAAAACCCGGGATCGGACTTCGCCTCTTCCCCGCTTTGCTCATTTCGGCGGCCTCTTCCGGCGTGGCATCCACGGCGATGCGGAATCTCGTGAGCGTGTAGCCCGTCCCACTCCCGTCGCCGACGCCTTCCCGGGTGGTGGTGTACGAGCAGACCGTGCGACCCATGGCATTGTGACTGATTCTGGACTCCCTGATGGGGTAGTATGGGTCGACTGCGTCCTTGCGGGAAAACTGCCGCCTGTCGCGGATGATCTCCCACGAGCAGACACAGATCATATCATACAGACCCCACGCATTCGGCTGTCTGGATTTCACCGGCAGGAACGTCTTTCCATCAGGGCCTGCGTTAATCTGGTTCGCACACTTTTTGTTGAACGGCGGGTTGGAGGTGCCCACACGGGCCGCCCATTCCCATTCGGCCTGTGTGGGCAGGCGGACATTCCGATTGTTCTTTTCCGACAGGACCCGGCAGAACTTGCGGATATCGATGGATGAGACCCTCGTGACCGGGATCTGAGGGCCCTTCTGTTCGCTGGGATTTTCTCCCATAACGGCTTCATACATCTCCTGGGTCACGGGTATTTCGGCCAGGTAAAAGGGCCTGGTCAGCGTCAACATTGCCGGGAAGTCGTCATCGTATCGCGCATCGCCATCATAGGTGGCGTAGAACGGAACGCCTGCGAAATATTTCCCGGCCGGCAGCAGGATGCATTTCAGTGATAACTTGTCGTCGACCTTGAGAATCAGCGGTTCCCTGCCGGGCATGGCGAAGGGCTTGTCGGGCGCGAGCATCTTGTCGGGGTATTTCAGCCTGGTCGGCTCGATTTTGCTCGCGGTGATCCACCTGGCGCCGTCTTTTTCGGACACAACTCCGGTCACGGCCTTGGCCGGATTGCGCCACCGGCCCTCTTTGGGCTCGATGGCTCCGGGAGTGATGTAGTACTTCAGCCGCTTCTCGAACGCCTCCTGGATCTTCCGGGCCTGGTCTCCGTCAATGCTGTCGCCCTCCCAGTTCTCCTTCACAATCGCGTCCACGGCGGCGGCCACCTCGGGCGGTCCTTCCACGGCAAACAACACCAGGGTCTTGTCGTCCCCCTTTTCCGGTTTCGCGGTGCAGGAGACTTCGGTCATCATCACGCCCTTGAGGGTGACCTCCTGCGCCGCTGCCGAGGCGACGAAGAGGAGCAGCCAGACCACGATGATCATCACGCACGCTTTCCCCGTCATGTTCACTCCTTGCCGACAGCGTTACTCGGCCTCGACGACGACGCGGAAGATGCCGACAAAGCCCTTGCCGTTGCCGCCGTCGCGGCCGTCTTCCCCGTACCGGTCGTGATGACCGGCACGCGGCCCTTGGAGTTCTTCCTTTCTCTCCGGCCGGCCGCCACGCGTCCTGTGGACGGTGTCATAAACAACGAAACAACCAAAGCCAACAAAACGGAACGATTTATGTCTCTTATTCCGCTTTCTGGCACACGGTTCTCACTCTTCCACCAGTATGCGCTGCCGGATCATTAACCAGCGATTACGCTGCTCACCCCCCAGGTCCCTCCCCACATTGCCTTCGTCGTTTATCAGTTCCTGCACGGGATAGTCTGCTTTGCCCCCGTTCGCGTGGATATGATTCACGCTCGGGTTACGCTTGCACTTGGTCGAGGGATACCGCGGGTCGGTTACCGATGGGATATAAATATGATCGCTATAGAAAGCCGCATCGCAGGAGCGCTCACTGCCATCCGAGAACATGATCCCATGGAACCCCCAGCCGTTCGGCTTCTTCGACTTGACCACCATGGTGCGGTCACAGGTTTCGCCGTATCGGCTCCCGGGGTTGTTCCTGAAACTGAGGTTGGAGGTGCCGGAACGGGCGACGTATTCCCACTCGGCCTTGGTCGGCGCCCGGATCACTTTCCCGGGATTCAACTTCTCCAATGCCTTGACGTACGCGTCAAACATCTCGCAGGAGATGTTCACGGCGGCGCCGTCGGGATATTTTTTCGGATTGTGGGTAGCATCCCCGGTCACGGCCGCGTATTCCGAGTTGAGTATGGGATGGTCCGACAGGTAGAAGCCCCTGGTGAGCGTCACCATGTGTTGAGGGCCCTCCTGCCAATGCGGAACCTGCTGAATGGGAGACCCCATGTAGAATTTCCCGGGCGGCACATAGATGAGCGTATCCGAAAGCTTGTCCGCAAGTTTGAGGACGAGCCCAGGCTTTACCGGCAGTTGGACCAGGGGCTTCTCCGGCCCCATGATGCGGTCCGGCCACGTCGGTCCCTTGTAGGGCCCGGTGTCGGTGGCGGTGATCCATTTCTTGCCATCCCTCTCGTGGACCGTTCCCGTTATGGACATCAGGGTTCCGCCGCCATAATTGTCCTTCCTCGACATCCCGGCCACCATCGGCCCGTCGATATAGTACAGCAGGCGTGCCTTGAACTGATCCTCAAGCTCCCGGGCCGCATCGGCGTCCAGGCTGGGCCCCGGATGGTAATCGGCGAGGATCTGATCCATTTCCGCCTTGATCCCGGGAGGACCGTCAAAAGCCATGAGGAAGACAAACTGCAGATTTGCCTTGTGCCTCTTGTTATCCCATTCTGCTTCCTCCCTGAGGTGGTCCTGATTCATCCGGTTGCCCATCAGGGCGACCGTGGTGCCGGTGATGGACGGATAGAGCGTGAACTGCAGGTCCCTGGCGGAGAGGTCCGGAGACAGGACCTGGGCTGTCATGTACCCGGCCTTGGCCGCGGCTACCGACGTGCGCGTAACAGTCCGGGGTTTTTCCGAGACCCCGGGCTGCGCCGGCGCATCGGCAATCGTCCCGGTAAGAGAAAAAGACCCGTCGGCGGCGGAAACGGTCTTGACCCTGGGGGCCGCCACGGCATACACGTCTGCACCGCCGACCGCTTTCCCGTCGGAGTCTTTCACCGTGCCGGAAATGGAGATCGTGGCGCCATACACCGGCGTCAGAATGAGGGTTACTGCGAAGAAGAGCAGAACGAGCGGCAGAAACGCTGGACCGCGAATGGTTGTTTTCATGGAACGTTCACTTCCCTGTTTCTTGCTCATGCGACACCGTCCTTTCTATCACGAGTCTGCTGTCGCGGGCACGGCGGCGGGGGCCGGGTTCTGTGCACGCAGCGTGCCGCAGAGAAGGAACAGCATCAGCGCGGTCGTCAACGCGAATGCTTTCGACATCATGTCCGATCCCTCTTCAATGGGTCTACTCGGCCTCGACGACGATGCGGAACCTGAACGACCCCGCCTCGCTGCTGATGTACTCGATCTCGCTGATCTCATACGTCCACTGGCCCTTGCCCATGTGACTGTGCTTGTTGCCCCGCGTGGCCTCGGTCTTGTCCTGGCGAGGCGTGTAGTCCGGGTCCACCACGTCCTTGTGCTCCTTCACCGGCGCGTCGCCCATGCGCTCCCACCACCCGCTGTGCATGTCGTAGAACCCCCATGCGTTGGGCTGCTTCGATTTCACGGGCAGCGGCGGGGTGCCGTACTTCTCCGTGGCGTTGCTGTTCTGGTCCTTGTATTTGACGGCGAACGTCGGGTTGGAGGTCCCCACGCGTGCCGCGTATTCCCATTCGGCGCCCGTGGGCACGCGGACCTTCCGACCGGTCTTCTCCGACAGTTTCTCGCAGAACCTGTACATGTTGACGCAGTCCACGTTGTGGACGGGCATCTTCGGGTCCTTCATCTTGCTGGGGTTGTCGCCGCAGACCCGTTCGTAGATCTCCTGCGTCACGGGATGCTCGGCCATGTAGTAGCCTTTCGTCAGCGTCACCATGTGCGGCGGGTCCTCCTGCCAGTGACGGCACTGGTAATAGGGCTTGCCCATGAGGAACTTCCCGGCCGGCACGTAGATGCACTTCAGCGACAGCTTGTCGTCGATCTTCAGAACCAGCGGCTCCTTGTCGGGCATCACGAACGGTTTGTCGGGCGCCAGCATCCTGTCCGGGAAGGTGAACGTGGTCGGTTCGGCCTTGCTGAGGGTGATCCACTTCTTCCCGTCCCTTTCCGAGATGACGCCCGTCACGGACATCGCGCTGCGCACGCTCCACTGCGCTTTCTTCCACAGGTCATCCACCAGCGGCCCGTCGACATGGTAGACGAGTCGCGTCATGAACTGCTCCTGCACTTTCACGGCGGCGTCGGCGTCGAGCCCCTTCTCCGGGTAATACTCGGCCACGATCCTGTCGAACTCCGCCTTGATCCCGGGCGTGCCGT
The DNA here is from genome assembly GCA_035530235.1 of Planctomycetota bacterium. GTDB lineage: Bacteria > Planctomycetota > DG-23 > DATKVD01 > DATKVD01 > DATKVD01. Next base: position 9,388 of record DATKVD010000044.1, on the reverse strand, counting down.
CATAGGCGATCAGGAAAACGCCCTTCTCCTTCTCTCCCGTATGGACGTTGCTGAGCACGTTTGCCTTGAGGGTGACCTCCTGTGCCCGGGCGGCGCCGGAGAAGAGAAGCAGCAGAACCAGCACCATCGTCATGCACGTCCTGACCGTCATGTCCGATTCCTTTCCTGTGAGGAGGTCTATTCCGCCTCGACGACCACGCGGAAGATCATGATCCCTTCTTCGTTGTCCCCGTGTTCGTCGCAGGCGCCGTGCAGGTTCAGATGGGTGTCGCCGTAGTAGCATCCGCCCTTGGTTCTGCGCAGGGGTCCGCCGCCGTGGTTGGCGGCGGCGCGCCGGGGAGGTCCCTGCGGGTCGATCTGCTTCTCCCGGACGTTGTCCAGCTTGTAGTCGCTCACCAGCTCCCACCCGGACTTCACCATGTCGTAGAATCCCCAGGCGTTGGGCTTGTGACGTCTGACCGGCTCGCACCGGCCCTCGCCGTCGGCGACGAAGCTCCGCTGCTCGAGGTACTTCTCGGTGAAACACGGGTTCGACGTGCCGACGCGCGCGGCGTATTCCCATTCTCCCTCGGTGGGCACACGCACCGTCCGGCCGTTCAGCTCGGAGAGCTTGCGACAGAACTCCTGGATATCGGCCCACTCGGCGTGTTCGACGGCGAAATCGGGCCCGTCGTCGGGCACCTTGTGCCGGAAGCGCTCGTTGAAGCCGCGGTCACGCTGGGTCTTCCAGGCCCCGGGCGTCTTCCTGCTCGGATTCTTTCCCACGAGGGCTTCGAACATCTCCTGTGTGACGGGGATCTCCGACATGTAGAAGGACTTCGTGAGCACCACCTCGTGCGGGGTCTCGTCCTGCCACCGCGGGTGCTCGTAGAAGGGCGATCCCCGGAGGTACCTGCCGGGCGGGAGCTTGATGCACCGGAGCGTCAACGTGTCGGTGACCTTGAGGACGAGCGGCTCCGGGTCGGGCATGACGAACGGCTTGTCCGGCGCGAGCATCCTGGCGGGGTAGGTTATCTCGGCGGGCTCGATCTTCTCGGCGGCAATCCATTTCTTTCCGTAACGCTCGAAAAACGTGCCGGTGACGGACAGTATCCGACTGGGGTAGTCATGTTCCGTGTGGTCTCGATTGGCGAGGGCACTCGGCACGATGTAGTACTTCAGGTGCTCATCGAATTTCTCGAGGAGCTTCACGGCCTCATCACAGTCCAGTCCTTTCTCCGGATAGAACTCGTCCATGATGCGGTCGAACTCAGCCTTGATCTCCGGCGCCCCATCGAGTGCATAGATGGCGAGGTGAGGACAGCCGTCGAAAAGTCCGTGTGTCGCGGCGTACCCCCGGGCGCACATCGCCGGGCCCCTGACGGTGATCTGGGGGCCGGCAGGCACAACCGCCAGGTCGATGACGTCGCCCGGCCGGTCTTTCCTCGTGCTGACGACGAACTTCTCCACGTTCAGTGTGCACCCCGAGCTTCCCAGCCCCACCATGTTCAACGCGGGGCTCTCCAGGGGCCCGTCGTCCTTGACCGAGAGCACCGGTGTCCCGTCAATCGAGACGCTCACCTGGGCGTCGCTGCGCTCGGCGATGATGTGAAGGGGCTTTCCGCCCTCGGCGCGGATGCCGTCATGCCTCGCCGACCCGATGACCTTGTCTCCCCTCCTCAGGATGCAGGACCCGCTCCTGGCGCGGAACTGAAACACGTAACCCCTTCGGTCATTCGTGCCGACCGCGACGTCGGCGTTCATGTGGAGGTCGAAACTGACGTTTACGGGCCGCTCGCCCGCCAGCGCCGAACAGACCACCTCGACACGCAGGCTCCCGGGGAACTTGTAACTGCACAGGAACGCCTCGGAGCGTCTGCGCCTGCCGGGAGTCAGCACGAGCTTTCCATCCACGACCCGGGTTTCGCCCGACGCGGTCCACCACGCCCCGGCGGCGTTCTTGCTGGTAAGGTCTGCCGTATAGGCCGCGACCCACTCCGGCGGCACGGCCGGCTCGGCCGCGCACCCGATGCCTGCGACGCCGACCACCATGCCCACGACCCACACGGCCATCTGGAACCTGGTGTTCATGGCCTCTCTCCTACTTGTCCGTCTTCACGGCCTCACCTGCCGCCGGCACGCTGTCTCCCGGTTCGCCCTCCACCACCACCCTGAAGACCGGAATCCCCTCGTAGTATCCGCCGTTGGCCTTGTTGGCCCCGTGCTGGTTCGGTCGGACCTTGTCGTAATACCACCCCCCTCTCGACTTGTACAACGGTCCGCTGCTCCCGTCCTTGTCCCTGTACTGCTGGACGGGTCTCCTGGGTCCCGTCGGGTCGACCTCCTTCCCGCGGAAATTGCACATCTTGTAGTCGCCGGTGGTGTGCCATCCACAGGACAGCATGTCATAGAGACCCCAGGCATTGGGCTGTTTCGTCCTGACGGGCTTCGACGGCAGGCCTTCGACGGGTTTGACGGCCACGTGGCTGAACTGGTTCTTGTACTTCTCGTCGAAACACGGGCTCGACGTCCCGACGCGGGCCGCATACTCGAATTCGGCGTCCGTCGGCAGACGCACCTTCCGCTGGTTCCGCTCCGAGAGCGCTCGACAGAACGCCTGGATGTCGGCAAAGGGCACGTTTTCGACGGGGAACTGCGGACCCTTGTTCGTGCTCGGGTTCTTCCCCGTCACCGCCTCGAACATCTCCTGCGTGATCGGGATCTCCGACATGTAGAACGGCTTCGTCAGAACCACTTCGTGCGGGAACTCGTCCTGGTAGCGGATCTGGTAGAACGGTGACCCCATGAGAAACCTGCCCGCCGGCAGCAGGACGCATTTCAAGGACAGCGCGTCGGTGACCTTGAGCGTGAGCGACTTGTCGCCCGCCTTCACGAGCGGTGCATCGGGCGTGAACATCACCTTCGGCATGAGCGTGGTATAGTCGAGGCTTCCCCACCGGGCGGGTTCAATGGACGTCGGCGTGATCCACTTCTTCCCGTCCCTCTCGAAAACGACCCCCGTCACGGCCTTGATCCGCGAGCCGTATTCGACCTCGCTGTGCAGCTGATCTCTTTCCGGGAAGGGCGTGACGTGCCAGGTCAGTCGTTCACACCAGACCTCGTTGAGCTTCCGGGCCTGGTCGAAATCGAGGGTATTGCCGGCGGGCCAATACTCCTGCATGATGCGATCCACCTCGGCCTTGATGCCGGGGGTTCCGTCGAGGGCGATGACGATGGGGATGTACTTGCTGTTGCGTCCGCAGACCCCCAGTGGCGGGACAAGCGCCCGCTGACACATCACGTTGCCCCGGATGGTGACCTGGGGCCCGGTCGGCGCCTGCTCCGTCTCCTGCGCCCGGCCATGGCCGGAAACCGCGAAAAGCACCAGCACGGCCGCCGCCATGCCCAGACTGCACTTTCCCGCCGACATTTCCGCCCCCTTTCTGTCGCTCGCAACGACTGTCACCCCCATGTATTTGTGCCGGGCGACACGTGAGTGTCACGTCCGAACAGCTACACCGTAGCGGCGGGTCGAGCAGCTTGAGAACCACGGCCCCAGACCGGGTGACGGGCTCGTCCCGCCGTCCGCGCCTGACTGCTGCGAGCACATAGAAAAGGTCCGCAGAAACGCGGACCTTCACAATGCTGGTACGCCCGAGAGGATTCGAACCTCTGACCTCTTGCTCCGGAGGAGGTCAGGCTGCTCAGGTCAGGCTTGTCCTAACGGACCGGTAGTCAATGACTTACGAATTATACCCCGTAGGAATTCCGTTCGCAAGACCCTGCGAGGAATCGCCGTTGTTGGCGTGCAAACGGAGACGGTAGCAGCATTACAGCGTGGAATGTTCACGTCTCCCGCATACAGGTCCACACAGCAGGCCTTACCGCACAGTCAGGACGTTTCTGTCCAGTTTCAGTTGCCTGCGTCTCTCCTCCTGGACGAGATATGCCCGGATTGAACAGTGGACACGCACCTCCCGAGCCGGTAGCATGGTATGCTTCATCCGAGCGTTCGGACCGGTTCAATGAGGGGGAAACGCCGACGATGACCGGGGCAAATCATCCGGGAGGATGCCGGCGGGCTGCTTTCGCTGTAGCGGCCCTCCTGCTCGTCCTTGAGTTTGCATCTGCGGACACCACCGGGACCGTCATCCTCGATACGAGCGGGTTCTGGCGGGTCTACCTGGCGATGCGCACGCCGGTGGTGCGTGAGGGAGAGGCGCTCACGAAGATCGGCGCCGCGTGCGATACCCCCGCCCCGCCCGCCGACTGGACGGCCGAGACGTTCGACGATTCCGACTGGCTGCGTCTCGACGGGGCACCCTTCGCCAGTTGGAGCCGCTGGGAGGCGTCGGCACAGGCGAACGTCGGCTTCCTCTACGCCCACCAGTCGTCCCTCGCGATCGCGCAACTGTGTCTCAGGGGGAAGTTCGCGGTCGACGACCCCGCGAAGGTGCGGCCGCTCAAGTTGACGGTCAAGTATCGCGGCGGACTCGCCGTGCACGTGAACGGTGCCGAACTCGTGCGCAGTCACCTGCCCGCCGATGTCCCGCTCACGGCCGACGTCCCCGCCGAGACGTATCCGCGCGAGGCGTATTTCCTCGAGGACGGGGACCTCCCGCAGGGCTACGGTCGCAAGGGCTCGAAGAGCGAGCGGCTGCAACTGCGCATCCGCACGACCGAGGTCGAAATCCCTCCCGCGATGCTGAAGAAAGGCACCAACGTCCTCGCCCTCTCGCTCCACCGTGCCCCCCTGCCGGCGGAGGTCTGTGCGAAACTCAAGGACCGGCGCGACCACGAGCTCCCCATGGTCCTGTGGGACGCGTGCGGCCTGCACTCGGTGCGGCTTGAGACCCCGACGAAGGACGTGGTTCAACCCAACGCCACGCGTCCCGCGAAGACACAGGTCTGGAACGCGAGCCTCCTCGTCACCGACACCGACCTCGACTGGGGCGACCCCAACGAACCGGTGAAGCCCGTCCGCATCGTCGGCACGCTGGGCGGCACCTTCAGCGGCAAGGTGCTCGTCGGGGCGACCGGGACGATCAAGGGGCTCAAGGCGACCGTCACCGATCTCGCGGGTCCCGGCGGCGCACGTATTCCCGCCTCGTCGGTGACGCTGCGCTGCGCGGTTCCGGACCTCCCCCGCGACGCGGCCAACGTCAACCGTTTCGACGGACTCCTCGAGACGATGCCCGCCGAGGTGCCCGTGCGCAGCAAGGACCTGCGTGCCGGGGCGACGAGAGTGCTCCCGGGTCAGCCCGACCCCGTCTACGGGGCGGTTGCCCCCGTCTGGGTGACCGTGCACGTCCCCGCGGACGCCGCGCCCGGAGACTACAAAGGCACACTCACCGTGAGCGCCGGTGCCGATGCGTTCCGCGTGCCGGTGGACCTTCGCGTCTCCGCGTTCAGACTCCCCGATCCCAAGGACTACCGCACCTTCGTCGAACTCATCGAGTCGCCCGACACCCTCGCGCTCGAATACGACGTGCCGCTCTGGAGCGACGCCCACTGGAAACTGGTCGAGAAGTCGCTGACGCTGAGCGGTCAACTCGGCGTCACCACGTGCTACGTCCCGCTCATCAACGAGACCAACCTCGGCAACGCGCAGTCGATGGTGCGCTGGGTGAAAACCGCTGACGGCAAATACCGCTGCGACTTTGCGGTCCTGGAGCGATACCTCGACCTCGTCGTGAAGCACCAGGGTCTGCCGAAGGTGGTGTGCTTCTACGTGTGGGACCTCTTCCTCGAAGGCGGACAGTTCGGCGACCATGTCGAGCGGCTCGAGGGCAAGGACGTGCGGGAAGAACGCTTCGGATACCGCGGCAGGGGTCCCGAGGTGACCGTCATCGACGGGGACAAGACGACGAGCGTCACGCTCCCGCAGTATTCCGAGGCGGCGGCGAAGCCGCTGTGGGAGGGTCTCGCCGTCGAGCTGCACGAACGCATGAAGAAACGCGGGCTCGAGAAATCCATGATGCTCGGACTCGCGACCGACGCGACCCCGGCGCCGACGGTCGTGGCGTTCTGGAAGGGGCTCCTTCCGGACGTCCCGTGGGCGAGTCAGGGGCATTCGTTCCGCCCGGCCCTGTTCCACGGCATGGAGGTGGGGTACACCGCGAGCGTCTGGCACCCGCGGTTCATCTCGTATGACGGGACGAGCCGCGAGGGCTGGAAGAACCCGCGTCTCATGGTGCAGTTCGCCCGTGACGTGACCGACTATAACCCGCTCACGGTTTTCCGGCTCGTCGGCGAGATGAACGTGGGGGGCGACCAGCGCGGGTTCGTACGCTTCGGCGCCGACATGTGGCCCGTCCTCGAGGACCGCCGACACAGCCGCACCGCACGCGTCTACGAACGCTACCCCAAGGCCAACTGGCGCAACCTCAACGTCAAGACCGCGCTCCTGGCGCCGGGGCCGTCGGGACCGGTCGCCACCGCACGCTTCGAAGTGATGCGCGAGGGCATCCAGCAGTGCGAGGCACGCATCTTCATCGAGGAGGCCCTGGGCGGCGGAAAACTTCCCCCCGCTCTTGCGAAACGATGCACCGAACTCATCGCCGAGCGCAACCACGCCATCGTCATGGGACTCTCGTCGCACATCGTGGAGGGGTTCCAGTCCGCCGACGCCTACTGGCGCATCCACGACTGGCACACCCGGTCGGGTCTCGTCGGCTACTACTGGTATATCACCTCGGGCTGGCAGCAGCGCTCGGGCGAACTCTACGACCTCGCCGCCGAGGTCGCCGCAGGACTATAGGAGACGAGCGACGAGAGCGGGACTCGTATGCGTGATGACCGGCTGTGTCCCGACGCTGCTGATCTGCAGAATCCCGACACACTGATCCAAACGGCCGGCCTCTTGCGCGTTTCGCAAGAAGTCACGCGTGCATAAGACAAGCCCCCGACCATACCTCGTGTCGGGGGCTTGTGTCATGAATGGTACGCCCGACAGGATTCGAACCTGTGGCCTCTTGCTCCGGAGAAGGTCAGGCTGCTCAGCTCAGGCTTGTCCTAACGGGCCGGTAGTCCATGACTTACGGAGTATACCACACGCAAAATCCCTTCGCAAGCCCTCGCGAAGAATCGCCGTTATTCGCGTGTGAACGCGGTACTACCGGATCGAATCCGGTAGTTATCCTCTCGGCTAGTCTGCCACTTGGCCGTTCGCGGAACACAGTACGCAGCCCCGGAATCCCTCGCAGAGCACCTGCCAGGCTGGCCGTGGAGCCGGCAGGCGGGACTCGGGCAGGTCGGTTTGGACATGGCGGGGCCTTGGCGAAGTTGGGCATTGCCGAAACGGACCCTAAATGGTATCAATAGAAGGGGTTACATGCAAGGGACCAACAGTTAGCGGCGGAAGCGCCGTATAGGGGGCTATCTCGTGATGAGCCGGACGATGCTGGCCATCCTGATCGCGCTTGCGCTTCACGATCCTCTGCCGGCCCAGCCCGCCGGCCCCGGCGTCAGCTTCTTCGTTTCTCCCGCCGGAAGGGATACGTGGTCGGGCCGGCTGGCGGAGCCGAACGAGGCGAAGACCGACGGCCCCCTTGCGACACCGGCTCGTGCCCAGGCCGTCGTGCGCGAGGCCGTCAAATCCGCGCCGAACGTCTCTGTCACAGTCTTCCTCCGCGCCGGGACGTATCCGCTCGACAAGACGCTCGAGCTGAGTCTGGCTGACGCGCCCGCTGGCGGCCGCCTCACTTGGGCCGCATGGAAGGACGAAGAGGTCCGCCTGACCGGAGGGCGACAGGTCGTCGGCTGGAGCAAGGTCACGGACCCAGTCATTCTCGCACGCTTGTCCCCCGAAGCCGGGACGAACGTCGTGCAGGCCGACCTCAAAGCGCTGGGGATCAACAACTTCGGCAGCCTGAAATCCCGCGGCTTCTCCCGCCCGACCGTACCTGCCCACCTCGAGTTGTTCTTCCGGGGCGAGCCGATGCCCCTGGCCCGCTGGCCCAACGAGGGCTTCACGAAGATCGCAGGTCTTCCTGAGGGTTCCGCCGCTCCCAACGAGCACGGCATGCAGCAGGGCAAGCTCGAGGAGGGATTCCTCTACGAAGGCGACCGGCCGAGGCGCTGGAAGGGCCTCGACGACATCTGGCTCTACGGCTACTGGGCATGGGACTGGGCGGCCTCCTACGAGAAGCTTGCCTCCGTCGACGTGGACCAGCGACTGATCAAGACCGTCGCACCGTTCGGCAACTACGGCTTCCGCGTGGGCCAGCGCTTCTACTTCCTGAACGTGCTGGAGGAACTCGACCAGCCGGGCGAGTGGTATCTCGACCGATCCAGCGGGGTCCTCTATTTCTGGCCGCCGCAGCCTATCGACCAAGGGGAGGCGTGGGTCTCGCTCCTCGAGTCGACGACGCTCGTGCTGAACGGGACGCGCAACGTCACGATCGAGGGACTGACCTTCGAATGCACGCGCGGCGAGGGAGTGCGCATCAAGTACGGGCAAGGCAACGTCATCCGGGATTGCACGATCCGCAACATCGGCAACAATGCCGCCTACCTCGAGGGTGGACGGGAGAACCGCGTTGAGGGCTGCCACATCTACAACACCGGCGACGCCGGCATCTATGCATGGGGCGGCGACCGCAAGAAGATCGAGCCCTGCGGCCATACAATCGAGAACAACCACCTCCACCACATCGGCCGCTGGACCAAGTGCTACGTTCCCGCCGTGTATGCCAACGGCGTGGGCACCCGCATCGCGCACAACCTCATCCACGACCATCCGCACGCGGGCATCCTGTTCACTGGCAACGACCATGTCATCGAGTACAACGAGATCCATCACGTGGCGCTCGAGACCGGAGACGTCGGGGCCATCTACATCGGCCGCGACTGGACCTTCCTCGGCAATGTCATCCGCCACAACTACATCCATGACGTCGGCGGCGTCGGCATGGGCTCGATGGGTGTCTACATCGACGACTGCGCAGGCGGCATGACCATTTACGGCAACGTGTTCCGCAACGTGCAGCGCGCGGCCTTCATCGGCGGAGGCCGGCACAACACCATCGAGAACAACCTTTTCATCGACTGCCGGCCCGCGGTGCAGATCGACGGCCGGGGCCTGGACAAGTCGCCCGTCTGGCACAACATGGTCTATAAGACGATGAAGCAGAGGCTGGAGGATATGAACTACACCCAGCCGCCCTACCACGCGCGGTTCCCGGAGCTGCTGGAGTTGACGGACTACCTCAAGGGCGATAAGGGCGTACCCCCCGAGGGCAACGTCGTGTGCCGCAACATCTGCGTCGGCGGCAAGTGGCTGGAAATCGGTTGGCACGCGACGCCTGAGATGGTGCAGGTCCGGGATAACCTTGTCGACCAGGATCCCCTGTTCGTGGACGCGGCGAAGGGCAACTACCAGCTCCGGGACGATTCGCCTGCTTTCAAG
>DATKVD010000043.1:0-6063 GCA_035530235.1 Planctomycetota bacterium | reverse complement strand
GTCGTATAGTCCCACCAACCCGGCGCCACCGTGCTCAGCGGTCTGGCCATGATTTCCCCCTTCGCTCTCCCCTACACAAAGACGACGTAGTCCTTCAGGGCCTCGGCGATGACGTTATCGTGCGGGTGGCCGTGGCCCAGATGCTGCATGAACGCCTCGGCGTATTCGACGCCGGCGCGTTTTCCGCGCTCGGCCGACTGCCGTCTCATATGCTCGATGTACTCGTCGATGCCGTGGTGCGCACGCAGCCACTCGCGCTGGCTCGCATGACACGCCAGCATCTTCTCCTTCACGTCCATGACGGAGGTGATGTCCACGTAGAAATGGACGGGCGCGGGCCGGCCGAATATGTCCACGCTGTCCATGGCGTCGGTGTAGTAGAGGTGCGGGACCTTTTCGATGTGCGGGTATTTCGGGGAGGGCACGTTGGGTATGGGGGCACCGAAGCAGGCATGCCGGACCAGCTTGCTCGTCTCTTCGTGGTCGATCATGTAATCGAAGGGGGGCTGGGTGATGACGACGTCGGGGGCGGCCTTGCGGATGACGTCCACCACGCCGGCGCGGAGCTCGGCCGAGAACTCGAGTTCGAGGTCTTCGCCGCCGGCCCAGGTGAACTCGCCCCCGAGGACCGCGGCGGAATCGGCGCACTCCTTGAGCCGGACGTCGCGGATCGCCTCACGGCCCAGCTCGACGCTCCCGCACTCCCCGCCCGCCACGGTCGCGAGGTGCACGGCCCAGCCGGCGTTCTTCAGAAGTGCGAGCGTTCCGGCACATGTGAACTCCACGTCGTCGGGGTGACATCCGAATGCGAGCACCGTTGGGGTATTCATCACTCTCCTCAGCCGATGATCGAGATCTGCCGCTTCAACGACAACGAGCCCGAAGGCTCGCAAAGGCCCAAGGTCCATGGTCCACGGCTCGCCGCTGAAGGCGATCAGATTGTTCTGCTGGAACGCTTCTTCACATTCCTGACGATGGTGATGAAGATCAGGTGAAGCTCCCGGACTTCCTTCCACAGCTTGCGCGTTTCCGGCTTGAGATCGGGCTGGGCCTTTGAGATCATCCGCAGCCAGTATTGGGTCTCGTGAGCTTCCTTGCGCAGAGGCGGATCTTGTGGACGAAGTCGTTCTCTGATTCCGCATCGTCGGCTTCGCAGTAGTTTGCGCCCACGCTCGTCGCGGACCTGACCAGCTGCCGGATAATCGGCCTGTTGACGACACTGGCGGGGATACCCTTGGCAAACTCAATCACCGCCTCCGCGAACTTTGCCGTGCGTTCCCCCAAGTCGTACCTCTTCTTCGAGTCCTTGCCCACGACGCTCGCTCCGGTTCTCGCCGGGGACCGCGTTCCTCCGTACCACCGTTGGACCTCGAGCCTTGGACCTTGGACCTTCCCCCTACGACGATGCCGGTTTCCGGGCATAGTCCTGTTCGGACGGTTCGGGGATCGTCTCGAGGAGCTTGTCGATGATGTGCTCAGGGGTCACGCCTTCGGCGTCGGCGTTGAAGTTGGTGAAAAGCCGGTGTCGAAAGACGGGATGTGCGACCGAGCGGATGTCCTCGGCCGAGACGTTGAACCGTCCGCTCAGGATGGTGCGTGCCTTGGCGGCCAGCACGAGGTGCTGCGCGGCGCGAGGACCGGCGCCCCAGCTCAGCCAGTTGTTGATGAAGTCGGGGCTTTCCGGCCGACCCGGACGCGTCGCACGCGCCAGGTTCACCGCGTAGTCCACCACGTGGTCGCTCACCGGCACCCGACGCACGATCTTCTGGATGTACAGGATGTCCGAGCCCTTCAGCACCGGCTTCAGCTCCGCCTCGATGTCGTAGGTGGTGGACTTCACGATCTCCCGTTCGTCGTCACGGTCGGGATAGTCGATGAGGATGTTGAGCATGAACCGGTCGAGCTGGGCCTCGGGTAGCGGATAGGTCCCCTCCTGCTCGATGGGGTTCTGTGTGGCCAGCACGAAGAACGGCAGCTCCAGTTCGTGGGTTTCGTCGCCGGCGGAGACCTGGTATTCCTGCATCGCCTGGAGGAGTGCGGCCTGGGTCTTGGGAGGCGTGCGGTTGATCTCGTCGGCGAGGAGGATGTTCGCGAAGATCGGCCCCCGGACGAACCGGAACTCGCGCTTGCCCGTCGTCATGTCCTGTTCGATGACGTGCGTCCCCGTGATGTCCGAAGGCATCAGGTCCGGGGTGAACTGGATGCGGTTGAACTTGAGATGCAGCACGCGCGACATCGTCCGCACCAGGAGCGTCTTGGCCAGTCCCGGGACCCCCACCACCAGACAGTGCCCCCGACAGAACATGCTGATCAGCATCTCGTCGATGACGCTGTTCTGCCCGATGATGACCTTGTGGATCTGCTTGAGGAGGATGTCGTGGGCCTTGGCGAGTTTCTCGACGGCCTCGGCGTCGCTCATCTGCTGTGGCTTTTCCGGTTCGCTCATGGCTCTCCTGTCCGACGGATGAAGGACTGATACGCAGACCGCTGCCGGCGTCACCAGTCTAACAACCGGACACTCCGATTGGAACCCAGAAATCGGGGTGCACCTCCTCCTTTTTGCCCCGCCGCCCGCCCCTGAAGCATGCCCGCTGCCGTGCCAAACCGTGCCTTTAGCCCCTTGACGGCCGGGCCCTTGCGTCCTAAACTTGGCGTCGTCGATTCGCGTCCGGGACAAGTGTGCCTTGGCATTCGGGGGGAACAGCATGACCGAAGAACGCGAGCACTGGAACAGTCGCGTGGGATTCGTGATGGCGGCCATCGGCTCGGCCGTGGGACTGGGGAACGTCTGGCGGTTTCCCGGGGTGTGTGCGGCGAACGGCGGCGGGGCGTTTCTCATCCCCTACTTCGTCGCCATCATCACGCTGGGAATCCCACTCCTCATCATGGAGTTCGGCATCGGACACATGATGGTCCAGGCGGCCCCTTTCAGCCTGAAGAAGATGAGACGGAACAGTGAGTGGGTGGGATGGTTCGCCATTCTCATAGCAACGGTCATCACAATCTATTACGTCGCGATCATGGCGTGGTGTGCCAACTACCTGGTCTTCAGTTTCATCCCGGCGGCCGCGCCGGGGGCGGCCGAGGGTGCACAGGCGGCCGCCTCACAGGTGCCGCTGTGGGGAAGCAATCCCGGCGACTTCTTTGAAGCGCAGTACCTCCAGGTGTCGGGGGGCATGTTCGAGTTCGGTGGTCTGCGGCCGTGGATTGTCCTGGGACTCGCCTTCACATGGCTCTGCATTTTCCTGTGCATCTACAAGGGTGTCGGCGTCGTCGGCAAGGTGGTCATGTGGACGGTCCCGCTGCCGGTGCTTCTCCTGGGGGTGCTGTTCTTCAGTGAAATCGGACGTGAGGGTGCCGTGCTCGGCATCCGACAATACCTCACGCCGGATTTCAGCAAACTGTGGGACCCGGAGGTCTGGCGTGCGGCGTTCGGACAGGTGTTTTTCTCGCTGACACTCGGTTTCGGCGTGATGATCGCGTATGCGAGTTTCCTCAAGAAGAAGTCCGACATCTCCAACAACGCACTCATTACGACGATGGCCAACTGCGGGACGAGTTTCTTCGCGGGCTTCGTCGTCTTCAGCACCGTGGGGCATCTGGCGTTCGCCGACAAGATCGCACTCGGAGAGATCAAGACAACTGCGTTCGGCCTTGTCTTCACGACCTACCCCGACGCCATCAACCGGCTCGGTGAGTGGGCCCCGCTCTTCGGGGGCGTGTTCTTCCTCATGCTGCTGCTGTTGGGCATCGACTCGGCGTTCTCCCTGACCGAAGGGGCCGCGTCGGCCATCGTGGAGAAGACCGGCCGCAGACACGCACACGTGACCGCCTTCCTCTGCATCCTCTGCTTCGTCGTCGGCCTCCTCTTCTGCACAAATGCCGGCATCCACTGGGTCGGCTGGGCCGACCACATCTGCAACGATATCGGTCTGCCGCTCGTGATGCTGCTTCAGTGCATCATCGTGGGGTGGCTTTTCGGGGCACACAAGCTGCGGGACCACATCAACGAGAACAGCGAGATCGCCATCGGCCGGTGGTGGACGTTCATGATCCGCGTGGTCTGTCCCCTGCTCATCGGGTTCATCTTCGTCGCCACGACCGTGGAGGATATCCAGAAGAAACTGAAGGTAGAGCCGCCGGCTGACCCCAGGTGGGGCCCCTACATCGGACAATGGGTGCTGCTTCTGAGCCTCATCGTCATCAGCATCATTCTCATGCTCGTCGGTCGAAAGAGAGAGGAGGTTACCGAGTCATGAATACCGCTCTTGTGAACATCCTCGCCCAGACGACGGACACGGAGCTTTCAGATGGGGCCTGGCTGATGTTCGCCTTCGGGTGCATCTTCCTCTACGGCGGGCTCATCTTCGGGATCGTCCGTGCGATCCGCGGGAAGCTGCCCTACCCGCAGCACGTGCTGGAGAAGGCCGCCGACGTCGGCTGGCTCGTCGCCCTCGGGACGCTGGCGACCGTCGCCTACCTCGCCCGACAGCTCCGCGGCGGCGAACACGAACTCCACATCCTCTGGTGGATCGCCCTCTACGTGGTCATCTGCGTGCCCCTGGCCATCCTCTGCCGACACCTCGTCATCGTGCACTACAAGCTCACGCGCGACCGTGAGGAACCGAACGAGGAGACCGGCATCGGGGGAACAACGGAGTGAAGCAGGGCGAAGGCTGAAGACTTCAGCCTGCAGCCTTCAGCCTGTCTTGGGATCCCACCACGACCCGCCCTTGCCTTCCATGGCGATGACGGCCCGTCGTCGGAGGTCGGCCTGCTCTTCCGTTGACATGGGTCTGAATTCAGCGGCTGCCGAGAGGGCGGCGTCCTGCTCGTTCGGAAAGCTCAGCCCGAGAAGCGCGACGTCGGGATCGTTCGTGAGCGAGTAGCGCACACACTCGGCGGGTGAGAGGTGCGGCAGCACCGGCAGGTCCGACCTCCCCCCGGAACTCACCTTCCCCCGTGGACGCTTCGCGAGCGGTCTCCCGTAGCCTGCGGTGTCGCACACCAGCTGTCCCGCCCCGAAGGCCTTGAAGCACACCGTGCCCACGCGTGCCGACTTCGCCAGGGGCAGAATGTCATCGGTATAGCGCACGTCGCAGAACGGTCCCACGGCGAAGAGCACCACGTCGCACAGACCGGACTCGATCGCCATGCGAAGCACTTCCGGGTGATGGCTCGAGATCCCGCGGAACCGGCATTTTCCCGCCTTCACGCACGCTTCGAGCTGCTCCATCGCCCCGCCCGGGCCGGTCACCCGCCGCCACCCATCCACCGTCGAGAGCCCGTGAAAGACGAAGCAGTCGGCCGCCTCGAGACCCAGCCGCTTGAGACTCCCCTCCACCTGCGGGGCCACCGGCTCGTCGAGGAAGTCGATCTTGTCGATGACGAACATGCGGTCGCGGCGGCTCTTCACCGCGCGGCCGACGATCTCTTCCGAGTAGCCGTCCTCGTAGCGGGGCGCGGTGTCGATGACGTTCAATCCCGCGTCGATGGCGCGCTTCACCGTTGCGACGCATTCATCCAGCGGCACCGTGCGGTCGGCGAGGTCTCCAATGCCGATCCTCGACGCCACGAACCCCGTACGTCCGAGTGTCCGCCTCGGCTCGAAATACCAGGGCAGCTTCTGAGCAGATGACATCCTGTCGCTCTCCACAGGCCTGTCCGAAAAGGAGGACGGCGGGGTCCAAGCCCCGCCGCCCTTTCGTTGCTGTACCTTCAGCCTGCACCCTTCAGCCTACAGCCTGCTGTTAGTGTGTCATCGCGTAGACGATGGTGTTCATGCCCATCTTGAGTGCGTCGGCCGAGGCGAGTCCGCGCGAATACGGGTGCTCGATCTCCTCCCAGCCGCAACCGAGGTCGTACTTGCTGTAAATGACCGACAGGATGCCATTCAGACTGACGCCCTCGAGTGCCGCGGCGTTGAAGCCGGGGTTCTTCTGCTTGATGAGGTCGGTGTATTCCACGGTCTTGATCTTCTCCAGGGCACTGAAGAGCGGGTGGTCGTCGTCCATCCGTTCGAGCGACCCACCCGGCAGCACCCGTCGCATCTCACGTCGGAAC
>DATKVD010000042.1:0-27557 GCA_035530235.1 Planctomycetota bacterium | reverse complement strand
GGTTTCACCCCGGTCGACAGCAAGACGAGATACGAATCGCAGCGGGGCTACGGCTGGCTGGCCCCGAATCTCGACGATGAGAAGGACAAGCTCACGACCCTCACGTCTTCGGGGGCGGTCCCCCTGGGAGACCTCATCCGTGACGGCGTCCAGAACCTCAGCTCTCCGTTCTTCCTGGACTGCCCGGCCGGCAAGTACCGTGTGCACCTTGCCCACGGCTATCACTGGGGAGGCATCCACCACCTGATGCCGGTCGACTACGACTTCACCATCAAGGCCGAAGGTGAGGTGAAACACCTGCGTCTGCGCGCGAGTGATTACGTCGAGCGCATGCGGATGTTCTACGGACACGATCAGACCAGGTATGAGTTCGACGAGGACATCTGGGCGAAATTCGCCCGGGACATCTACGGTCCCATCAGCTTTGACGTGGAGGTGACCGACGGCCAGCTCAACCTGGAATTCCTGACCAGTCCGCAACCCGACAAAGGGTTTCTGAACTTCATGGTCGTCTACCCGGTTGAGCATGCGGGCAAGGTTGAGCCGGAACTCAAGCGCCTGTGGTACGACATCCGTCGACGCTACAACCGTGTGAGCTTCCGTCCCCTTGATCCGGCCCTGGCCGTCGAGCTGAAGAAGCCCGACCTCCACGAGGAGTTCCTCGACCCTGACCGACGTCAGGAGAAGATCGGGATGCTGGTCGCACGTCCCGAGTTCTCCGGACGCGACCTCGTCCTCTTTGCCCGTGACCACCTCGAGCAGGTGTACCCCGACACCGTCCCCGAGATCAGTGAGGAGGTCTCACGTCTCGAGGTGACGGGGACACCGGGGGAAATCGTTCCGGTCACCTTCAGCGTCTTCGCCCTGCATCCCCTCAAGGGAATCCGTGTCCAGCTCGAGCCGCTCGAGGGACCCCGCAGCCGGGAGATCCTCCCCAACGACATCGACCTCCGGGCCGTGCGCTACTCCCGACGGATGCTCGCTCAGCGCTCGAGGGGGGACTGGCAGTACATGGTCGTCCCGTGGTATCTCGTGGCCTTCAGGTCCATCGACATCGACCGCTACATGTCGCGACGGTTCTGGATCAACCTGACGCTTGCACCCGACCTCTTCCCGGGGAAATACAGTGGTCTCGTCCGCATCACGAGCACGAGGAGTGCGGAGGTGTTGCTCAAGCTGGAACTCGAGGTCCTCCCGTTCCGACTGCGGAAGCCCGAGACCGCCGAGTTCGGTGTCATCTCTTTCGTGCAGCCTTTGAACCCCGGCAACGAGCCCTACGGACACAGTGTGCGTTCCCAGAACACGTACCGTCTGCCGCAGGATCACGCCCGCAGCGTCAAGGTCCGCTTCGAGAGACTGCACCGTCAGGAGATCGGCTCGGCACTCGGGACACTCAGGACGTACGGCTTCGACACCGTCTACGCCGGTGACTGGCTCAAGGACGTCAACGAAGCCAACCTCATGCTGCTGGAGCCCCTGAAACTCATCGACCTTGCCAAAGCCGCACGCGATGCGAAGAGCCGGCCCAGGACCCCCGGCGGACGTGACGCCTTCCTCCACGTCGACCCGGTCGGACAAAGAGCATACCTGCGGGCACTCGGCAGCTACCGTGAGGAGGTGATCCAATCGCTCAAGGCCGAGGGGCTCAAGGTCTACTTCGGACATCCCGCCTCGTGGCCTCCCGTCATCGACGACCCCGCCGTGGCCCGGTACCTGGTGGGGGTCTACCTCTGGCGCACGCAAGCCGACGGCGTGGTGGTGGGACCGGCACGGAGCAGTTGGGGTGATCCGTATCACCCGTTCGACGGCTACGGCGGCGAGCTGGGGAGTCTGCTGATGCCGTCGTCGCGCAACTGGCCGACCGTCAACCCGTCACGTATCCTCGAAGAGATGCGGGAAGGCATCAAGGACTACCGCTACCTCATCACACTCGAGCGGCTCATCCGTGGGGCGGGCAAACGCAGGGAGACGGACGAGGCCGGGGAATTCCTCAAACAGCTCCGCGAGGAGATCAGCGGCGAACTCGCGGAGTGTGTCGAACCTTCCTCCTCACTCACCTGGCGTGCCATTCCCAAGAAAGCATGGACGGCGGAGCGGTACAACCGGCTTCGTCGTGAAGTAACCACGCAGATCCTTGGCGTACGGGACGCCATCGGCGAGCCGGACCGT
This sequence comes from Planctomycetota bacterium, assembly GCA_035530235.1. Taxonomy (GTDB): domain Bacteria; phylum Planctomycetota; class DG-23; order DATKVD01; family DATKVD01; genus DATKVD01. The sequence continues at coordinate 25,388 of DATKVD010000042.1, read as the reverse complement.
CAGGGAGCCGATGCCGAGGACTGGCGCTGAGAAAGCGCGCGGCACGGCCCGAAGCGGTCAAGTTCGGTCCCCCCGGAGCCGATAACTCCCATTGCGAGGCGATGTGGGTCTGTGCCCGTGACGCGTAGTCTCCGTAAGTTATTGATAATAAAGGGCTTACGACGCATCCGGCGACGCCGGACACGTCCCCTGAAGTGTCGAATCCGGATTTCGCGGAGGCAAAGGTTATGAGCGGCAGAAACTGGAAACGGAAAAAACTCGTCGTCGACAAGGAGTTTCAGTTCCGCTACCTGATGACGTGGGTGGTGCTCACCATGTCACTCCTGGCGGGCCTGGTGATGGGGTCGCTCACGGTCTTCTACTTCTTCAACACACTGCAGATGGTGACGTACTTCATCTGGGTGAACGCGTTGTGTGCGGTCATCATCACGGGTGTGAGCATGTACTACATCGTGGTGCATTCGCACCGGATTGCGGGTCCGGCGTTTCGGCTTGAGCGTCTGATTCACGACCTGGCCCGGGGACGTCGCGGATTCCGGGTGCGTCTGCGGCGCAAAGACTACCTCAAGCACGTCGCGTCGGCACTCAACGGCCTCATCGAGAATCTCGAAGCCCGGGAAGCCCGGGTGCACGAACTGGGACGAATGATCGGGGAACTGTCGAGCAACGGACACGACGTGAACCAGGTGCACGAGGTCGCGGGACGCGTCTCACGCGAACTCACCGAGCTGTGCCCGCAGGTGACCGCGGTCAAAGAGGACGGGATCGAGGACTGAGCCGTCCGATCCCACAGGAGAACACCGGCACGAAACGCCTGCCCAGGACCGGCAGGCGTTTCTTCTTGCGTCAGGGGGTCCGCTCGGGTCTGGCCCCGAGCGTCGCGGTCAGTTCCATCGACTTCCCGTCGCGCAGCACCTTGAATTTGACCACGTCGTCCACCCGGCACCGCCCGATGGCGTGAAGCAGTCTGAACGCCGTGTGGATGACCTCATTGTTGAACTCGACGATCACGTCACCGGGCTTGATGCCGCCCTTTTCCGCACCACTCCCCGGGACGACCGCCACGACGTGCGCTCCCCCGGCAACCGTGCGCATGTCGAACCGGATGCCCAGGAACGCCGCGTGAATGACCTTGCCGGCCTCGAGCTTCGGAAGCTGTGCCAGAACGTCACTCACGGGAACCGCAAACCCGACCCCACTGTCGTAGTACGTAATCCCCTCCTCCGAACCGGAATGCGTCAGCGGCGTGATGACGCCCACCAGTCGTCCCTCGACGTCGATGAGCGGTCCACCGTAATTTGACGGGTTCGTGGCGGCATCGATCTGAATCGCACGTCCGGCGATGCGCTCGGTGGCACTGATAATGCCCAGGGACAGGCTCGGGGCCTCGTGTGTCCGGGTACCGTTGCTTTCGCCGACACCACAGGCCAGTGCCCACCGACCCACTTTCACGCTGTCGTCCGGCGCGAAGGTCGGCACCGCCAGATCCTTCGCCTCAATCCTCAGCAGCTGGACCCCGCGCGAGACGTCCCGGCCCAGGATTTCCGCCGGATATTCCGTGGGCCGACCCGGCACCGTCACGGTCACACCCTCCGCGTCGGCGTTCACGTTGAAGTCCGAGGTGATAATCAGGCCGTCGGACGAGATGACAACCCCGGTGAAGGGCCCCGTGCCACGTCTGAAAAAGACGGGGCCGCGCGACGGCCGCACCCGCTCTTTACCCGGCTTCCACTGGACCGACACACTGACGATGGACGGTCTTATCCGCATCACCGCGTCGGCGAACACCTGTTCGAGCACGGATACGTCATCGTCGACGGCCCGGACGGACGTCGGCCCTAAAAGCACCGCCGCCGCCAGCACGACCCCCAGGAAATACCCGACCGGCTTCATGCGCACTCCTACTTGAGCACCGGACGCGGCACCTGACCCAGCGTCACCGTGATCTTCCGCTCGGCCTTCTCCCGGCTGACCGTCAGTTCAACCGGGACTCCCGCACCGAGACCGTCGAGCCGTGTGATGAGTTGACGACCGTTGGAGATGCTCCTGCCGTTGATCGCGGTGACAAGGTCCCCGGCCGCAAGGCCCGCCTTGCCGGCCGGAGAGTCCGGAACGACCTTGTCGACGTAGGCCCCCTTCGTCCCTTCCGCCTCATCGAGGATATAAGCCCCCAGGTAGCCGCGGTCCTCCTCCGGCCTGGGGGGTGTCGGTTCGTCCTGCGGGAGGGGCCGGGGTGTCGTGGTTTTGAGCACGTCGTCAAGCAGTGCGGCGACCTCGGCCGCCGGAACGGCGTAACTGAGCTGTGTGTTCGTGCGTGTGCTCGTGAGAACACGACCACAGACGCCTACCAGCCGTCCATCGAGGTCCACCATCGCACCGCCCTGACCCCCCGGGTTCAGCGTCACGTCGGTCAGAATGACCGGCTTGGCATAATCGAACCCCTTGGCATTCAGTCTCCTGAAAGCCGAGATGACGCCGACACTGGCCGAGAGGGGATCGGTGCGTGTCCGGGACAGTCCGAACGGGTTCCCGATAGTGACGACCCACTGTCCGACGTGCGGGGCGTCCTCAAGACGGAGTTCGACGGGGCGGAGTCCGGTGCACGCCACCTTGAGGAGTGTGAGGCCGGACGTGTCTTCGGTCTTCACGATCTGCGCGGCATGCCGGGACCCGTCCGGCAGCACCACGGTCAGACGAAGCCCGCCCCCGACCGTCGGACGACCGGTGGTGACGATGTAGCCGTCGTCGTGAACGATGACCCCGGAACCGTACGGGAAGCCGGCTCCGCCGCCGAAAGACGTGAGGACATTCGTGACGATCTTCACGACCGACGGTGAGGCGGTCTGGACGGCCTTGCGAAAGGCGTTCTCGGACCACGCCGGACCGGCGGTCAACGTCGACATCAGCAGCCAGACTGCAAGTTGTGCGGACAGGCGTCTTCTCATCAGTATACCTTCGGTCCCATCTGGACGGGAGGTTTGCGTTTCAGGACCTCCTCGCTGATGCCACGGTTGAACTCGACGCTCTCGAGTTCGATGACTTGCGTCAGGATGCCGTTGACGTAGCGGGACAACCGGAAGGGCTGGACCACCCGGCCGACGGCACGGTAGTCCGACAGACGGCTGTCAATGCGGTCCCGGGTGACCGCTGACGTGCTGACACAGCGCACCAGGTGCCAGCTCTCCGGGTCGAAAGACCAGCGTCGGGTCCCGCCGTCGGTGTCCTTCGTGACAACCACCACGAGCGTCCGTCGGTCGAGCACCTCGGTTCCGGCGAGCTTCGCGTCCGCGTTCTTCCATCCGTCGGGTGTGCTCAGCAGCTCATAGGCCTCCAGTTCGGTCCTGGCGGCGGCGACTTCCGTCTCCGTCATGTCCCGCAGCTTCGCATCGGTGTAGACCCACCCGGCGTCCCCGTCGAGCACGGTGACGTGGTTGAGTTCACTGCCACGATAGCGGTAAGTGGTTTCGTGCCGCACGCGGAAGGGCCCGAGGTCGTACTGGACGATACGACCACCCACCCAGACACGTCGCAGCATCAGCCGACGGACACGTCCGGTGCTGATGGTGTCCTTGATCCCGGCCAGCGCCTCGTAGCCCCCCATCGCCCGGGCCATGCGTCGTGCGACATCGTCCGGCGTGAGATCGGCAGGGACCTCCGGTGGGGCAGGGGGTTCTTCCCTGGGGGGCGTCACAGGCGGCTTCGGCGTGACGCTCGCGGTCTCGGCCGCGGTGGGTCTCTGTCCAAGGGCCACTTCGATGTCATACTGTCTGCCCCGTCGCTCGACGACGACGCGGGCCCGCTTGCCGGCCGGAAGGATTCCGATCCGGTTGATGAGTTCCATCTCACTTCGGATCTCACGGTCCTGGAAGGACCGGACCACGTCGCCGGGCTCGAGGCCCGCCTTGTCGGCGGCACTGTCCGGGAGGACCCGTTTGATGGTGACGTCCGCCAGACCCTCCGACAGCTCCACCCCCAGCACGGCGTGGTGGACCCGCTTGCCCGCGATGAGGTCGGGCAGGAACTCCCTGATCTGGTTGATGGGAATGGCGAACCCCACACCGGTGTTGACGCTCCCGCGCGACGGTCGGGCCGACACACGACCGTTGATGCCCACCAGCTTGCCGTCACCACTGAAAAGCGGTCCACCCGAGTTCCCCGGATTGATCGGGGCGTCCACCTGGATGCAGTCGGTATAGATCAGGTCGCCGCCCAGCGTCCCGGGCAGATACCGGTGAAGACCGCTGACCACCCCCTGGGTCACGGTCGGCTTGAAGTCGGTGGCGTAGCCGAACGGGTTCCCCATCGCCAGGACCCAGCCCCCGATCTCCAGTCGGTCACTGTCCCCGAGTTCGGCGAAGGGGAACGACTCGCCCTCGATCCGGATGACGGCGATGTCCCCGGTCGGGTCGCGTCCCTTGACGACCGCGCTGCAAACCCGGCCGTCGGAGAGACCCACGCTCACCTTTTTCGCCTCACGGACCACGTGGTAATTGGTGAGGGCGTGACCGTCGGCGTCGATGATGACGCCACTGCCTCCTCCCTGATTCCTCGGCGGCTCGGCATCCCCCTCGGACACGGCCGGGAAGATGGCAACCACGGTTTCTCTCAGACGTGCGATCAGCTCGACCCGCCTGGACTCGGCCTTCAGCGCGGCTTCGAGCGCCGCACTCCTCTCCTGGGCCCCCACCGGGCCGGCAAGGGTCACGACAAGGACGAGATACAGCCCCACAAGCCGGGTCCTGCGGAGCATCTCTGAAATGCTGCGGAGTCGTCCGGGCATACGGAAGGGACCTCTGAGACCTTCGGGATTTCCACCCCTATTTTACCCCGCAGACGACCCGATTCAAGCGACTTCGACCGCCCGGGGATCACAATGCGTGCGGACGACGTCCACGACGTCATCCCGGTGAGCTTCGCATGTAGTCGGGGTTCTCTTCGAGCTTCCTGCGGGTCTCTTCGATCATCATGACGACGGCCGGGTGGTCACTGGACCAGGCACGTTTCCGATAGTCGGGGTCGGTCTGCATCTTCTCGAGTTCCGGACCGAACTCGGCAAAATACGACCCGTAGACGTGGAAGGAATCGGAGAGGTCAACGTACCGTCCCACCCGCACCGGTCGACCGGCCCTGACGGCGATCTCACCCGCCAGTTTCCGCTGAAGGTCGGTCAGTGCGTAGACGTTCATGAACCACGCCTTGTAGGCGTCGCGACTGCGCCAGTGGGTATTGAGGTTCAGCACCAGTTCGCCGGCGTCGTCTTCCAGCAGTCGGAACCACAGTCGCTGGAGACAGGGCGGGTCGGTCGTCGAGGGGTCGGCCGTCGGCATCCAGGTGATCGCCTGGATGCGTCGGGAGTAATGCGCCGCCGCCGCCTTGTTCACCACGTATTCCATCTGGTTGATGGTCCTCAGCCGCGGGGCCTTCGGGTCGTCCAGATCTTCCGTAGCCGTGTAGCCGAAGAGACGCTCGTGGTAGGTATAGGTCCACTTGTCGGGGTCCGCCGGGTCGACCCAATGGTCGTGAATGCCCTCGACGACCTCCTGCCGGTAGACCTCCAGTTCCTCGGGTCCGCCGGGGAAGTTCTTGTGGATGCGCGGCTCGGCGAAGGGATCGGCGACCTCGATGACCATGGTGCAGTCACGGCTCGGGGGGTCGATGAAGCGTCCGTCAACGTCGCGACGGTCATATTCGGTGCGGACGTCCACCCCGTCCCGCCAGACCGCGAGCATGGCCTGCTCCCAGGCGTGGGGAAGGTTCTCCCCACGGACCAGAAGCAGGGGGATCTGCCCGCCACGGCGTTTCCCTTCACCCCCGGAAACGCTCAAGACACGTGCTCCTTTCGAAACCGTCAGGCCCCTCGCACGGACCCACACACGCCCGGACTATAGAGGAGGAGACAGAGATATCAAGTGAATTGTGCCGCAGGAGGCGCCGCACCGTCACAGGACCTCCGCCACCGTCCTGTCGATGACCTGTCTGAGGTCCTCGATGCGGAAAGGCTTCTCGAGGACGGTGTTCCCGGTCAGTTCGAGAAGCTTGCGGGTCTCGGTGCCGGCCGTGTCCCCCGTGGTGAAGATGATGTTCCGGGCAAAGTGCGGTCTGAGCTCACACACGCGGCTGTAGAGCTGCTCCCCGCTGACCCCCGGCATCTTGACGTCCGTGATGATAAGATCAAAACGGTCGACGTGTCGCTCGATCAGCCTCAGGGCCTCCCGGCTGTCGCCGGTCGTGGTCACCCGGTGTCCCTCGAGACGCAGGAAGCTCGAGATCAGCTCCACCGTCGCCGGTTCGTCATCCACGATCATCACGTCGAGCTGTCTTCGACCGACCGGTCCCTCACGGACCGTGCTCACGTCACCGGCGGGCCCCCCGGACACCCGCTCGACGGGAAGCTCAACGGTGAAGACGGTTCCTGTTCCCGGCGTGCTTTCGACGTGGATGTCGCCGTTGTGCTCCTTCACGATGCCGTAGGTGAGGCTGAGTCCCAGTCCGGTTCCCTCACCGGGCTCCTTCGTCGTGAAGAATGGGTCGAAAACCCGGTGCAGGTATTCGGCCGGGATGCCGGGACCCGTATCGGCGACCTCGACGATGATCCGGTCATCCCTGAGAGAGGTGCGAACCGTCAGTGTCCCGGGTGTCCCCTTCTCCCGTATGGCATCGTGGGCGTTGTTGATCAGGTTGATGAACACCTGCTGAAGCTGCTGCCCGTCGGCGACCGTGACCGGGAGTTCACGACTGAGTTCCGTCCGGACCGTGACATTGTCCACACGAAGCTGGTAGGACTTGAGTTCGAGTGTCGTGTCGATGAGTTCATTGATGCTGACGGGTTTCTTTTCAAACGGTGCGTGTCTGGCGAAGCTCAGGAGGTTCTGCACCACCTTCCGGCAGCGGACGGCTTCCTTGTGAACGCGCTCGAGGTCCTCGCGCATGTTCCGGGGGACGTCTCCCGCCAGCATGAGTTCACTGAACCCGAGCACGGCGGCGAGGGGGTTGTTGAGTTCGTGGGCGACCCCGGCCACCAGCTCGCCGACGGATGAGAGTTTGTCCGCCCAGATGAGCTGATGCCGCAGAAGCTGCTGTTCGGTCACGTCGTGACTCACGACGAGCACCTGACGCACGCCGTCGCCGTCCTTCCTGAGCGGGGCCGCCGTCACCTGGTACCAGCGGTGCTCGCCCGTCGATGAGGAAACATGGACCTCACCGATCTCCAACTGTCCACTGGAAAAGGCCCGAACGGCGGGACATTCAGGACAGGGCTCGTCCTGCTCGTGACGGTGCCGGTGGCACTTCTCGCCTCTTTCCGTCCCCCCGTGCTCCGGAGCATCCATGTCCGCATGACTGCACCAGATGACGTGCAGCTGCCGATCGATCACCATGACGCCGTCACCCATGGCCCTCAGCACGTCGTTGAGTCGCTGCCGCTCGAGTCGAAGCCGGCATTCGACGTCTTTCACACGCATCGCATGGGCCAGCTCGTGTCCCAGGACGTCGAACCCATGCGTCCTGAAGGGCTGAACGTCCCGGTCGGCGGCGGCAAAGGCGACCGCAACGCCCTGCGGGGTCGTCTTCGAAACCAGCGGGAGGATGTCAACGGCCTCAAGTCCTGCGGCGTGGGCGGCCCGGACCAGCTCAGGGGCTCGTGTGTCGTCGGAGACATCCGTGATGTGATCGGCACAAGCCGTGTGCACGGCCTGCCGGAGAAACGCCATCGTGTTCTCGGAAGCACTCCCGGGATCGACCTCTCCCGCCAAGGGAGCCGGGAGACCGGAAGCGGCCACAAGGTCGAGTGTGTCCCGGTCGGCATCGCGACAGTAGATGATGAGTGCGTCGAGACGGAACACCTTCCGGATTCTGCCGACACACTTCTCGCACAGTTCCGGAACGGTGGCCGAGGCAAGTTCGGCCGCGTGGATTGCGGCCGCCAGGGCCTCTTCCATCTCAGACGAGAATCCCCGACCGGACGCTTCGGCACCCGCCGGGGAGGACGTTGGCAACTCCTTGATCCGACGTCTGAGCAGCAGGTTCCACATCAGCAGGGCGACCACGAGGAGTGCAGCGATGACGGCGACGGCCTGATACGCCGACGGCGGGAGCACGGCGCCTGGAATCCCCGCCCGGGACGGTCCCGCCTTCGACAGACCCTCGGCGGACGCGACCCCATGGGCGCGCAGCAACAGACACGCCCACAGCACCGGATGCAGGATGTTCGGTTCTCGCATCGGGCTCCCCGGCTTGCCCGGTCCGTCCGCCCGGCCCCCTCCGGGACGGCTGCCCCCCAACAGCCCATCTGAAGCCTATGGACACCCCTACCTTAGAACAGCATCTCCGGTCGTCAATGAAATAATGTAAACTCCGTCGATTACGTAAATCGCCCATCTACCGCAAGTCCTTTGTCCACAAATGGATGGGCTGAGAGTCCCGAGGGACACGGTTCGGAGGCATGTTTATTCAGCCACTGAAGCAACCGGTTTCACAGCAAAGATGGCCTTTATTGTATCACCCCACCTGCTTTGGCGTAGAAGACTGGGTATCCATGATCTTTGACGCATTGACAATGTGAGCCATGCGAGAGAGGGGGTCCGGAGTGGTGCCCGGACATGGCTAAGGACCCCTTTGGGGAGGTCGACTCAATGAAGAAGGTGCTTGGTTGTGTGGTGTTGGTGGTTGGTCTTTCGTGTGGGACTTTTGGCGATTTCGTGGCGGACGGTGACCTGTCCGAGTGGGGCGTGACGCCCGCTACGGACTGGACCAACGACGTCGGGGCGGTGGAATGGATTGAGCCCGAGGTAGGCTCCCACGGCTACGTCGGTCCGGGGGTAGGCGGTCAGCAGTTCAACGTGGAAGCGGCGTATGCCACCGCAGACTGCCAGTACCTCTACTACGCGATCGTGACCGGCTTTCCCATTCAGGACACCTGTTACAACGGGAAGCACAAGGCGGGAGACGGACTTCGCGTACAATGACGATTTCTACGGCTCCGATCATTACGTCATCGAGGGCATCATTCCGAGGTCGTATTTCGGTGACGTGGGCGGCGAAAGCGGCATGCTGTGGTGGACGATGACCTGTGCGAACGACTACGGGTACGTCGAGGGTCAGTTCCCGCTGTGCGACATTCCGGAGCCCGGAACGATGTTCCTTCTGGGCAGCGGCTGCATCTTCGGGTTCGGATACTTCCTCCGTCGGCGGATGCGCTGACCTGACACCGGTCTTAACCAACGAAGCCCCTGTCACTCGTGACAGGGGCTTCATGCTGTACCCGGCTTCGGTTTTCGGTATGGACACTCAGTCGCCGAACATCACCTCGACCGCATCGTAGGTGCAGGCCATCGCACAGTGGCCGCAGGCGATGCACTTCTCCGTGGCGAGCTTCACCTCATACGATTCGGTAAGGTAGAGTGCCCCGGTGGGGCACTGCCCGACACAGGCCCCACAGTGGGTGCACCGGTCCTCACGAAGGTGCACGTCACGCTTCAGTGCCTGCAGACGGACCCCGAGGTCGGTCAGGAACTTCTTCCCCGCACGCAGACTGGACACCGTCCCCTGCATCCCCAGAACCAGGAGACCGTCGTCGTTCTCCTCCACCTCGGCCTTGAGGATGTTAACCGCGATATCGAAATCCTTGACCAGCCGGTAGATGAGGGGCTCGGTGACAAGGTTCGCGGGGATGCGCAGCACCACCCGGTCTTCCTGAAGCAGCATGATCTCCTCCTGACGTCCGGTCAGATCTCTTCCAGTTCCAGCTCGCCGAATGCCCCGAACGTTTCGCCGATGGTGACGACCGCTCCGAGAAGGACGCCGCGGGACTTCTCCTCCTCGAGCACCCCGGCAACGTCGTCGGCGGTCTTCACGCGGTTGCCGATGGCCGTCGCGGCGGCGTCGGCAAGTGCCGCACGGTCTGAAACCGCCAGCACGGCGTCCGCGGCCCCGTGACTCACACTGGGCCCGATTCGCGCACTCGACGTGCACACGCCGCGGGGCTCTCCCGGGGCGTCGATCTTCACCACCAGCTTCCCGCCGAAAGGCGACGCTTCACCGCTGTACAGCATCAGCCTCGCCGGACGGTTCATTCGCAGAAAAACGTCGCCGCCGTTCTCGACGATCACCTCCGGACTGAACTCAAGCAGTCCGCGGCCGACCGCCTCCGCCATGGCCCCGGCAACCGCGGCCATCGGCCCCACGCCGTACAGTGCCGCGGCCTCGATCATCTCGCGGACGATCTCAGGCGCCTCGGGGTCCAGCCGACGCGGCGTCATCGCCCAGAAAAACCCCGGATGCGCCTCGGCGTAGACCTCCAGGTCCCGTCGACGCCGTCTCACCATGTCCATCGCCTCGGCCGACAGGTCCGAGTGGGCACGGATCGCGAGGTCCGTCTCGCGCAGTTTCACCTCGAATGACGTGAGGTCATCCCTCTTCGCCCAGTCGCGGTAAAACCGCAGCGAGTATTCCATGACGCTCAGCTCTTGTCCTTCTGCCGGAGCTTGATGCCGTGGAACTTGCAGTCGCTGTCGGGTCCCGGCAGCGGCTGGATGACGTCTGTCAGCAGGAAATCTCCCTTCTCGATCCACGTCTTCAGAATGCCTGCGATGTCACGGGACTTCCTGTAGCTCGAAAGGGACGCCGTCGGGACGTCCTTGCCGTTCACGTTGATCTTCCCGCTCTTCAGCTCGGCGTAGGTCACCTCACCCAGCGGTTTGCCCTCGCCCTGGGGATAGTTGTGACCGTAGTCGATGACCTTGGTGACGATGTCGGCGTCGCCGATGCCGGTGGCACGTGCCATGTCCTCGTCGAGGACGGGAATCGGGATCCCCAGGCCCACGGCGAGACTCGTCCCGTATCCACGGTAACTGACCCCGCGGATGAAATCCGTGGACATCCGCTTCAGGTCGCCGCAGACGGCGATGGTCCCGGCGGGGACACGGGGAATGCCGTGCTCGTTCCGCGGCACGCCCGGGTTGTGCTGTGTGCCCTGCCAGTAGACGTATCCCACGGTTCCGCCGAGAAAGATCCGCGTCCCGATGCCGATGGTCCGGTAGGTCGGGTCGTTCAGCAGGGGAGAGAGCTGTCCGGAGGTGGCATAGTTGGCGTTGGCCATCTTCGGTCGGAGAATCCCCATGTAGGTGTAGATGGTGCGCTGGGAGCCGACGTTGACGGCACAGTTGTAGTTCTGGTAACCGTTGCGCGGATTGACGAGCACCGCTTCATTGAGTGCGCTCAGGGTGATGTACCCATGGGCCTCCCTGCGCGGGTAACAGTCTGTGCCGTAGCCGGTCGCACGGAAGGCGACCTCCTTGCCGGCAACGAGATCCTCGATGACGTGACCTCCGCCATAGCGGAACGGTCCCGGAAAGACGGAGTTCAGGGGGTCGCCTTCGGGGGTCTCGGTCGCCCCGATGTAGACATCCACCGCTGCGAATCCCGCGTAGGCCGGGACCTCGTTCAGCCACACCTTCTGCATCTTCATGCGGGGCGTGGTGTGTCCGAAGTTGAGGAAGGCCCCCGAGCTGCACATCGCACCGAACGTCCCCGTCGTCACGACGTCCACGTCCCGTGCGGCGCCTTTGGGGCCTTTCTTGGCGACGATGCCCACCATCTCCTCGGCGGTCACCACCGTCACCTGTCCCTTGCGTATCTTCTCGTTGATCTCAGCAATGGTCTTCGGCATTCGCCTCGCTCCAAGAAAGAGGCCCCCGGCCTTCAGGACCGGCGGCCGGCCGCCGGTGCCGCGTCCCACACCCCGGATAGTATCACACAAGGACCGGCCGGTCAAGGGGATTTCGCTCGGAAGGCTGTGCTGTGATTGGGGTTCCGAACGGGACCTGATCTGTCCGGTTCTGTTTGCCCGGCCCTCGCGGCACGCACACAGGATGTGGCCTCAAAGGGCGGTGAGCCCCTCCTTGACCTTTTCCAGCCGGGCGATCTCGCCCTTGAGGTCGGCTTCCGCGTCCGCCGCCAGCTTCTCGAGCCGGTCGAGCGCCAGGTTGCCGGGGGCACCTAAGTGCTTCTTGGCGAGGATGTTCTGGACGGGATCCTGCGTTTCGAGTTTCTCCAGGTTCAGTCCGACCTGCTGGTAGGCGTCGCGGAAGGGCATGCCTTCGCTCGTGACCAGTCTGAGGGCCTCGTCCGCCGCAAACACCTCGGGCGAGAAGGCTTCCGTGCAGCGTTTGACGTCGACTTTCATCTCGCCCACGATCATCCCGAGGACGGTGACGCTGTCGGTTGTTGTCGCAAGTCCTCGCATCATGGGGCCCTTGGTGTCCTGAACGTCGCGGTTGTAGCCACTAGGAAGTCCCTTGATGATACCGAGGACGGACACCAGATGTCCGGTGATGGTACCGGCACGCGCGCGGATCAGTTCCAGCGGTCCGGGGTTCTTCTTCTGCGGCATGATGGAACTGCCGGGACAGAAGCGGTCGGGCAGCAGGAAGTACCCGGTCTCCGGGATGCTGAAGAAGATGACGTCGCCGGCGGCCCGTGAGAGGTCGCTCATCAGGACGGCACACGCACTCAGGATCTCCGCCTCCACTTTGCCGCGGGCGTTGTTGGCGTAGAGCACGTTGATGATGGGCCGCTCGAACCCGAGGAGTTCGGCGGTCAACTCACGGTCGATGGGCACGGCCACGCCGTAGCTGGCGGCCGATCCGAGGGGGGAGCGGTTGACGAGTCGGTAGACGGCTTCGAGCCACTCGGCATCCTCGATCATGGCCTCGGCGAAGGCCCCGGCCCAGAGTCCGGCGGAGGAGGGCATCGCCCGCTGGGTGTGCGTGCGTCCCACCATGGGGACCTCGGCGTGCCGCTTCGCGAAGACGAGGAACGTCCGTGCCAGCCCCAGGACCTGCCGGCGCAGTTCCAGAAGCCGTGCACGGGCATACAGCCGGCAGTCGAGTGCCGCCTGGTCGTTCCGCGAGCGGGCCGTGTGAATCTTCTTTCCCACGTCACCCAGCGCCTCCGTCAGAAGTTCCTCCACCGCCGTGTGGACGTCCTCCTGCTCACGGCTGATGGTGAACTCCCCCCGCTCGACGGCGGCGAGGACCTTGACGAGCTGGTTCAGCAGTTTCTTGAGTTCGTCCCGGCTGAGGATGCCGATGCGTGCGAGCATCCGGGCGTGTGCGATGCTTCCCAGCACGTCGAACTCCGCCAGTGCCACGTCGAGTCCCACGTCCTCGCCCGCCGTGAACCGCTCGACCGTCTCATCCAGATCGTACGTCTTCCGCCAGAGCTTGGCCATGTCGGCCCCCGCAACAGTTCTGCCCTGTATGGAACATGCCCTACAAACAAGATAGGAGGTCAGACATTCCTGTCTGACACGAGCCAATGACCCCGATGCATCGGGGTCCTCCTGTCCTCTGTATAAAGAGGGCTATTTCTTCTTCTTCGACGTCTTCTTGCGTGCGGGCCTCGTTTTCGGAGTGCCGATGTACTTATCGAGTCCGCGTCTCGAGAGCACCATGAACGGGAGTCCCCGGACGAACGCCGCGTCCGCACACCGCTGCTGGTTGAACCCCGACGCCTTGATGCTCCGGATCTCGGGACAGAAAAGTCCCGTCTTCGACTCACGCTTCGTGATCGTCATCGTCCCCTTGTAGAGTGCGACCTCGTAGGTGCCGTTCACCACCCCCTGCGTCTGCTTGATGAAGGCTTCCAGGTCGTATCGCAGCGGCTGAAAGGCCTCGCCGTGGTACATCATGTAGGCCCATTTCTGGTCGACGCCTCGCTTGAACTGGACCTGGTCCTTCGTCAGGCACCACTGTTCGAGGTCACGGTGAAGCGTCAGGATGACCCGGGCGGCCGGGGCCTCGTAGATCTCCCGGCTCTTGAGGTCCATGATGCCGTCCTCGAACATGTCGATGAGACCGATGCCGTTTCGGCCGGCGAGCACGTTGAGTTCGGCGATGAGGTCGTCGAGGTGACGTTTTCGGCCGTTGAGTGCGACCGGCACGCCCGCCTCGAATTCGAGGGTCACGTTCGTCGGCCGGTCGGGGGCCTTTCGGGACGGCACCAGCCACATCCAGATGTCGTCGGGGAGGGGCTGGTTGAGGTCGATGGCCCCGGAAGCGATGGACCGGCACCAGAGCGTCTTGTCGTCGCCGCCGGTGATGGTCTCGGCCACCGGCACCTTCCAGTGTCGGCAGAGCACTTCCTCCTCGAGCCGGGTCAGGTCGAAATCACGCACCGGCACCAGCACCCGGCACTTCGGGGCGAAGAGCGTGAACACGTTGTGCATGCGGTACTGGTCGTTGCCCTTGCCGGAGGAGCCCTCGATGACGGCGTCGCACTTGTGCTTGACGGCCAGCTCGCCCACCTTGCGTGCCACCAGCTGCCGGGTCATCGAGGTGCTCACGGGATAGCCGTTGTAGTCGGAGTTCGCCCGGATGGCCATGGCGACCCACTCGTCCGCAAACTCCTCACGCACGTCCACGATGATCGGTTCCAGTTGCAGCTTCCGGGCGTGCCGTTTCGCCATCTCGAGTTCCTGCTCCCCCTGACCGATGTCGATGGTGACGGCGATGATCTCCCGGGCCTTGTACTTCCGACGGAGAAGCTCGATGCCGAGACACGAATCGAGCCCCCCGGAGAAGGCCGACGCGACACGCTTCACCGGAGGCGTCGGCGTCGTCTCGACTTTCCGGAGGATGTCCTTGACGTTCATGGTCCGCTCCTGAGAGATGCCTGAGGCGCCCCGCACGATGGGGTGCCACGATTGAAGTCATGGCGTAGTATAGCCTCGGGCCGCGAGAATGCAAGGAGGTTTTGCCACCGGTGCGGCAGAAGCGGGTACAGAGAAGCACCTCCGTCCGGGTGAAGTCGAACGGAGGTGCGTGGTGTTCAGGCGTGGGCAAGGGTGGTGACGCGCTTGTCCTTTTCGAGCCGGTGTGCGACGACCGATTTCAGTCCCTCGACGACCTTCGCGTCGAAGCGGGTGCCGACCCCTTTCTCGATCTCCTTGACCGCAACCCAGGGGGCCCGACCGGAAGCGTACGGCTTGTCGGCGACCAGTTCGTCGTAGGCATCGGCCACGGCGACGATCGCCGCTCCCAGGGGGATCTCCCCGGGAGTCTCCTGGTCGTCACTGGCGGCGGCCGCCTCCGAGCGGTAGCGGATGAGGGAGACGGCCCCCTTGAGCACGGTGCCGACCGAACTCAGGATCTCCCCGGCCTTTGCGCCGTGCTCTTTCAGGGCCTCCGGGTTCTCACTCAGCATCGCCGCCCGGTGGATGATGTCCCCCGAGATGCCTTCCCCCGTCATCTGGATGTCGTGAAGGAGGGCGGCGGCGTGGATGTTGTCGACACTGGAGCGTGGGAGTCCCATGGCCACCGCCACTTCCGCCGAAAGGTTCGCCACGCGCAGACAGTGTCCCTTGGCGGGACCTTCGGGACTCTCGAGGTACCGTGCGAGCACTTCGAGGATTCCGATGTACGCCGACTTGAGTTCCTGGATGCGGCGTTCCTTGTCCTCGTAGAGCTGTCCGGTCATCAACGCCGCGAGGATCAGGAAGCCACCCCACGCCACCAGGTCCAGTGCCACCATCAACTCCGTCTGGGTCCCGTAGTCCCGGGTGAACGACGCGGGCGACACGATGAACGCAAACGCCACCGCCAGCACGGAGAGGATGGCGGTCATCAGGGCGTTGCGCTTGCCCAGAACGTACCCGGCGACGAGGGCCGGAAGGAAGTAGAAGAAGAGAATCGGGGTGCCGCGCGCGAACCAGAAGTGCGACGCCGCCACCACGCTGAGGATCACCACGACCAGGATTCGCTCGAAGTGCTGAAGGACGAACTCCTTGACCTGGGTCATACCCCGGCTCTGGCTCAGACCGGAAAAGGTCTTCGATGTGGTCATGACTCTCTCTTTCGTTGCGACGATGTGATTGGTTTGGACTGTCGGCGCGGGGTACAGTCCGGTTCTCCCCCCCTACCCCTATTGTATCGGAAGAGGGACCGGACGATGTTTAGCCCGTTTTGCGACAAAAATGGGGTGGGGCGCGCTCAGACGCTGAAGAAGGGGCCATAGACGGTCCGTGGAGGTCTCCGGGCACGGGGTGTCACGGACGGACGACGCTCAGTCGGTCGAGCCGGCCTGGAGCTTGTGTCGCACAATCTCCCAGCGCTCCTCGTGCGACTCGTCCGTGCAGACGGGCGCAAAACCCAGGGAGAGGTAGGTCCGTATGGCGGGCAGACGGACGTCGTCCGTCGAGAGCCAGGCGTCCGGATAGCCCATCTCCCTCAGGAGCTGCAGCACGCGCACCACCAGCGCGGTGCCCAGGCGCCGACCACGGTGGGCCGGCAGAACCGCCAGGTAATGGACCAGACCGTGTCCCGGACGCTCCCGGGCCTCCCACGCCGTGGCGGTGCCGACGACCTCGTCGGCGCAGCACAGGACGCACATCCGGTTGGGCGACCAGACGGGGGTCTCGACGAACGTCTTGAGGATCCGGTCGGCATTCCACCCCGGGTCGAAGCACTGCTGGAAGACGGGCGTGAGTCTCTCGTGGTCGTCGTCTTCGTGGAAGCGGATGCGGTACGGCTCGGGCAGCACGATTTCGGGAAGGTTCGCCAGGGTCTTCCGGACCATGACCAGCTGCGACTGCTCCATGTGCGTCTCCCCGTTTCGATGCGGTCGCAAGGCCGACTGCCTTACTTCAGAGAACCCAGGTGCGACCGCTTGGAACATCCAATACGATGAGCTGTTGCCCTTGACAATAAGCCCCGCGAGGGGCGTCAGTCAATAGCCGGGGGCGTGAGCCGCCGGTGCGGATTCTCATATTCGCCCAAGCCCCAACGGGGCGACAGGAGGTCTGGCAGCGTTTCTGCCGCCCCTTCGGGGCTAAGCAGCTTTCTTCACCTGCATACCGGGGGCTGGCGTCCCCGGCCAAATCCTTTCGCCCCTTACGGGGCGGTCGAAATTTATCCGCCTCAGGCGGAGGCAAGCCGCGTCATTTTGCAGGACGCTGTTGGCAGTGCGTCGGGCCGGGTTACGAGAACCCGAACCTGAACTTGAAGTGCATCTCCTGAGACGG
Source organism: Planctomycetota bacterium (assembly GCA_035530235.1). Taxonomy (GTDB): domain Bacteria; phylum Planctomycetota; class DG-23; order DATKVD01; family DATKVD01; genus DATKVD01. Next base: position 8,371 of record DATKVD010000042.1, on the reverse strand, counting down.
CCGCCAGCCGGCGCGTCGGGCCAGCCGGGCCTCCTTGGCCGACTCCTTCCTGCGGCCGTGGCCCTCGAAGTAGAGCGACCGCAGGTAGTGGACGTAGGCCGGTCTCACGTCCTGCATCGCTTCCAGGTGCTCCAGGGCGGTGCCCAGCTTCTTGAGCGAGCCCCGGGCGGCCTTCGACCTGCCCAGTCGCACGTAAGACAGATAGTCGTAGTAGTGAAGCTCGGGAAGCCAGCGGCGTCCCTCGGAGACACAGCGATGGTAGCACTTCCGGGCTTCACGCTTCCGGCCCATCTTCTCGAGACAGACCCCGGAGAGATAGTATACCTTTCCGTAGAAGTGGAAGCGAGTCTCGTCCTCGCCCAGCTCCAGCGGGATGTGATGGGCCTGCTGAAAATGTTCGAGTGCCCTGGCGTAGTTCTTTCGGGCGAGACAGCTCTCGCCGAGTCTCGTATGGGCGTTGAGGTGCATCTGACTGAGGGTGAAGATGCCGTGTCGCGTGCGGAACCGGTGTCCCGACATGACGGCGAGGGCCTTCTCCACCTTGCCGCGGTCCAGGAGCATGGAGGTGTACGTCTCGCGGACCCCGTCGTGCTCCGGGTGCTCTTCGTAGAGTCCCTGGATCAGTCGCAGACGTTCCCGCTCCCTGCCGCTGGCTTCTCCCATGACGTGGATGAGCCAGAGCAGGAGCCGGAGGTCGTCGGGATCGAGCCGGCTCGCACAACGGAGCCAGTGGACGGTTTCGTCGGCGTCCCCCCGCTCCCAGGCGGCCAGTCCGATGCTGGTGCACAGGACCAGTGAGTCCTTCACCCGACGGAAGGCCCGTCGCCACAGTCTGACGGCCTCCTTGCGACGGGTCCTGTGGTAGAGGATGTTGCCCAGGTACTGGGCGGCCCTTGCGTCGTCGGGGAACAGTTCGAGCACGCGCTCGAGCACCGCGATCGCTTCGACCCGTCCGGGGAAGCACAGGTCGGGTTTCATCCGTCCCCCACGACGGTAATACGCCCGGGCTTCGCGCGTGCGCCCGAGCTTCTCGAGACAGGCCCCCGTGTAGTAGCAGAGCATGGGATAGACGTAGTCGCCCGACCGGGTGGCGGCGATGCCGCGCTTGAGGACGTCGAGTGCTTCCGTGTGAAGTCCCGCCCCGGCGTAGTCGGTCGCCAGTTCGAGATAGGCCTGCACGTTCCGACCCATCAGGGTCCTGAACGCCGTGTCGGCCCGTCTCACCCGTGACGTCTGCCCGAGCGCCTTCGCCGTCCTCCGGGCCTCCGAGTGCAGGAGGTAGTCCACGGGAAACAATGACAGCATCGGCGTGAGCCGCTCCGCCGCCTCCGTCGCCCGTCCGAGATGTCTGAGCGACGCCGAAAGCAGTCCCACGGCCCGGGTGTCAAGGGGACTCAGCGTGAGGACACGTTCGAAGAACGCAACGGCCTCCGTGTACTCCCCCTGTCGCATGGCCGCGAGTCCCAGCTGCATGTGACACCGCACGTCTCCCGCCTGCGACCGGAGTGCCACCCAGAAGGCGTCCTTCGCCCGGACGTGATCGCCCATTCCGGTGAAGGCGAGTCCGAGATGGTAGTGTGCCTCGACGGTGTCGGGGTTCCGTGCGAGGGCGTGGTTCAGGTGGTCGACGGCCTTGGCCCACTCGCCGCTCCACAGGGACAGGAGGCCCATCTGGAGCTGTGCCGGGGCGTAGCCCGGGTCCTGTTCGAGCACCTGCTCGTAGGTGGTCTTCGCGGCGTGGGTGAGTCCTATCTTCTCGAGCTGGAGGGCCCGGAGAAAACGCCTCTCGATGTTCCCGTCGGCGCCGAAATGGTTCCCCCGGGGCTCGTCCGGATGGGTCTTGTCGTCGAGCCAGCCCGGCGCCGTCTTCCGGGCTTCAGCACGTGCGCCGACACGGTGAGAGATGAGCAGACCCTGATCGGGACACGTGACGGCAAGCTCGAAGTCGGCCGTCCCCGGTCGTCCGGCCGGCAGCTTCACCGTGACGGCGAAGGGCCTTTCGGGCGAGATGTCGCGCACGGTGCCGAAAACCTTCCGCCCGTTCCGTTTGAGTACGATGCGGCACCGTCGACGCGTACGCGTGACGTTGACCCCGATGCGGACGCGCTTTCCGTTCTCCGCCTCCAGCGCCACCGCAGCGTCCTCGTTGGCCCGACTGAAGGCCGTGCCGAGACCGTGCAGGGGCAGCCACATCTCACGGAAGCGGACGACACGGTGGGGTTCGAGCAGCTCATAGCTGGGCTGACCCTCGAAGAGTCCCGCCTGGATCTCGGCATACGCCCCGTCGGCCTCGGTGAACTCGGTGCCCTTGCGCGTCCCCTGCGGCCCGGTGCCCCAGTCGAAGACCTTCTTGCCGGGCAGCAGGCGATAGTCGGCCACGTGCGCCACGCCGCAGTCACGCGCCACGTTGTAGGCCCCGAAGAAGTCCTCCCGGCATCCGTGACCGAAGACACCCATCGTGTGCTTGATATTGCGCCGCCACGACAGGTCGACCCCGTTCCGGACGGGCCACGCACTTCCACTGCCGGGCAGCCCGTGACCGCGGGTGCTGGTGATGGGGAGAACGAAGCGCGTGTGGTCGTCGACCGGGATCGCCGCGTTGGCCCAGTAGTAGTAGGACTGCGGCAGGGCCGTGCGGTTGTGGAGTGTCACGACGGCGAAGAGGGCGCACACGCCCGGACGCAGCGTCACGTCGATGGAGTACCGCATGCGGCTGACACGCTCGATGTCGCCGATGACGATGGAGCCGCTGCCGTCCGGGTTCTCCCGGAGCACCGCATCCACCGGACTCAACGTGGTGGGGGAGTGTGCGGACGGGAAGTTGAACTCGATGCCCACGGGACCCCAGGCACCGCGTCGGCCCAGGGGCTTGGGTCTCAGCTCGGACATCCGGTAGAAGACCTCACACCCGGCCACCTTGTCGTAAGCCGAGTAGACGTGACCGCCGAGTTCCGGGAGCACCGTCACCTTGAGGTACTCGTTCTCGAGGAAGAGTGCACGGAACTTCCGGACCCTCCTGCGGCTGCGAATCAGATCGTTCCGCGGATACGGGTAGCTGACAGGCCAGCGTCGGAGCTTCTGGAAGATGTCCGGCTGAACGTCCTCGTCGTAGCCATAGAGGGAAAACGCGACCGTTCCCTCCCACAGTCTGACCTTCTGTTGAGACGTCATGGTCCCTCACAAATCCCGACGTCGGCGCACAGGCGGGTGTCACGTGTCGCGAAGTGCGACACCCTGCGGCCGGTCGGCACCCCCGAAAAACCAAGAGGGCGCATCGCGTGCCTGCGAGTCGCCCCCATACGATTGTCGGGTCATAGTTAGACGGCGTGTCCGTCAATGTCCAATGCAAAATGAAAAAAAACCGCGTGTCGGGTCAGCGGACCCGACACGTCAGGAAGGCTCCGGTCCTCCGGCACGGCCGCTCACCCCGGCCGGCGCCTGCGCTCCTCCCTCGTCCGTCCCGTCACTTCTTCTCGCTCTGCGTCTTCCACCAGGTCTCCCAGACCTCCGGGGTGTTCTGCTCGAACTGCTGTCCCGAGAGGGTCTGGAGTGCCTTGAGTACCGCGGCTCGAACGTCCTCGTCCTTGTCCTTGAGCCCGGCGATGAGTGCCGGCACCGCCCGACGGTCGTTCAGCTGCGCCAGGGCCAGTGCCGCCTGGACACGCACCAGTGCCGTGTCGTCCTTCGCGAGCGTGTTGATGAGGGGCTCGACGGTCCCGGGGTCCTTGAGCTTGCCGAGGGAGCCGGCGGCCACCCAGCGGATGTCCGACGAGGTATCGTTCAGGGCTTCGGTGAGTGGCTTGACGGCCCGCGGGTCGGCGAGGTCGCCCAGGGCCCTCATGGCCCCCCAGCGGACGTGCTGGTTCTCATTCTTGAGTGCGGCCAGCAGGGGACCTGCGGCCGCGGGTCCCATCTTTCCGAGGGCGGCCGCTGCCTGGGTGCGCACGCCTTCGTCCTCGTCCTTGAGTGCCGTCAAGAGCGCCGGCACCGTCGTCACGTCCTTGGCCTCGCCGAGTGCATCCGCGGCGCCGCCGCGAACGGCGACGTTTTCACTCGACAGGGCCTCGATGAGCGCTCCGGAAGCGGCCGCGCCGAACGCCGGGAGGGCCCTCGCCGCGTGCCAGCTCAGTCCCGGGGATTCCTCGCCCAGTACCGCGACGAGGGGCTTGACCGCCCGCGGGTCGCCGAGCCTGCCCAAAGCTTGCGCCGCACTCCACCGGTCACGCCACTCCGTGTCGTTCAGCGCTTCCACCAGCGGTCCCACGGCACGACGGTCCCCGATGTCCGCCAGTGCACGTGCCGTGCACCACCGGTCCACCCACGTCCGGTCCCTGAGTCCCTCGATGAGTGCGGGAACCGCACGGACGTCCCCGATCTGTCCCAGGGCCGTCGCCGAGCCCCACCGGACGTGGATGCTCTCGTCCTTGAGTCCTGCGATCAGAGGACCGACCGCGGGCTGTCCCACCTTCGCGAGGGCGTCGGCCGTCCGGGTGCGGACCGCCTCGTCGTCGTCCTTGAGTGTTTCCATCAGGGGCTTGACGGCGGGCGTGCCGATCCTGGCGAGGGCCTGCTCGGCGTGTGGACGCTGCTTCTCGTCCCCCGTTTTCAGGAGGGCGATCAGTGCGCTGATGGCCGGTCCCCCGATGCGACCGAGGGCCTCCGCCGACTTCGCCTGGACCTCCGGCTTGTCCTTCATCAACTCGATGAGGTAGGGGACGGCGGGGACCGACTGTGCCCCCAGGACGCCCAGCGTGTAAGCCGCCGACGCCCGCTGGGCCTCGTTCGGCGAATACAGAAGCTGGATGTAGTGCCTGATATGGGCCGGGACCTCCTTGGGGATATCCTCCCTGGGCAGTGCGGGCTGGGCCGGACACCTCCCGGCCGCCAGGATCACGACTGCCAGAACCACCAACACCGCTTTCGAGGCCCGCATGTTCACGTCTCCTTTCCACTGGACACAGCCGGGGCAGGGGGGATGAAGTCCTGTACCCTATTCGTGGGGACATCCCCGCACAGTTTACAGGGGCTCTGCAAAGAATCGCGGGACCGCCGGTGGATGCTGCACCGGCCGCTCAGACCCCGGAGAGGCCGGCGATGTCCTTTGCCAGTTCCCGGGCCCGGGTGAGGGCGTCGGGGTGCTTCTCGATGTCGCCCTTCAAGTCGATCTTCCGCAGCGTCAGACCGAGGTGGAGCTTGAGTTCCATGCTGGCACACCAGGCCCGCAGCACGAGGGTCGGGGCATCGAAGAGGGTCTTGAAGTGGGTGCCTCCCGCGAGGAGGGCCAGGAGGTTCCCCCCGGGGGCGGTGCGACCGGAGCCCGTCTTGAGCACGAACTTCCGGGCCCAGAAAACCTGACACCGGTCGATCATCGCCTTCACCAGCCAGGGCAGACTCATGAAGAACATCGGGGCCCCCAGGAGGACGTGCTCGTTCCGCTCCAGAAGCGGAAAGATCTGCTGCATGGCGTCGTTGACGTGACACCGTCCGTCGGTGCTGCACCCCCCGCAGGCGATGCAGCCGCTGTACCGGTGCTCACGGAGCACCAGTGTGGTCACGTCATGACCCGCCGCCCGAGCGCCCTCGACCGCCGCATCCACCAGGGCGTCGGTGTTGCCGTGCGCCCGTGGGCTGCCCTTGATTGCCAGAACGTCCGCCATGTGTCGGGTCCCTCAGTAGTGGTCTGCATCAATACACCTTGTTAGTAGAGGTGCCACGGCTGGCTTGTCCAGCCGTGCCGTAAGATCCAGAGCACGGCTTGCGAGCAAGCCGTGGCACACCCCATTTCGAGTGTCATGAACCAGGTCACCTGACGGCGGAATCGCGCCCCACAGGTGGGCGCGCTACATCGAGATTGTAGTGCGGGTCCTTGTGGCCCGCCCGTCGCGCCCGACGGGGGCACACGTCAAGACCAGGAAACGTCACCTCAGTAGAGTGGTCGCATGGTGTCCGGTGAGACGCCCAGTTCGGTGAGAAAACGCTGTCTCAGTTCGTGCGCCACCTCGGCGCCCTCGGGGGTCTCGGTCTTCGCCCGGCCGCCGGCCATCTCCTCGTGCCCTCCGGCACGTCCCAGGCCCTTCACGATGGTCCTGGCCAGCTCACCGGCGTCGCCGCTCGCGTTTCGCATGCGGATGCTGAAGAACACCTCCCCACGGAACGCCCCCGTGCACAGGACCCACTCGATCCCCTCCAGCTGGAGCACGAGATCGGCGAACTCCGCAATCGCCGTCGGGGACCTCAGCGTCCCCAGGTGACAGACCGCCGCCTTCTCGAAGACCACCGTCCTGTCGATCGCATCGACCAGGATACGGAAGTACTCGGCCGGCAGGTCCGGACGCTCGATCCGGGAGAGCAGCCGGTGGTCCACCATCGGGAAGAGCTTCTGGTAGTACTGCCAGTCGAGGGAGCAGAAGTCCCGTCCGAGGGCGAGCGTGTCGGTCTTGATGCCCAGGAAAAGCGCGGTGACCAGGTGCGGGTCCATCGCCATGCCCGACTTGAACAGCAGGTCCGTCACCACCGCCGTCGTGGAGCCGCAATCGATGTGGAAGACGGACACCCGGGCGGCGAGATCCTCCCTCGGCACGTGGTGGTCGATGACCAGGTCGACCACGCGGGTTCCCTCGTAGCTGTTGTTGCCGGTCCCGGGCTGGGTGTCGACCATGACGACGAAGTCGTAGTGGTCCGTCTCGACGTGGTGGATGGGGATGTATTCGATGCGGAGCAGTTCGACCAGGGCCCGGTTGCCGGCCCGGCCGATGAACCCCCCGAAGGTGATGTCGGATTCCAGGCCGAAGCGGTCGGCGAAGAGACGCTTGACCCCCCAGGCACTCGCCAGGCAGTCGGGGTCGGGGTAGTCGTGTCCGACGATGAGGGCCCGGTGGACGTCGGCGACCATCTCTCGGATGTCGTCCAGTTCCATCACTTCACCGCCCGCATGAGTTTGAGGAACGTGTCGAGGTCCAGTTTCCGGTTGACGGTGGCGTGTGGGGCGTCGCGCCGGACGAACACGAACGCCGGCGGGGCGACCACACCATATTTCGCGTAAAGCCCGTCCACCGTCCCGGTGTGGACGGTCACGTCGGCCCGGATCATCACGAACCGTCGGCTCTCCTCGACGACCGCCGGTCGACTGAACACCTCTCGGTCCATCTCGTGACAGTAGACACACCAGTCGGCCGTGAAGTCGATGATGGCCGGTTTGCCCTCGGCCTGCGCACGTGCCAGTCCGTCGTCGACGGACGACACCCATTGGATGCCGCTCCCGGCGGACGGCGCACCCGTGGGACTCGACGGCCCCAGCCCCAGCAGCGGACCCGCCCCCGACGCGAAATGCATGAGTCCCACCAGCAGCACCAGGATGCCCGCCGCCTGCTCGACACGGTTCTTCCACGTGGTCTCATCACGCGTCGACCGAAGCGCACCCAGGAACACGCTCCCGCAGATGAGCAGCACCCCCATCAGGATCCGGTAGACCGTCGTGCCCACCACCATGTGCGAGAACCACACCGCCATCCCCAGCATCACCCAGGCGAAGAACCGCTTGACCGAGACCATCCATTCCCCGGCGCCGGGAAGGTTCTGGAGTGCCTTGGACGAGGTCCCGGCCGCGACCAGGATGATGCCCATTCCCCACGCGAACAGCAACCCGGCGAGCATGCCCACCCAGACCTTTCCGAGGCTCGCGACCCCGGCGAACAGTCCGAGGAGCGGTGCCGACACGCACGGACTGGCCACCAGTCCCGAGAGAACGCCTGTCGCCACCACACCCGCGAGTCCCGCGCCCCGTCTCTTCGAGAGCTTCGCCGCGACACCCGCCGGAAGCCGGATGTCGTAGAGACCGAACATCGAAAGCGCCAGTGCCACGAACACCAGACACACCACCCCGATCAGCCACGGGTCCTGGGCGAGGGTCTGGGCGCCCTTGCCGATGAGGCCGGCCAGGGCCCCCAGCACCGCGTAGGTGAGCGAGATGCCGAGAACGTACGCCGCACTGAGCAACAGTCCGCGCTTCCACCCCGACCCCTCGGCACGGGCCCCCACCACCGCAAGCACGATCGGGATCAGCGGCCACACGCAGGGCGTCAGGCTCACGAGGAACCCCGAGCCGAACGCCGCCAGGAGTGCCAGCACGTACCCCCGTGTCTCCACGGATCTCGCGAAGTCGCTCTCGGACGTCAGCTCACCCGCCAGCTTCCACAGCGGGTCACGCATCTCGGGTGAGGTGTCCGCGTCGCCGAGGACCTCGGTCTTGAGCAGCCGCAGTCGGTCCCCCTCCTTCTCGACCTCCAGAAGGAGGGTCCGGGTCTCCTCCCGGTAGCAGATCGTGTCGGAGCATCCCTGGAGACTCATGCGCGGCCGGAGGGTGTATCGGCCC
>DATKVD010000041.1:0-6814 GCA_035530235.1 Planctomycetota bacterium | reverse complement strand
TTTGCCCTTCTCGGCGAAAACCGAGACGAACTGGTCCATGATGCCGCACTGGACGCCGACGAATTCATTTTCGGCGCGTCGGGCGAGTCGGGCGAGGTCGACGCCGTCGAGGGTCTTTCCGGAGAGTTCGAGGAGGAATTTGGCGACGGTCACTTCGAACGCCGCCGAGCTTGAAAGCCCCCCGCCAATGGGCACGGTGCCTGCAACCACGGCGTCGAACGCCGGCACGTCCATACCCGTCTCACGCAGAAGCTTCATCACTCCCGTGGGGTAGTTGACCCACTGGCGCTCACGGTCGAACGTCGTGTCGTCCGCGGCGAACGACGCGGACTCGCCGAAGTCCACCGAGTGAAGCCTCACCCTGTCGCCGCCGGAGGCTCTTCCGAGCACCGCGATATCGAACGCGATGGCCATCGGCAGGACGTAGCCGCCGTTGTAGTCGGTGTGCTCGCCGATGAGGTTGACGCGACCGGGAGCCCGTGACAGGGCGAGCGCGTCCGCCGGGCCGAACCGCTCCTCGAACGCACTTCTCATCCGGTTGAGACGTTGTTCATCGATCATGACAGTTCTCCGTGGGTGCGTATCTTAGGGGTGCGCCGGTGACGCGTCAAGGCCAAAGCCGCCGGAGCGGCAGCCGGGGCGGTTTGTGCTTGATTTGTCCGCCCCCGGCTGTAGACTGTGTCGACGCAGATGAACAAGGACATTTCGGATTGGGGGAAAGAACGATGGCGAAACTGGGAAAGCTTCGCGCCGGGGTAATCGGGTGCGGCAAAGTGGCCCGCACACTCCACATCCCGGAGTACATCACCTGTGATGACACGGACCTCGTCGCCTACTGCGACATCGACAGAACGTCCATCGCCGAGACGGTGGCGCGTTACGGCGCACGTCCGACCTACAGGGACTACCGGAAGATGCTCGCCGCGGAAAACCTGGACGTGGTGAGCGTATGTCTGCCGAACTACCTGCACTGTGAGGTGACGGTGTCGGCGCTCAACGCGGGCGTGAACGTCCTGGTCGAGAAGCCGATGTCGCTGACACTGGCCGAGGCCGACAAGATGATGGCGACGGCGAAGCGCCGGAAGAAGGTGCTGATGGTGAGCCAGACGCAGCGCTTCAGTGCCGTCCACCGGAAGGCGAAGGAGGTCATCGATTCCGGGATGCTCGGGGAGATCCTGCATGTCACCACGGCGTTCGGTCACCCGGGTCCGGAAGGTTGGAGCCCCCGTGGCAAGTGGTTCTTCCAGAAGAAGAAGGCGGGCTTCGGCCCCATGGCCGACCTCGGCATCCACAAGGCCGACCTCATCCGGTTCCTCACCGGCAAGGAGGTCGCCTCGGTCTCGGCGTTTGTCAGCCGCGAGGAGAAGACCCACACCGACGTCGAGGACAACTTCGTCTCGGTCCTCCGCTTCAACGACGGCACACTCGGAACGCTCACCACCAGCTGGACCGTGAAGGGCATGGAGACCAACTACACCTACCTCTACTGCAAGAACGGAACCCTGGCGATCTCGGTGATTCCGGGTCGGCCGCTGGTGGCCTTCATGTCGAACCCGCCTTGCGAGATCGAGTTCACCGTCCCGGCCATCCAGTCCAACATCGAGGACACGTGGCGGCTCGGCATCGTGGACAACCTGGCCGCCACCATCCGCGGCAAGGCGAAGTGCCTGGTCCCGGCTTCGGAGGGCCGAAAGGCGCTCGCCATCATCCTGGCGGCGGACGAGGCGGCACGGACAGGAAGGACCGTCAAGGTGAAGAAGTAACCGAGTGCGCCAAGCCCCGGACGAACCAAGGAGAAGACGCTTGAGGACAGCCGTCGGATGCGTCACGGTCCTTCTGATCGCTTCGGTCGCGTTTGCCCAGACGAAGGTCGTCGATTCGATGGACGATGCCGCATTGTGGAAGAGCAATCACAAGGACAACCGCATCACGTTCACGGCCGACCCCAGGCCGAAGGAAGGCCAGGGGGCGGTGCGGTTCGACTCGCAGGTGCCCGGGACTTTTGCCATCTGCTATCGCACCTTCACACCGGACGCCTCCTGGAACGACTACGACGGGTTCGCGTTCTGGGTGAAGGGCGACGGCTCGGAGCACTTCGGCTGCATGCGCATCCAGGCGGGAAACTGGAACAAGGCCTGGCTCGGAAACTTCCCGCTCAAGGACACCGGGTGGCACGAGGTGAAGCTCGCCTGGGGCGACCTGACCCCCGCAGGCACGGGAACCCCGGAACTCGGCACCGCCGACGGCTTCAGACCCGGCGACGTCAACCTCATCGCCTTCGGAAAGAGCTGGAACTTCAACACGAAGCACGAGCGGCCGAAGCTTGCCTTCTCGATCGATGACCTGAGACTCGTCAAGGGCATCCAGCCCAACCGTCCCCGGAAGAAGATCGACACGTTTGCGGCCGTCGGCACCGTGGCTGCGAGGATGAAGGCCGGAAACCCGGTGACGATCCTCGCGTTGGGAGATTCCATCACGTGGGGGACCTCCGTGGGCGGCAACGCCAACGCCTATCCGGCGCTCCTCGGGGAGATGCTGCGGAAGCATTACGGGAACGACGGCATCAAGATCGTCTCACGTGCCATCGGCGGCTCCACCACCGCCAAGGGCAGGCAGTGGCTCAACCGGGACGTCCGCGGGGTCGAGGCCGACCTCATCACCATCATGTTCGGCTTCAACGAAATGCCCGGAAAACCCGACGAGCGCGAGACGGCCACGAAGGCCTTCACAGGGAACCTCATCAACTATGCCGAGGAGGCGGCCGGGGTGATGAAGGCCGCTCCCGCCTGTGTACTCCTTGCCACCATCCCCGGCAACGACAAGCACTGGGAGTCACTCGACTGCTACGCCGAGGGTGTGCGTGGGCTGGGACGCACACACCCCAACATCACCGTCGCCGACGTGAACGCACACTTCAAGAAGATGGGGTTCGACAAGTTCAAGACCTTCATGGCCGATGGTGCGCACCCCAACCGTGAAGGCCAGCGCGAGATGGCCAAGGTCGTCTTCGAGGCCATCACGGGAGTTGCGCCCGGGGAGTGAGTAATGGGCAAGGCGTGTTTCGTCGTCCACAAGCACGACGCGAGCCGACTGCACTACGACTTCCGGCTGGACATCGGCGGGGTGCTCAAGAGCTGGGCCGTTCCCAAGGGACCGAGCATGGCCACCTCGATCAAGCGCCTGGCCGTGATGGTCGAGGACCACGATCTGGAGTACCGCGACTTCGAGGGGACCATCCCGGAGGACGAGTACGGTGCCGGCACCGTGATGATCTGGGATGAAGGAACCGTGACGTGGGAAGATGACAAGGATCCCGTCGAGATGCTGGAAGGGGGCTTCGTCGAGTTTGCACTGCACGGCAAGAAACTCAAGGGCCGGTTCAAGCTCGTCCACGCGAAGCTGGGCGGCAATGAGAGAAACTGGCTCCTCATCAAGCGAAAGGACGACCACGCCGAGACCGAAGACGACCTTTTGACCCGGAAACCCGACTCCGCCCGTACCGGCCGCACCATGGAACAGATCGCCGCCGACAAGTCCCCCGGATGATCGCCACCCCTGCGTCCACGCCTCCTACGCGTAGAGAGACAGTGCCCCCTTCGTCCGCCTTGGCCGGGCCGCGGCCCTAATCCTCCTGGCAGCACGGCGGGACAGTGTCTGTGCGGTGCGTATCTGCCGCACCAGAGAACTACGCCGCGGAACCGGCGGTGGCATGATACCTGTGATCGGCGTTATTACCATCAGCGTCACCTGCAGCCAGACTCGCCCTCACGGGGTGTGTGCGGCCCGGGACACGACTCCCGTCACAAGGCCCCAGAAGTTTCACAGCAACAAGAATCAGTGATGCGTGCATTCCGTCAAGAGCACCCACTTCGGACACACATCTCACTATCTTCCTATATCTCCAGCAGCCACACGTTTCCACCCGTCCCGCTCATCGGAAAATTCCATCCGTCTCTTTAGCCAATAGCAGGCGGGGTGGGTTCGCCCGGGAGAGCCGTGCAGTCCGGACGGAGTCGGCGTCGCGGTTGTACAAGGGGAATAAGTCGAAAGCGCGTCGAAGGGCCCGGGAGCGCACGGGCCGTGGAATCGGTCGGACGCTGAGAGGGAGAAAGGTCCACCTGATCGGCGGGCCCTACCTGGTGTCCTCAATCTCCCGGCGGAGGCCTTTCTTGGCGTCCTTCCGGGTGTAGCCCTTTTTGCCTTTGTGCGTGGAATGGGGTTTCTGGACGGGACGTCGGGTCCACTTCCGTCGGGGGAGTGATGGTTTCTTCCTGGCGGATGCTGTCATGGTCGGCCTGCCCGTTGAGTCGAAGTCCGTGGGACACCGGACGTGTCGGCATCATCCGAAAAGCGAGAGTGCGCCTTTGGCGCGCCGGACTCGTGTGGCGGCGTTGGTCCTTCTCGCCGGCCGCCGGGCGGCTGGTTCGCGCAGTTGCGCCCGGGTGGCCTGCACCACTGTTGGAAGGCTCGGCCGGATGGCACTTGCCCTGCCGATCATCGTCAATCCTCCTTCTGACCTCAGATGACCGTACCTTGCCCTGCTACTGGACTCATCGACCGTACGAGAACCGGCCTTTGAGCGGACCACTGCCGCAGGGGCATTCAACCCGCCGGATCGCCCCCCCAGAGGCGAATCCGGCCCCCGCGCCAGACGGAGGGAAGGCCGCCGGCCGTCATGTCGTGTCGGTTGGGTCAAAATGCCACATGGGATGACCGGCGAGGAGGACCGTCAGGAGGCATCCGGCTTGGGGCGGAGTTTCTCCTTGACCTCCTCCACCAGCATGGCGAGTGCGGGGACGACGAGCGGACGCACAATGAAGGTGTCGAGCAGCACGCCCACGGCCATCGCCACGCCGATTTCCACCATCACGGAGAGTGTCGAGCGGGTCATCGAGGCGAAGGTCCCCGCCATGATGATGCCGCAGCTCGAGATAATGCTTCCGGTGAACACGATGGCATGGTAGAGGGCCGGTCGGAAGGACCGTCGCTTTCGTTCTTCGCGGAGTCGGCTCATGATGTAGATGTTGTAGTCCACGCCGATGGCCACCAGCAGCACGAACAGGAAGAATTCGACCTTCCAGTCAAGACCGGCGGCGGCCTGCATCCCCAGGAGTGGCGGGATGCGGATGAACACGAGGTCGGTGATGCCGAGGGCGGCGAAGTAGTTGAGTACCATCGTCGCCAGAAGGAAGACCGGCGCGATGCCCCCCCGAAGCACCAGCGTCAGGATGACGTAGAGCACGCCCAGCACCATCCATCGGAGTCTGCGAAGGTCGCGTCCGGAGATTCTGCCCACGTCGCACATGTGGGCACTGATGCCCCCGAAGTGGTAATCGACGTCGGTGACGCCGGACTCCGCCAGAACGGCGCCGACGACGGGTGAGAGTTGCCGACGCATCCCGATCGCCTCCGGCGAGAACGTGTCGTGCTTGAGCAGGATGTTGATGCGCGTGATGGTCCCGTCCCCCGAGACATACCTCGGGAACGCTATGGCCAGTACCGTCATGGCCTTGAAACGCTTGAGTCTGTTGTCTTCCGGGTCACCGATGTATTCCTCGACGGGAGGCACGGGTTTCCCCATGGCCCACGTGATGCTGCGGACCTCGATCACGTCCGGGGACGCCGCGAGCGTCCTGGTGAGCTTGTCGACGAGCCGGAGACCCCTGTGGCTCTTGAAGTCGACCTTGGACTCGAGTGCCAGGACGAGCTGCTCGGACCGGGACGTCCTATGAAACCGTTCCTGAAGGAGTTGGTTTCCGCGGACCGAAGGGGCGTCCTTCGGAAGCTCACTGAACAGGTCGTACGAGGGCTTGGCCGTGCCGCCCCACCCGGCAAGGGGTCCGAAGCACAGGAGCACGACCATGAGGACCAGTCCGGGTCGGCGGACGACAAGACGGGCGAAGCGAGCCCACATACGGCCCGACCGGGTGTGCTCGGTATCGATCAGTTGCGGCCGTCTCGGCCAGAACAGGTGCTTGCCCGGCACCACCATGAGGGCCGGGGCAAACGTGAGGGAACATAACAGTCCTACCGCCAGACCGATGCCGAGTGCCGGACCGGTGGACCGGAAAATCGCGAAGTCCGCGAACACCATCATGCACAGGCCGGCGATGGTCGTCCCGGCACTTGCCGCCACCGCCTCCCCCACCCGTGTGATCGAAATCCGGGCCGCGTCGAACCGTGAGTGACCGCGAGCCAGCTCTTCCCGGAAGCGCCCGATCAGAAACAGACAGTAGTCCGTGCACGAACCGAACAGAATCACCACCAGGTAGATCGGGACCAGCTTCGGGATGTCCATCCCCGCCTGAACCAGGAGCGCCATCACACTGTTCGACACCGTGAGACTCAGTCCGATGACCGAGAGGGGGATGAAGATCGTCACCGGGGAGCGGTAGAGGATCAGAAGGATGGTGACCACCAGCAGGACGGTGGCGAGACGGGTGCGTTCGAGACTCGTCCCGGCGGCCATGTTGTAGTCCCTTCCGACCGCCGCCGAGTCGGTGATCTCGTAACGCAGAAGGGGATTTGCCGCCGTGAACTTGTTCAGGTGCTCAACCACCTTGTCGATGTACTCGTGCGTGTCGAACCCAACGAACTGGCCCTTCAGGATCACCGCGCACATGATCATCGACTTGTTGACACTGGTGAGACGTTCCGCCAGGTAGGGGTAGGTGTAAGGGGAGAGAACGTCCTGGACAAGTACGTGTTCGGTGCGGTCGCCGACGTACTCGAGTGCCTTCTGGATGAGCTTGTGGTCGGCCTCTGTGAGAGGCGCGTTGCCGCCGATGATGATCAGCAGGCGCGACTTTTCGGG
>DATKVD010000040.1:0-3089 GCA_035530235.1 Planctomycetota bacterium | reverse complement strand
AGGGTATCAATTCCAACACGCTCCCACGGTAGTCCGGTTACGACGGCTGATTTCGTGCGCAGGATACGCCGTGCGCACTCGATGGTGCGCCTAAATGCCTTGACAGAGTACTTAGACGTCCTTCTCGGCGACGATCCGTTTCCCGATACGCCCCCGCTGAACATCGTAATGCTTTCCATCGCGACTGCGATGTCGTCGGCGTTACCTTTCCGTGCACGATCCGCCCTCCGGCGCCATTCAACGGACTCGCTCATCGGAAGCCGTATTGGTATACTACCGAGGTCGATCCTCGCTATCACGTCAAACCACGTATTCGTCCACATATCATTCAGTTGCCACTCTCGAAACTGAAGCGCGCATGCCGCGAGCCAGAACACGTTCCCGCGCCCCGCGAACAGGTCGACGAACCGTCTACCCTTCCGCGGCATCATCGATACCAGCCACTTCCGCAGCCGGACCTTGCCGCCTGGGTACGCGAATCCCGGTACCTTGAACATCATCGATACTGCCATTTCCACCCTCCGTCGCGTCCCCGTCGGCGGTATCTCCCCGAGGCCGTCGACGGGGACGCGCCAGCGTCGGCGCGCCCCTTCGCCGGGGGTGATCTACTTCCTGCGCGCGGCCTTCGCCTTCGGCTTCGCCGCGGCGACCTTCGCCTTCACCGCAGGCTTCGCCTTGACGACGGCCTTCGGCTTCGGCTTGGGCGTCCTCTGGACCTCAACGCCGGCATCCTCCAGCGTCTTGACCTCGGACTCCGTGAGGTCGGATTCCTTCCACGCGTAGCCCTTGAGCTTCTCGACGAGGGCGTCGGCGGCCTCACCGTCCTCCGCATTCTCGCCGACCGCTTCCGCCAGGGCAAGGAGAGCCTCGGGAATCTGCGCAGCGTCGTCCGTCTCCGCCGATTCCTTCACAGCGGTGAGGTCGTCTGTGGTCAGTTCGCTGAACTCCCACAGCGGTTCCGTACCGTCGTCGTATGTCGCCTTGTAGCCCTTATCGTCGCTACCGGTGATCGTTCCCTGGATCGTCTGGGGCTCCGGGTTGTCGCCGAACGTAGCCTCGAACTCGACGACGGTGCCCACAGGGAACTGCTCGTCGCCGTCGTCGGCGGGAGGCTCGTCCGCCTCCTTCTGCACAGAAGGCTTCGCCGCTGGCACCGCCCTCGTCTTCGGCGATGCCGGCACCTCGGCGGAGTCGACGCGCTCGATGAGGTCGTAGTTGATGAACGCACCGGACTGCTTGAGCCTGATCTTGGCGCACGGTTCGGCATTGGCAATGCTCGCGACGATCTCCTCGATGTCGGCGATGGCGGCGTCGGCGAACCCGCCGAGCACATATGCCCACATCTTCCACCGGCCGAGGCTGATCGGGTGGGAGAACGGGAACTGGTTCAGGGAGATGGTCGTTCCCGCGTACTCACCCTCCAGGATCGTCCACTTCTCCTTGATCATTTCCTTGCCGGTGCTGCTCATGTCACAGTGGGCGTCCACGAGCCTCGCGATCACCGGCACGTCGTACGGGTATGCCGGCCCTTCCTTCGTCACCTTTGCGTACTGCTCAGTGAACTTCGCCAACGCCTCCTGCGCGAAAACATTAGGCATCTTGCGACTCCTTCCTGAACGACTGATCCTAGCGACCCTTTACGGCGCGACACACACAGCCTCCTAGTCCCCACCCCCTTCCGCGGCGGCTATGCGCGCCAGCGCCGCCTCGTCCTTGGCTCGACTGAGCCCCTCCGCTACGGCTTCGGACGTGGACGCGGAGACCATCAGGTCTTCGGTCCGCAGCCCGACGGACTCGTCTCCGCGGAACGCCTTCGATATGACCTCGTAGTCCTTCTCCGGCTTATCCTCTGGCAGCAGGACGTAGCGCGGCATCACCGCGAGTGATCCGGTCTTGTGGCCGGCGGAGACGAGGTCGTCGCCCTTCGTCATGAGCACACGCCCGACCCCGCCGCTCTTCAGGCGGTACGTGTCGATGTAGAAGATGTGGTCCACGACGGGCACGACGATCTGCTCGCACTGCCCCGTGAACCGTGGTAGTATCTTGTGGAACTCCGGCCCTCCGCGCGTCTCGATGGTCTCCTGCTTGGAATGCGCGACGAAGTGGCATCCGCGTCCGGTGTGCTGTATCCGTCTGACCTGCTTGGCGAACTCCTCACGAAGGGCGATCCAGCCGATGCCGGACCGGTCGCGCTTGCCGTACTTGTCGTTGCCCGGGTTGTTGATGCCAAGGCTCTTGCAGACCCAGTCCGAGCACAACTGATACGCCGCAGCGCCGGTGTCGATGGCAACGCAGCTGAATCGGTCCGTCTTCTCCAATAGGTCCACGCCTCGCACGAACTGCTCCCACGTCTCGACACACTCCTGGTCCTGCGGAAAGCGGTGGACGGAAAGCGCCTTCCCGCCGACCTCGAAGAAGAAGAAGAGGATGTCGGGGAAGCTCGCCAGGAAGCTCGTCTTCCCAATCTTCGGCGGGCCGTAGACCAGAATGGAATACTGCGACATGTCCTGCAACGGTTCGCTCTTCTTCGTCGGCAGCTGCAGCTCCGACAACGACCGCGGAGCCTTCACCTTCGGCTTCCGCATGGTCGGTTTTGCGGCGACCTTCGCCGCAGCCGCCACGGTCGCGCCCTCGCGTCTCTTCACTACCGCCATCGCTCGCCCTCCTTCTCTGCGGCGCCAGTCAAGCGCCTACTCTTCCAGCTCCGTGAACAGCCTCCCCGTCTGCACATACCCCGTCATGTCGCCGCCCGCGGAGCATGCCTGCAGGTACGAGCAGTTCCACTTCGACACGCACGCCGTCTCGTTCTTGAAGGTCTCCTCCTCCCCGCGCAGCCAGCGCTCGAACAGGCGGGGCTTCAACTCCAGCTCCCGCTCGAATCGCTCGAAGTCCTTGGCGGTATACGTGACCTCGGAGCGCTTGAAGAAGTGCCCCGGGTCCTTTTCGATTGCCACACGGACGCGCGCGGAGTAGTCGTCGAGAGATTCCTTCTCCGGGTTGAACCGCTGCCCCGGCCGGCGGATGATGTTGTAGCAAACGATGCGCGCGGTCTCGTTCTCCCCGCGCTCGCGGAGTTCGATGTTCTGCGC
>DATKVD010000039.1:0-8466 GCA_035530235.1 Planctomycetota bacterium | reverse complement strand
GCCCTCGATCGAGTCGAACTCCTCGGCGAAGCCGATGCGGCCGGCCTCGTCCTGGGCCGCGCCGCATCCGGCCAGAAAAAGCGTCACAACGAACGCTGTAAATGTCTTCCTGCTCACGGCTTACATCTCCTTTCCGTGGTCAGCCCCTTGTCGCGCGGCCCGTCGACATCACCGGGCGGTTCACGCCTCGAAGGGCGTTGACATTCTGCTCTCAGCATTGTGAGTGTGATCGACGACGGCCGCTATTTTAGCAGGGATGGGGTGGATGGCTAAGGAAATCGTGCCCCTGCCGGGAAGTGGGGGCTTTCGGGGGCGTCTTGGGGCATTTCGGGACGGTCTGCGGGGTGGGGCCGTCGGGGCGTCATGGCGGGCGCCGCCCGCGGAGCCGGGCGGGGGTCGTGGATTTCGCTTGACACAGCCGGCCGAAACGACATAATCTGCCACAGATTGTATCCCGTGATGCCGGGCGGCGTGCAGGGGACCGTCCGGGCCGGGTTGCGAAGGGAGAGTCCCATGGCAAGGGGCAAAGACATTCCGGAGATGTTCGAGGCCTTCCGGATGCAGCGGGGTGAGCAGAAATCCCGTGAATCCGGGAAGGAGAAGTCCGAGCAGGAGAGGCCTAAGAAGCCGGAAGCGGAGGCGGAGGCGCCGAGGCCCGTCGAGCCCGTGGCCCGCCCGCCGCGTCCTCCGGAGCCGGAACCGTCGATGCCGCCCCAGGCCCCGGAAGACGGTGTGCCCCCCGGCTACCTGAGGAGACGCTCCCCGGTCTGGCTTCGGGCGGTGATGGATTCCGACGACGCACACTTCCTGCCACTGGGGGAGCGTGCGCAGGTCGTCGTCTCACTCAGCTACAACGTCCTGATCGTGGTCATCATCGTGTTCGTGCTGTTCTCGGTGCTGATCGGGTTCGTGGGGTACACGGTGGGGATGCGCTGGCCCGGCCTGAAGGCCGGGCCGCCGGTGGTGCGGGAGGAGACGTCTCAGCCCGTGCGTGGCGGAGGCATGGCGGTTCGCGGCGGGCAGCCGGCAGGGGTAGGTGTCCCCGCACGCGGGGGTGCGCCCGTGGCGACGGTGCGTGCCAAGTACACGGTGAAGGTGCTGGAGGTCCCGAATACCCCGACACGCAGTCAGGCCGTGGACATGGACATCGCGTTCCTGAAGCGACAGCGTGTGGAGCCGGTGGTCAAGCAGATCAACTCGCGGATGAACACGATCGCCATTCTGGCGGGGGCTTTCAAGGAGAGTGAGAGGGATCAGGCGGAACAGTTGATGAAACGTCTGCGTATGATGACGGTGGACGGCCGACTGGAATTCAAGGACGCACAGGTGGTGCCTGTGCCTTAGGGGTACTGGAGCGGATCATGTCACTTCACAAGAGTCTGACGACGCGGGGTCGGCTGAAGCGTGATCGAAACGTGCTCACACGGTGGGAGCGCATCGAGCGTCTCAAGGAAGAGGAGCGTTGGGACGAGGGTCGCTCGGTGTTCGCACTTCCCAAGGTGAAGGTCGCCCGTCACAAGCGTCACAAGAAGGCGAAGAAGGAAGTTGCCGCTGTCGAGGGTGAAGCCGCGGAAGGCGCCGTCGCACCGGAGGCCGCACAGGCCCCATCGAGCGACGCGAAGAAGAAGTGACCCCTCCGGGTCACCGATCATGAGACAGAGGCACGGGTCCCGATCCGTTCGGGGCTCGTCGCTTTTTGGGGACCGACGGGGACGTCGGCCGGGACCGTCCGACACGCCGGACGCCGACACGCAGTCGAGGAGATGGAACGTTGGCCAGGCTTTCCCGTCGCGCGGGTCACATCGACACCTCGGGCATCCGCAAGGTCTTCGACCTCGCCGCCGGACTCTCACACCCCGTCGATTTCTCCATCGGACAGCCCGATTTTGACGTCCCCCGACCCGTCGTGGACGCCGCCGTCGACGCCATGAATGACGGGTTCAACCGCTACACCGTCACCCAGGGCATCCCCGAACTCCGGGAGGCCGTCCGTCGGCACATGCTCACCACCCGCCACTGGGAGCCCGAGGAGGTGTTCATCACCTCCGGGGTGTCCGGGGGACTGCTGCTGGCGGTCCTGGCACTGCTCGACCCGGGGGACGAGGTCCTCGTGCCCGACCCCTATTTCGTCTCCTACAAGCAGCTCACGCGACTGATGGACGCCGTGCCGGTCTACGTGGACACCTATCCGGACTTCCGTCTGACCCCCGAGCGTCTGGAGAGGGTCGTCACGTCGAAGTCGAAGCTCCTGTTCGTGAACAGTCCGGCCAACCCGACGGGGGCGGTGTGTCGGGCGGAGGACCTCGAAGGCGTCGCGGCGATCTGCCGGAAGCACCACATCACGGTCATCAGTGACGAGATCTACGACCGGTTCTGCTACGACGAGCCGTACGTGAGCATCACACGCTACCTGGACGAGACACTGCTGCTGGGGGGGTTCTCGAAGAGCTACGCGATGACGGGGTGGCGTCTGGGGTATGCGTGCGGGCCCAGGGACATCCTCCAGGAGATGCTCAAACTCCAGCAGCTTTCGTTCGTGTGTGCGCCGGCGCCGGTGCAGAAGGCGGGACTCGCCGCACTCGAGTGTGACACGTCGGCGCGGATCACGGAATACCGACACAAGCGTGACGTGATCTACGAGGGACTGAAGGACCACTTCAACGTGACGCGTCCGTCGGGGGCGTTCTACATCTTTCCGGAGGTGCCGTCGGGGACGGACGTGACGTTCGTGGAGCGGGCGATCGCACGGGAGTGCCTGGTGATTCCGGGGTCGGTTTTCAGCGAGCGCCACACGCATTTCCGCATCAGCTACGCAACGACACTGGACGAGATTGAGCGTGGGGTGGAAGTGCTCAAGTCCTTGCTCTGAAAGGACCTGGGTCGGAAGGGGCCTCATTTTTTGGCGATTTTGCTTGCATCGGAGGGCCGTGGACGGCACAATGCGCGTCTTGTCTGTGAAGGGGGCAGTCCACGGGTATCGCCATTTCAGGTGGTTATTCCCTGTCTTCCCCCGGCAGCGTGAAGTGACCGACAATGGGACGGCCCGGTGGCACGGGGCCGTCGTATTGGACGTCCGGACGGTCGTCCGATGACCCTTGTCGAGAGGGACACATGCGATTTGAGCTGATAGACCGCATCACGGCGGTGAAGCCGGGCCACTCCCTGCAGGCGATCAAGGCCCTCAGTCTTGCGGAGGAGTATCTGCAGGACCATTTTCCGGGTCGACCGGTGATGCCGGGCGTGATGATGGTGGAGGCGATGGTCCAGGCGTGTGCGTGGATGGTGCGTCTGGAGACCGACTTCGCCCCGTCGGTGGTGCTGCTGAGGGAGGCACGGAGCGTCCGGTATGGACAGTTCGTGTACCCCGGGGACCTGCTGAAGGTGGACGTCACGCTGCTGAAGCGGAAGGACGGTCTCGCCGACTTCAAGGGACACGGCAGTGTGGACGGTCAGGTGGTGGTGAGCGGTCGACTGGAGCTGATGTATTACAGTCTGGCGGACGAGAACCCCGCCATGCTGGACGTCGACGAGTCGATTCGTCGGGAGATGCGTCGACGGTGTCAGGTGATCTGCACGGAGGGTGCAGGCAGCGATGTGGCGACGCCCGCCGGGTAGACCGCCGGCGGCACATGGGACACATCCGACAACAGGACGACGTCGGGTGACGGTGAGCACAGCCCTCCCGCCCCCGTGACGACACCGTGAAGGGTGGCTCATGAGACTGCTGCTGATCCAGTCGTCACATCTGAAACCCGACGGGACGGTTTTCAAGAGTCGACGTCTTCCGTACCCGGGACTGGCACTGCCCACTATCGCGGCACTGACACCGGACGACGTGGACGTCGAGATCAGGAACGACTACTTCGAGGAGATCGATTACGACGATCCGGCGGACCTCGTCGCCCTCACGGCGATGACGCCGCAGGCCCCCCGGGCATACCAGATCGCCCGGGAGTTCCGGAGACGCGGCAAGAAGGTGGTGATGGGCGGCTTCCACGTGTCACTCTTCCCGGAGGAGGCCATCCGTGAGTGTGACACCGTGGTCGTCGGAGAAGCCGAGGACGTCTGGCCTCACGTCTGGGAGGATTTCCTCTCCGGAAAGATGGAGAGGATCTACCGGGCGCAGGGACATCCCGAACTGTCAACGCGGAAGGCCCCACGATACGACCTCATCAATCGCAGGGGCTACTCACTGCTGTCGTACCCGGTTCAGACGACACGTGGGTGTCCGCACCGGTGTGAATTCTGCAGTGTGCACCACTTCTTCGGCGGGAGTTACCGTCACCGACCGATCGACGAGGTGGTGAGGGACATCAAGGCGACGGAGTCGCCCTACATCTTTTTCATCGACGACAACATCGCCGCCGACCTGACCTACACGATGGAGCTGCTGGCGGCGATCAAGCCCCTGGGCATCGTGTGGGGGTCGCAGTGCAACGTGTCGGCCTGTGAGGACGAGACGTTCCTGGAGGCGGCGGCGGCGTCCGGGTGTCTGTCGCTCTTTCTCGGTGTGGAGAGTGTGGAGCAGGAGAGTCTCGAGGCGTCCGGGAAGGGCTTCAACCGGGTGGCGGACTACGGGCGGATCCTCGGGAAGGTCGCCGCGAGCGGCATCGCGGCCACCGTCAGCATGATCGTGGGCATGGAGGCCGACACGGTCGAGACGTTCGACAGGACGTACGAGTTCGTGATGGCGAACGACGTTCCCATCGCGTACTGGTTCATCCTGTGTCCGGCCCCGGGGACGCCTTTCTTCGAACGGGCCGACCGGGAGGGGAGACTCCCGAGCAAGGACTGGAGTCGATACAGCGGGTGGGAATGTGCCTACCTGCCGAAGCACATGACACCCGAGGAGCTGGAAGAGGGGTTCTGGAAGCTGTTCAGACGGTTCTACTCCCCGGGGTCGATTTTCAGACGGGTGGTGTGGCCCCCGTCGAAGTGGAACTGGCGGACGTGTATCGTGCTGAAGTTCAATCTCGTTCACTGGAGAAGCCTGCGCAGGGGCATTCATCCGCTGAGCGGCTGAATGCGTGATCGGATCGTCGGGTGCTATAGGAGGTCGCAGCAAATGTCGGACAAGGAAGAGATTTTCTCCAAAGTCAGGGAGAGTCTGGTCGAGGCGCTCAGTGTGGACGACGACGAGGTGACGATGGAAGCCTCGCTCACCCGTGACCTGGGGGCGGAGTCCATCGATTTTCTCGACATCGTCTTCCGTCTGGAGAAGTCCTTCGGGATCAAGATCCCGAGAGGGGACCTCTTTCCGGAGGACCTGCTGAGCAACCCGGAGTACGTGCAGGACGGCAGACTGAACCGGGCCGGACTGGTCGAACTCCAGAAGCGACTCCCTTATGCCGACCTCACCGCCTTCAAGGAGAACCCGGCTGTCGGCAATCTGGGAGACGTCTTCACGGTGGGGATGATTGTCAACTACGTCGACTCCCGTGCCGGGAAAGCATAAGAGGGAGGCGACCCCCGCATGCGCTGGTTCTGGATTGACCGCATCACCTATCTCGACAAGGGAAAGACCGCCAGGGCCGTCAAGAACGTGAGTCTGGCGGAGGAGCACCTGCACGACCATTTCCCCGGCTATCCCGTCATGCCCCAGTCCCTCATGATCGAGGGCATGGCCCAGACGAGTGGGGTGCTCGCCGGCTCGACCGTTGACTACAAGGCCAACATCATCCTGGCCAAGGTGTCGAAGGCGACCTTCTACCGACTGGTCCGACCCGGCGACCAGCTCATCTTCGAGTCCCATCTCGTCACCAGCAGTCCCGAAGGACACCGTGCCGAGACCACCATCACCTGTGAGGGGGAACTGGTGGCCGAATCGAGCATGATGTTCGTGAACCTGAACTCCGGTCCAGAGAAGGAAGGCGTGTTCGTCTTCACCGACGCGTTCATGCAGCTGCTGCGGGAGTGTCCCAACTTCGATCCCGACGCGTCGGGAGGCCCCGGAGGACGAGATGGATAGACGCATCGTCATCACGGGGATGGGGGTGTTCTCCCCCGTCGGCATCGGTGTGGACACCTACTGGCAGAGTCTCGTGAGCGGCACGTCCGGTGTGAGACCGATCACGCGATTCCAGGTCGGGGATTTCGCCCTCAAGATGGTGGCGGAGGTCCCCGAGTTCAAGCCCCGGGATTATATCCCCAAGGAGCAGCGCAAGTCTCTCAAGGTGATGTCGTGGGACGTGAAGCTGGGTGTGGCCGCGGCGATGAGTGCCGTCGAGGACGCCCGGATCATCGTCGAGGGGAAACGCGTCGACCCGACCCGACTGGGCATCTCCTTCGGGGCGGGCAACATGATGACCGACCTCGACGAGGTCGGGAGCTCGTTCGCCGCCGCCACCCGGGAGGGTTCCGAGGTGGACCTCTGTGTCTTCGGACCCGCGGCCATGCAGGGCTTCTTCCCCCTCTGGCTCCTGAAATACCTTCCCAACATGCCCGCCTGTCACGTCAGCATCTTCTGTGGCGCCGAGGGGCCCTCGAACTCGGTGACGACGGGCGACGCCGCGTCCCTGCAAGCCCTGGGCGAGGGGTGTCGGGCGATCGAGCGCGGCGCGGCGGACGTCATGATCTGCGGCGGGGTGGACGCGAAGATCCATCCGGTGTGTCTCACACGGTACATGCTGATGGGGGCGACAACGACGACGGACACGAAGCCCGAGGAGATGTCGCGACCGTTCGAGAAGTCCCGTGACGGTTTCGTTCCGGGTGAAGGCGCCGCCGCGGTGGTGATCGAGGAGCACGAGCACGCGAAGGCCCGTGGGGCGACCATCCTCGCCGAAATCCGCGGCTTCGGGGGCGGGTGCGACGCCTACGCACCTGAGAAGATTGAGCCCGAAGGTCGTGGGACGCGACAGGCCCTTCAGAACGCCCTGAGAGACGCGACATTGGACGCCGGCGACGTGGACGCCGTTTTCGCCTGTGCCAACGGCAGTGTCGAGGGCGACCGGGCCGAAAGCCGCGCCATCGCCGCGGTCTTCGGAGACGGCCCCGACGCCGTGCCCGTCACCTCGACCCGCTCGATGATCGGATACATCAGTGCGGCAGGGGGGCTCCTGGACGTCGTGGCGGCCGTCCGGGCGATCGCCGACGCAACCATCCCCCCCACCATCAACTACGACGAGCCGGATCCGGAATGTTCGGTGAACGTCGTGGGCAACACCGCACTCAAGAAGGAGCTGAGGAACGTCATGGTGAGTTCGGGCGGCTTCGGCGGACAGCATGCCGCGATCCTCGTCAGCGGGTACAGAGAGTGAGTTGATCTGACATGACTCGACGTCGCGTGGTGATTACGGGAATGGGATGCGTGACCCCGGTCGGTGTGGGGGTGTCCAACCTGTGGGACGCCCTGTGTGCCGGTCGCAGTGGCGTGGTCCGCATATCCGTCTTCGACGCAAGTTCCTGGCCGACGAAGATCGGTGCCGAGGTGCGGGATCTGGACGTGGACGCCGAGCGTCGGAAGCGTCCCTACATGAGTGAAGCCGGTCGCAACGGCGTCTTCGCGATCGTCGCGGCCGAGGAGGCCTTTGCCGATTGCGGACTGAGAGCCGGTGACTACGACCCGGAGCGTCTGGGGGTCTACCTGGGCAGTGGTGAAGGGGTGCCTGATTTCTTTCCGTTCGGGGCCTGCATTTCGGGGGCGTGGAAGGACTCGGTGGTGGACCCGGAGGCCTTTTTGTGGGAGTCGCTGAAGCGGATGAACAAGATGCGGGAGCTCGAACAGGAACCCAACATGCCCGGCGGACACATCGCCGCACAGTTCGACGCCCGCGGGATGAACTCCAGTTGTCTCACCGCCTGTGCCGCCAGCTCGCAGGCCTTCGGCGAGGCCCTCGAGGTCGTCCGGCACAACGACGCGGACATCATGATCACCGGCGGCTGTCACAGCATGCTCCATCCCCTCGGACTGACGGGGTTCTGTCTGCTGACCGCACTGGGAACCGACAACGACCACCCGGAGGGAGCCAGTCGACCGTTCGACATGCGTCGCAACGGGTTCATCCTGGGTGAAGGGGCCGGGATGCTGGTGCTCGAGGAACTCGAGCACGCCCGGGCACGTGGGGCGAAGATCCACGCCGAGGCCATCGGCTACGGCAGCAGTGCCGACGCCTTCCGACTGACCGACTCTCACGAGGACGGACGGGGGGCGGTGGCCTGCATGACCTACGCCATCCAGGACGCGGGCATCGACCCCGCCGACGTCGACTACATCAACGCCCACGGGACCTCCACCAAGGTCAACGACCGTGTGGAGACCCTCGCCGTCAAGAGGGTCTTCGGGGACGCCGCCCCGAAGATACCGATGAGTTCAACCAAGAGCATGACGGGACACCTCATCGCCGCCGCCGGGGCCGTCGAGATGATCACCTGTGTCGAAACGATCCGGCACAACATCGTCCCCCCGACCACCAACCTGCTGGAGCCCGACCCCGAGTGTGACCTGGACTACGTGCCGAACAAGGC
>DATKVD010000038.1:0-5697 GCA_035530235.1 Planctomycetota bacterium | reverse complement strand
ACACAGCCACTACCCCATAGGGGTTCCTGTTAAAAAAATTAAACAAGCTCCCCCAGCCTAAGGTGCTCACCGGCAAGCCCTTACGCCCACTCATCCCAGTTTTTTCGGCTTTGGACGCCCGATTGGTACGGAATGTGCAGTAATAACGGCCGAGAGGGGTTGAACCCCGCATTTCAGCCCCTTTCGGACGTATCCTGGTGGGGAGGATCGGACCCCCCGGCCGGAACAGTCCTAATCACAACGATGACAACAGGTTGTGTACTTCGCATACCTTGGGAGGGGATGCAATGAGGCTCACTTCTTGGATGATGACGGTCGTGCTGGGGGTTTGTGTGGCAAGTGGTGCCGCTCAAGCGGTGACCTTCTCCATCGACCAGGGACCGGCGGGCTCGGTGCCGCCCCTCAATGACGGGTCACTCATGGTGTACACCACGCAGCTTGGCGGCACACCCATCGTGCGTCAGATACTGGTGGCGATGCCGCTGGACGCCCTGCATATCGGTGCCCCCGTCTCGGGACTCGTCACGGGTGAGTACGGCGGCCAGAGAGAATGGTCCAACATCGGCGTGTCGGGATGTTTCCTCTACAGTCTGGACCACGGCGACCCGTTTCCCGTGGGCATCGCACCCGACAGTCAGGAAGAAGTGCGCGTGGCCCTGCCGGGCGTCAATCCCGGCGACTGGATCACGGCCACGGCCCTCGGCCACACCATGCTTCTCCCGGGCGACCTGAAGACCGCCATCGAGCCCAACATGGGTCTCGGACCGGACGCGGCGGAGGACGATGACGTCGACGCCCTCGACACCAAGAGTCTCACGGATGACGACCTCGTCTTCTTCAGCATTGACGATCGCATCAGTCTCGTGCCGAACCTCCCGGCCGACTTCACCACCGGCAACATCTACGTCCGCTTCCCCGACGGCGGCGTCGGCAAGGCCATCGACGCCGTTCTGGACCTCGGGCTCAGACACGACGGCGACGGGCCACTCCCCATCTTCTACTACAACGACGACATCGACGCCATGATCCTGGTCAACCTGGACGACTGCGCGGCCAACAACCACACCGTCGAGGTCTTCTACACCCTCCCGGGGGCCGATGAGACTAGCGTCAACGTGGATCTCGGCGACGCGATTATCTTCTCGCTCGACCGTGATATCAACCTGCCCTACGCCAACGGCGGCACGAGCGGCGTTCACCACCAGCCCAGCATCCCCACGGAGCACGTGTGGCTCTCGACCTACGGAGGACTCCCCACCCTGGTGAGCGTGGTGAGTCATCTGGATCTGGGGCTCAGTGTGGGCACCGACATTCCGGACGATATCGACGCACTGGCCCTGGGCAACGAAGCACCCATCCCGGAGCCCGGGACGCTCTGTCTGATGGGGAGTGCGGCCCTCGTGCTGTTCGGGGCCCTCAGACGACGCCGCATGAGGTAACTGGAAGGACCCGGGCCGCCGGAACGCTCCGCCGGACGTCATGAGAGCATTCCGCGCGGGCCGTGTTGTGTGCCTAAAAGAAGTGCTCCCGTCCAGAGGACGGGAGCACCCAGAGCCGGCAAGCCATCTGTCTCCTGATAGGGACAAACAGCCGCCACATTCCCGACGTCACGCCCGACGTCGGGGGTCCGCTGGGGGAAGCGGACAATGTACTGACCTCCCGACGGCTCGTCCTGAGCCGTCCGCGTGCCGTGTTCCATGGTTCTTCCCTGCAAAATCCGTGCCGTTCGCACGGGCCAAATGCGTTGAAAGGATTGCACAGCCGCAAGTCAAGCCCCCGGAACGGGCTCCGTCACGGGCGTTTGAAACTTTGTACTATTTCTGGGAAAGCGTCCGCGGTTCGGCCCCGCTCCCTGTTGGAAATTCTGAACCCTCCCGCGTGACGAAATGACACGCTTTCTTCCTATCCGCTTGCTGCGAAAGCAGTTGCGTGATGATGTTTTTTCTGAACACGGCCGGGGGATTTCGGGGAAACCTCAGCGGCAGACCCGTTCAGGATCTGAGGAGTTCGGCATACAGTTCGAGGGTTCGACGGGCGTTGATGTCGTGCGTGAACTCGCGCTCGACCCGTTCGCACGCCTGTCGGCCCAGGGTGGTGCGGAGTGCGTCGTCACCGAACAGCCGGTTCAGGGCCCCGGCCAGTGCCGTCACGTCTCCGGGCGGCACCGTCAGTCCCGTCACCCCGTCCAGGTTGACGTAAACGACGCCGGTGGCCAGCCGGGTGCTGACCACGGGCACGCCGCTCGCCATCGCCTCGAGCTGCACGATCCCGAAGGCCTCCGAACGGGCGACCGAAGGCAGGCAGAAGACGTCCGAGGCGTGGTAGAAGCAGGGGAGGTCGTCGTCGGGAATTCGACCGACGAACGTGACGCGGGAGGTCAGTCCGAGCCTCCGGGTCAGGTCGGTGAGTTCCCCGGTCAGCGGGCCGTCCGAACCGATGAGGAGGTGAGCGTCGACGTGCTGCATGGCCCGGATGAGCACGTCGATGCCCTTGTAGTAGATGTGTCGGCCGACGAAGAAGACGACGCGCGGACCGAACCGCTCACGCAGGGCCGTCACGCGTCGGTGACGTTCGGGGGTCATGCGGAAGTCGTCGGGCTCCACGCCCAGGGGAATGACGACACTGCGGTCGGCGAACCGGCTCAGCACCGGACTGTGCTCGATGTTCTGCGGCGCCCCCGCGATGATAGCGTCGGCCCGTGAAAGGAACGTCTCCAAGACGGGCCGGTAGAGCTTGAACAGGTTCTTCTGCCGGATGACGTCGCTGTGGTAGGCGACGACCAGCCTGCCGCGGGGACGTGCCAGGAGGTACGCCAGCTCGGCCGTCGGATTCGGCAGATGCACGTGAACGATGTCGGCCTCGAGACGTCCCAGCCAGGTGAACAATCCCGGTGAGACGGGGGTCGAGGCGACGTTGGCGTACCGCGGCACACGGATGACCCTCACCCCGTCCACGGTCTCCCGCACCGTGCGGGCCGCCGTGTGACTCACCAGGACCGTCAGGTCCACGTGACGGCGGAGCCTGCTGCACAGGTGATAGCAGTGGTTCTCGATGCCGCCCAGCACGGGTCGGTAGTATTTCCCGACGTGAACGACCCTCGGCCGAAACGGCAGGACGTTGCTGCTGATGGTCTTCCTCCTTGCGGGCGTCGTGCGTTCGTCGTCAGCTTCCGAGGATTTCCCCGATGAAGGCCTCGACGCCCCTCACGTATCCCTCGACGGTGAAGTGTTCGGCCACGCGTCTGCGTCCGGCCTGTCCCATGCGACGTCGGAGTTCGACGTCACCGGCCAGACGGAGGATCGCCTCGGCCAGAGCCGCCGGGGTGTACGTCCTGAGAAGCACGCCGGTCACGCCGTCGAGCATCGTCTCGCAGGGCCCGCCCCGGGCCAGTGCGACGACCGGCTTCTCACAGGCCATGGCCTCCACGGGCGTGCGACCGAAGGTCTCCGTGAACAGTTCCGGGTTCGGCACACTCACCATGATGTCCGCACGGTCGATGAGTGCGATGACGTCGTCACGCCAGCCCAGGAAATGGACGGCGTCGGTGACCCCGAGGTCCCGTGCGAGGTCGTCCAGGTAGCCGCGGTATCCCCTGGGGTGACGGGCGGTGGAGTAGATCTCATCCCCGACAATCCAGCAGGAAAGTCCCGGGATGTGCTCGCGCAGAAGGGGCAGTGACCGCAGAAGGATCTCCTGTCCCTTTTCGGGACAGACGGCCCCCACCTGTGCGATGACCGGTGCGTCGTGTGCGGGGACAAAGCCGCGGGTGCCGACGGCACGCCGACGGTCGACCTCGGCCAGGTCCAGTCCTTCGTAGATCACCCGGGCCTTGTGGGGTCTTCGCGACAGTCGTGTGAACTGCCGGAGCGTGGCGACTGAATTGGCGAACACGCGCGTCGGCGTCAGAAGGGCGACCGCCTCCACGAACTCACGCAGGGGACGTCTCTCCAGGAAGTCCATGAGATGCCAGAGGACGGGTTTCCGAAGCGACCGGGCGAGAAACGCGGCGCATAGGTGGTCCTTCAGTGAGTTGGAGTAGACGAGTCGCGGACGCACGCTGCGGATCGTCGCCGCGAGCCGTCGGAGGTACGAGACCAGGTGCCCCGGCACGCCGACGAGGGAGCCAAACCCCAGCGACGACCGTGAGACCACCGAGATCGGCTCGGGCAGCGGACAGTAAAGCACGGGGATGTCGAGTTTCCGGACCTCCCGGGAGACCTCCCCCTCCCCCGAGGCGACGAAGACGGGTGCAAACCGTCCACGGTCGAGTCGTGCGAGGAGGTCGACGAGGTTCTGCTCGGCACCGCCCATCCTCGGAAAGCTGTCGAGGAAGACGATCCGTTTCGCTCCGGGACGTCCGGACGTCATCACTTGTTCCCCTCCGGCTCCGTCCGGGGCGGCGAACCGGTCGACGGGCCGTAAATGCGGTCGTACATCTCGAGGTATTCCCCGGTGACGACTTTCTCCCACCACGCACGGTGGTCGACGTACCACCGGACGGTCCGACGGAGTCCCTCCTCGAAGTCGACGGTGGGCCGCCAGTGGAGCCGGGTGCAGAGCTTGGTGACGTCCATGGCGTAGCGTCGGTCGTGACCGGGCCGGTCCTTGACGAACCGGATGAGACTTTCGGGTTTGTCGAGGATGCGGCAGATCTCTTTGACGATGTCGATGTTCCGTCTCTCGCAGTCGCCGCCGATGTTGTAGACCTCGCCCGGCGTGCCCTCACGGAAGATGAGGTCCACGGCCCGGCAGTGGTCGAGGACGTAAATCCAGTCCCGCACGTTCTTTCCGTCGCCGTAGACGGGAAGCTCCTTGTCCGAGAGTGCGTTGATGACCATCAGTGGGATCAGTTTCTCGGGGAACTGGTACGGTCCGTAGTTGTTGGAGCAGCGCGTCACGACCACCGGGAAGTCGTAGGTCTTGAAGTACGCCCGACAGAGGAGGTCGGCCGACGCCTTCGCCGCCGAATACGGACTGTTCGGCGCCAGAGGCGTCTCCTCGGTGAACTTCCCCGTCGGACCCAGCGAGCCGTAGACCTCGTCGGTGGAGACCTGGAGGAACCGTGAGACCTCGTGCTTTCGTGCCAGGAACAGCAGGTTCTGGGTCCCGAGGACGTTGGTGGAGACGAAGACCTCGGGATCGATGATGCTGCGGTCGACGTGGCTTTCGGCGGCGAAGTTGACGATCCCGTCGATGGCGTGCTCACGGAGGACCGAATCGACCAGCGGTCCGTCGGCGATGTCGCCCTTGACGAAGGTGTACCGCTCGTCGGACGAGACGTCGACGAGGCTGTCGAGGTTCCCGGCGTACGTGAGCTTGTCGAGGTTGACGACACGGACGTCGGCGTGTGTTTCGAGGAGGAAACGGACGTAGTTCGACCCGATGAACCCCGCACCCCCGGTCACCAGTACGTTCAAGAGTCCCCCTCCGTGTTGAGTGAAGGTGCACGTGAAACCCCGGCCGGCGTGACCCGGATGATCTTCAGCCGCCACCCGTCCTTCCCGACGTCCAGCACCGTCTCGTGAGGGTGCCGCTGGATGAAGAGTTCCCGGGCCTGCACGGCGTCCCCCTTCCCCGTCCACCTGTCGCCGGTGTCGAGTTCGGCCACGTAGGCCCCGCCGCAGTCCCGGGCCTCCTCGTCCAGTCTCTCGACGGCGTCGGCCCCGCGGAAGGGGAAAGCGACGCGCATCCGTCGTG
>DATKVD010000037.1:0-4165 GCA_035530235.1 Planctomycetota bacterium | reverse complement strand
CCGCTCTTCGAAAGCTGTCCCCCCCGCAGGAACCGGATGACATCCGGTCGGCGTCCGCATGTCACTTGAAAAGCCCCCCCTTGCCGGTGTCCGCGTCGTCGGGAGCGGCGGCTTCCATGTGGTCGAAGGCGTCGCGTGTCGCCACGCGTCCCCGCGGCGTCTTCTTCAGAAACCCCTGCTGGATGAGATAGGGCTCGTAGACGTCCTCGATGGTGTCCTCGGTTTCGCCGACGGAGACGGCGATGGTTTTGAGTCCGAGGGGACCGCCGGCGTGCCGGATGAGTGCCTTCAGGATGCGTCGGTCCATGGCGTTGAGACCGGCCTCGTCGATGCCGAGCATTTCGAGACCCTCGACGGCGATTTCCGGGGTGATGCGTCCCTGCGAGGTGACCTGGGCGAGGTCCCGGATGCGTCGGAGACACCGGTTGGCCTCGCGCGGGGTGCCCCGGCTGCGACGGGAAATGATCTCCGCCGCGTCCTCGTCCACCTCGATCTTCAATATCTTCGCCGAGCGCAGCAGCACCTGGAGGATCTCCCCGGGCGGATAGTAGTTGAGCTTCTCGAGCACGCCGAACCGTGCACGGAACGGGGTCGTCAGGAGTCCCTCACGCGTCGTCGCCCCGATCAGTGTGAACGGCGGGACCTCGATCTTGATGGACCGGGCGTGCGGGCCCTGGTCGATGAGGATGTCGATGCAGTAGTCCTCCATCGCGGAATAGAGGTATTCCTCGACCGAGACGTTGACACGGTGGATCTCGTCGATGAAGAGGACGTCGAACTTTCCGAGCTTGGTGAGGATGCCGGCAAGGTCGGCGGGTCTCTCCAGCACGGGTCCCGAGGTGGCACGGAACTCGGTGCCGATCTCGTGGGCCACGATGTGACCGAGGGTGGTCTTTCCGAGTCCCGGGGGACCGGAGAAGAGGATGTGGTCGAGGGCCTCCTCACGACTGCGGGCGGCCTGGATGTAGACACGCAGGTTGTCCACGGTCTGGGTCTGACCGATGAACTCGTCGAAACTGCGTGGACGAAGCGTGGGGTCTTCTTCCGGTGCAACGGATTCGGGAAGCTTGTCGTCGGCCATGCACACTCCAGGTTGCCGGCGGCCTTGGGGACACCGACACACGGTCTCACGCGGCCTTGAGTGCCTCGCGGACCAGTTCCTCCACGGTCACGTCGGGACCACACGCTCTTCGTGCGACGGTCACGGCCTCTTCGGCCTTGGTTCGGGCGTAACCCAGTGAGACCAGTGCCGCGACGGCGTCGAGTGCCGTGCGGTCGCCGACGGACAGTGCGGCGGCCCCGGGACGAACGCCCAGTCGCGTGACCGGGTCCCGCAGTTCCAGCACCATCCGCTCGGCCGTCTTCGTGCCCACACCCCGGATCCGCTTCAGCAGTGAGACGTCACCGTGGGTGACCGCCTGCTTCACGGTCTCGACCGACGTCCCCGAGAGCACGGCCAGGGCCAGCATCGGCCCGATGCCGCTCACGCCGATGAGCATCCGGAACAGCTCACGCTCGTCGGCCGACAGGAACCCGAACAGTCTCATCCCGTCCTCCCGGACGTGAAGGTGGGTCAGGAGACGCACCTCACTCCCCTCCTCGGGCAGCTTCTCGTAGGTGCTCAGGGGCACGGTGAGGTCGTACCCGACACCGGTGACGTCCACGACGACGGACGTGAAGGACTTGTGCACGAGTTTCCCGGACAGGTGATGGTACATGAACGCCGGGTCCTCTATCGGCTGTCTATGAGCTTGAGTCCCAGGTTGGCCAGTTTCTGCTTGATCTCGTTGAGGGAGGTCTGGCCGAAGTTCTTGCACCCGAGCAGCTCCTCCTCGGTCTTGTCACAGAGGTCGCCGATGCTGGCGACGCCGAGACGCTGCATGCACTTCCGTGAGCGGACGGAAAGCTCGAGGTCGTTGATGGGCTTGCCCCGGACACCGTCCCCGGCACGACTCGTCCCGAAGGCGACGGGGGGGGTCTGGGGTGAGGGGGGCTCCTTCTCCAGGGCCTGACCGAGTCTCAGTCCCTTCGACGCCATCATCGACTTGATCTCACCCAGGGAGGTCTCACCGAAGTTCTTGAAGGAAAGCAGGTCGATCTCGGTCACCTCGGTGAGGTCACCGAGTGTCTTGACGTTCATGCGCTCGAGACAGTTCCGTGAGCGCACCGACAGCTCGAAATCGGTCACGGGGATCTCGAGGACCTTGTTCTGACGGTCCACCCGTCGTTCGAGTTCCTCGTCGTAATACATGGTGGTGGAGGCCCTGGCGTCACGGTAGAAGAGCTTGGCCCGCTCGTGGTTCGGGTTCCACTTGAGCACCCGTTCGAAGCACCTCACGGCGTCCTCGTAGCGTCCCGTGTCCTCGTAGAGCACCCCGAGGTTGATGAGGGGGTTCACGTGGGGCGGTCGGGCGGCCACACAGCGCTCGTAAAGCTCCAGGGCCTGCTCGTCGTCACCACGCAGGTCGGCGATATAGGCCAGACGGAACAGGGACTTGACGTGCCCCTCGTCCAGTTCGAGGGCCCGTTGGTAGGCCTCGATCGCCGCGTCGTAATCTCCCGCCAGGTCGTGCTTCAGTCCCACCTCGAAGTGGAACACCGCCTCGTCCTCGTAGGCGTCTCCGAAGCTCTCCAGAAGCTCGTCCGCCTCCGTCGTCTCCCCCATCCCGCGAAGGGCCGCCGCCCTTCCCATGTCAAACGTCACGCCGGGGGTCTTCTCGGCGAGCTTGGCGTACAGCTTGGCGGCCTGTCTGTACATCCCGGCCTCGAGACAGCACTCGGCTTCGAGTTCCCGGGCGAACTCGTCACGCTTGACGTGGGCCAGACTCTCCGCGGCGGCATCGAAGCGGGAGAGGGTCCACTGGAGGGCCCCCAGCACGAGGTACGTATCGTGCATCTTCTCCGCGCTTCGCAGCTTGCGGGCCCTTTCGGCCTGCTCCGAAATGAACCGGGCGACCGCCCGGCGCTGCGGGGCATCCGTCGCCAGTCTCTGCTTCAGTTCCGTCAGCTTCTCACGGGTGACATCCGCCGGGGTGAATGCCGCCGGGTCTTCCGATACGACGGTTTCGCTCATGGGAACCTCCGTGCCTCAGTGTCGTCACTTGCCCTTCAGACATGGTGGATTATAGCAACGGAGGGAGGGGTTGTCAAGGGCACTTGGGCCGGGCGGGGTCCGCAGGCCGCGTGGACCGCTCCGGGAGGCCCACGGGACGGCCTTTCAGGCCCCCAAAGGCTATTCCTTCACCGGTTCGAGGCCGAGAACGGTCTGGTCGCCGACGGAGGTGCGGAAGGTGCGGTATCCACGTGCCTTCAGCCCCTGGATGAGCCCGAAAGCGTCGTCCACGGGGACCGCGATCCGGTGGCCGTGCGTCGCCGTCGGGCCGTACCCCCTGAACGCGTCCCCCACCGAGACCCACACGTCCTCGTCCCAGACGTGGAAAGGCACCGACCCCTCACTCAGTCTCAACGAAACCGCTCGCACCGGCAGGTAGGTCCCCTTGCACGACTCGATGAACTTGAAGACCGTCAGGGTCGTCCCGTCGTACCGCTGGAGGCTCGACGGCGTCACAAGGGTGACGTCCCCGTCCTTCTCCAGCACCCATCCCTTCTTCCACAGGGAGTAGGCGAAATGGTCGGGTTTGAAGCCGGCCCTGGCGACGGCCTGCTCAGGACTGAAGGTGACCGGTCTGACCTCGAACTGCCGACCGAACGAGAAGACCATCTCACCGCCGCTGCTGCGGAAGAGGATGCTGTCGAACCGTGAACGGACCTTCCGCCACTCCTCGATGTCCGCCGACGCGGGACGGACGTACCGGACCACCGGACTCATGTCGTCCTTCTGAGGGATGAGGATATCCTCCCGCAGAAGTCCGGGCGTCTTCCGGACATAGACCAGGGAGAAATTCTGACGGACCTTCCCACTGTCTCGGAACGTGAGGTCCACCCAGAGGGTCCGCTCGTCCCCCGGGAACAGGAACCCGCTGTGGAACTCGTCGCGGCTCCGAATGGCGGCGTCCGGATGGAAGGTGTACCCACCGGCTTCACCGTCGTATACGAGTCGACCGTACACGGGCTGTGACCATGAGTGGAGGGCCCCCGCCACCTGCGACGACTCCAGGCGAAGCAGGATGAGGGGGTCGCGTCCCGTGTTGACGATGGTGAAAGC
>DATKVD010000036.1:0-2350 GCA_035530235.1 Planctomycetota bacterium | reverse complement strand
CGCGGCAGCCGCCGCAGGATCAATTCCGAGACTGTCCACGCCAAGTACATCGAAAAGACCCACCCGACCGCGACCTGGATGTTGGCGTGGCCGATCTCCGGCAGGAGTCCCCCTTGCGGAATGTAGGGCTTCAGGTCCCCCGCAACTCTCGTCAGGTGGCGCATCAGCAACCAGATCGCGTTGCCGCGGAGGAGTCCGAAGGCCGTTGCAGCGATGAAGAACTTGAGCGTGACGGCCCGTCCGCGCGTCCGCCACGAATGCACCACGAGCATCGCCAGCGCGATACTCGAGCTGACAAGCAGCAGTTGGTTCATCGGCCTTCCTTCGCTCGAGGGGGCTCGGCGCTGACATTCTACACCCGGTGGACGACTTCCGCAAAGTACTTCCTGCGACGAGGTAGGACAGCCCTACCCCCATCCCCGAGCCGACGACGCTGCTGCTTGCGGACACGGGCGTGCCGGGCGCCTTCGGTTATCTCCGGCGATTTCCGAACAGTCTGTCTTGAGGAGACCAGACCGGGGAGGGATTCTACCCGCAGGGCGTGAGGTCCAAGTGATTGGCGTTGTGACAGACGACGTGCGATCGGAAAATCGGATTCTGACGGAGGAACCCGGGGTCGGGAGGAGGGGTCGGCTCGTCCGCCGGGGGAAAGACGACCGAGGTCAGATCCCCAAGGCCACTCGGTGCGTGCGGTTGCGTGTCTCCGTCGTCAGTAGGCCCGCACGTCGCTGGTGAAGCGGAGCATGCGGAAGTTGACCGGGGCAGTGAAGTCGCAGGCGCCGCTCGGATCGATGCGCAGCGTCGTCGAGCGGTCGAGGACGCCGATGACCTGCTTGCGGGCGTAGGTGGTGTCACTCTTGTGGGTCGGCATGGGCAGCTTGCGGCCGGGATAATAGGGCGTCGGCCCGATGTCCACGACCATGTTCATCTCGAAGACGTGGTGGCGCGTGGTGAAGTAATTCGACACCCACGTGAAGATCATGTCCCGCTCATCCCGCTCGTTAGGGATCCCGTCCCCGTCGTCGTCGCCGGAGGTGAAGCCGCACTCGATCAGGCCGTATTCTGCGGTTCCGCCGAGGTACGCTCCCGGCTTGGAGCTCAGCACGTCCCTCCGCAAGAGGTCGCCGATGGTCTCATAGGGGCCATGACCGTCGTTGTGGCGCTCATCCTGGCGTCCGCGGACAATCCCGGCGTCGTCCGACCCATAGTTGGGGATGTGCGCGAGGGCATAGTCCAGGCGGGACATGCTCCGGTTGTCGGGAAACACGGCTATCAGCGGGCTGAGTCCGGCGTAATTGAGGTCCAACCGTCCGAAGACGCGGACCTCGGGTCCGGCCCTGTCTCCCAACTGGCGTCCGGTATCCGCGTCGTCGATCGCCCCGTCACCGTCATTGTCGATGCCGTCGTTCGACGGGTCCCACACGGTGAAGACGTCCAGCACATGCAGGTTCCAGGGCTTGCAGTCCCTGCTGGCCGGGTTGTACTGCACTACCGGGTGAAAGGGACGGAAGAGGTCGAACTTCGCATGCGTGTCGAGTTGGTTGCTGGACGTGGTGACCGACGGATCCTGGGCCGAGGCATGGAGTTGGGTCAAGGGACCGTCCTCGGCACAGTTCTTCATCATAAGTTCGCCAAGCCAGCCGATCGAGGGCAGGTCCCCGTCCACCACCTTGAAGTTCCGCTCATACCTCCGCTGATACTTGTAGGGACTGAGGCCCGCACCGGGAGCCGGCAGGGTGGAGGCCCAGCCGGGATAGTTGACATTCGGCTTGCCCAATGTCGGATAGTTCATGATACTCCACCCGGAGCACCACAGGACGTTCGACTTCTCGTCGGTGCCCTCCGTCCCGAAGAGCTTCCCGTTCATGGGATCCCAGCGGCGATAGATGCCCAAGTAAGTCGTCTCGGTGCCCCCGGGGCCGGTTCGGCCCGTGGTGCCGCCGTAGGGCCGCACCAGACGGATGGTCCCGGTCGTGTCAACGCAGAGGTGCTTCGTCCCGTTGATGATCTCGACCTTTCCGGGAGACGTCGGCACGTCGGCGGACACCGGCTTCCAGAGGGAGAACTCGACGCCTGAGAAGTCCGGGCCTTCGAG
This sequence comes from Planctomycetota bacterium, assembly GCA_035530235.1. Lineage (GTDB taxonomy): Bacteria > Planctomycetota > DG-23 > DATKVD01 > DATKVD01 > DATKVD01. The sequence continues at coordinate 255 of DATKVD010000036.1, read as the reverse complement.
TTGGGCCCGGGTCAGGCCGGGGGGCCAGTTGACCGTGTCCAACCAGCCAAGGTGCATGTACCGGCTCCAGGTCTGCTTGGTGGGGGTGGAATCGTTCGGGTCGCCGTACATCCCGTCCGCGCCGATCGTCGTCACCGCCCCGTCGTTGACGTGGTAGGTGTTCGGATCATCCGTGAATCGCTTCAGATCCCCCACACGGTAGTCGTGTGAACCGATCCTCAGGATATAATCGCGGACGTCGTAGGCCTCCTCCAC
>DATKVD010000035.1:0-5609 GCA_035530235.1 Planctomycetota bacterium | reverse complement strand
TTCGACGGCCTCGAGGAGACGCCGCCCGACGAGGTCCCCGTGCGCGTGAGACCCACCGGACGTTACACCTGGCCCCTGCCGGGTCAGCCCAAGTGCATCTACGGGGCGGTGGCACCGGTGTGGGTGACGGTGAGCGTCCCCGCCGACGCCTCGCCCGGCGATTACACCGGCACACTCACCATCGACGTCGGCGGAAAGACTTTCACCGTCCCGGTCGAACTCGCCGTCTCCGCCTGGACGCTCCCCGACCCGAAAGATTTCCGCACCTTCACCGAACTCGTCCAGTCGCCCGAATCGGTGGCGATGCACTACGGGGTCCCGTTCTGGTCGGAGAAGCACTTTCGGCTCCTCGCGAAGTCGCTCTCGCTCCTCGGAGAGGTCGGCTCGTGGACCACCTACCTCCCGCTCATCGCCAAGACCAACATGGGCAACGACGAATCGATGGTGCGGTGGCTGAAGCAGCCGGATGGGAGCTTCCGCCACGACTTCTCCGTCCTCGAGCGATACCTCGACCTGGTGGTCCGGCATCAGGGCCGCCCGAAGGTCGTGTGCGTCTACGTGTGGGACTACCACGCCGACGGGGAGACGGTCCCGGTGACGGGCGTCGACGCCGGGGGCGAACCGGTGACGATCGACGTGCCCGGGTACGCCGCCGCCGGGGCCCGGGCGCTGTGGCAGCCGGTGATGGACGGGGTGCGTGAACGTCTGAAGGCACGCGGACTCGAACAGGCGATGACGTTCGGCCTGGGGGGCGACCAGATCCCCACGGGTGAGATCGTGGAGTTCTTCAAGGGACTCTCGCCGGGCACGCCCTGGATGGTCGCCTCGCACGGGAGCGCGGCGGACCGGCTCTCGAAACAGGTGCCCCTCGCCTGCTGCATCGACGTCTGGCACACGAACTTCGGCACCGACCCTGAGGAGGGCCGACTGCACGGGTGGAACCTCGGCGAACTCAAGATGCATTTCGGTCGGAACATCCGGGACCATACCCACCTTCAGACCTGGCGGTTCCTGGCGCCCATCAACATCATGGGCAAGTCACGGGGGTTCGCGCGTCACGGGGCGGACTTCTGGCCGGTGCTGAAGGACAAGAAGGGCAACGTGACCGGAAGACTGGGAGAGCGCTGCAACTCGTGGCGGAACCTGGACATCCGCGACACCGTGCTCGCCCCCGGCCGTGAGGGCGCCGTCGCCACGCACCGCTTCGAGATGATCCGCGAGGGCATCCAGGAGACGGAGGCACGCATCGTCATCGACCGTGCGCTCGTCGAGAAGAAGATCACCGGTGCGTTCGCCGCGCGCGCCCAGGACCTCCTCGACGAACACGCCCGGATGATCCTGCGCGGGGCGCACTCCCTCGTCCTCAGCCAGGGCACCTGGCGCGAACACCCCGTCAACCCCCACCAGTGGTGGCAGTCCGCCAGCGAGGTCGGCTACCAGTGGTACGTCTCGTCGCCCTGGCAGGACATGACCGGGAGGCTCTTCGACATGGCTGCGGAAGTCCAGCGTGCACGATGAAGACCAACGGCTCCACGGGTCCCCGTCGCCGCCGGGGTTCTCGCAGAGCCGTCGTCTGTTGCACGTCAGAAGAAAGTCATCTCATCCGTCGTCGGCGGGTGACGCCGGCGAGACCGAAAAGTCCCGTCGCGATCAGGAGCACCGTTCCGGGCTCCGGGATGGGGTTGAGGTCCAGCTCGAAACCGGAGCGGTAGAAGTTGCTTTCGCCCGGGACCCGCATGTCCTCGAGGACCATCTTCCCGTCCACCGCGAGCACGCCGTTTTCGGCAAGCTCGAGGACAAACAGCTCGCCGTCGTAGTCGTTGAAGAACAGCAGCCTGTCGCCGTTGTCCGGGTTGACCCAGACTTCCAGGTCCTGTCCACAGTCCGAGGCGTATCCCAGCGTGACGTTGAGGCCCAGGTCACCCGCCGCCCACACCGTCACCACGTTGTCGACGGCGTTGGTGTAGTCCACGATGTTGTCACCGTCGCCGTCACGGAGTGCGAAGATGGCGAGGTTGTTGTGACCGCCCCCGATGTCCGTCTGGTCATGTGCGATGAGATAGACGATGGGTGCGGACCCACTCGGTCCGACGGCGATACCGGCGCCGGTCGTCGCGTAGCCGACCGGGTTGTTCAGGTCCTCGCCGATGCCGTCGTAATCGAAGTAGACGGTCTTGTGATAGGTGCCGTCGGATTTCCGCCACCACCGCTCGATGGCGCCGCCGGCCCGGTCGTTGCCCAGGTATCCCTTGTTGCTGCTGACCCACAGGGCGTCGTCATCCGTCTCGACGTCGGTCGGCCGCCCGCCGTCGCCGATCCACACACCCTCCGCCGGAACGTTGTCGATCACACCGTTCCCGTTCGCGTCCCAGACGTGACAGAACTTCCCCGTCTGCGGGTCGTCCTGCTCACCGATGCAGCTCCCGGTCACCAATGAGAGTGTGCCCTCGTCCAGGTGCGTCGTCCAGTTCTTCGGGGCCACCAGCACCCGCAGGAGTGCCTGCGTGTCCCACTCGGCGGCACTGGGCATCTTGCCGTCGCAGAGCAGGACCTGGTTGGCGGCGCCGGGGTTCGCCGGGTCGGCCAGCGCGATGTCCCACGGCTGGTCGGCTTCGTTGGGGTCTCCCTGCGGGAACGGTCCGCCTGGGGTGTCGTTGACGATGTTGGCGCGCATGACCCGGCCCTGGCCGCCCTCATCACGGGGGTCAAAGACCTCCAGACCGTTGTTGCCGAAGAAGTAGTCAAACCGGTGCCGGTCGCCGGGAACGCCGGCGCTGACCGGAATGGGAAGCGTGTCCGTCGCATACAGGGTGTCGAACGTCTCCGGGACGCCCACGTTGTCCCAGTTCCCGTCGACCTGCACCCGCCGGAGATTGTATTCGATGATCGGCCGATACCACGGCATGGTAGGATTGTGGGAGGACCAGTAGATGGTGCCGCCCGGGCCGCCCGAAATGGCCCACGTTGTGGAAGTGACGATCAGTCCCGCGGACAACACGCCCAGAATCAGTCCGAGCTTCCTCATAACTGCCCCCCCGAGAAGCGATGACGAGTCCTCAAACACCTCCTTTGCCTGCCGATCCAGAGACCGATCCCCCCTGTACCGCCTCCGGTACCTGCAAAAACGGTGCCGGAATCGCCGGCATCCCCTGCAATTTCCGGCCGGCGCCGCGTAAGCCCAGTGTGTATCTATCCTTCAGTCGGGAACAATTTTCGATTTAACTCATCTGTAAAGTCTCACGGGACGTCCCGTGTTTAATATTTTAAACAAGCCCTCACGGCCCTGACCGGCGTCCTGGTCATAACTCCCTGCAAAATAAACACTTAAGTAAGAACAGACCGATGTTCGGCAAAATGAACATTTCAGTGGAGATTCACCGGTTTCGGGCTGGCGGGACGGGAGCGAGGGGCTTGGGCTGATAGGCTGTGGACTACAGTCTACAGCCTGAATACTGTTGCTGCATTGTCGTGGAGGATCATCCGGGCGAGTTCCTTCGCACGGCGGAGGTCGAACGTCCCCTCGTCCACCTTGATCGCGAGGGCCTTTGCGACGTTCTCGCGCGCGATGTGTGCGTGGCCCGCGACGCCGTCGATGAAGGCAAAGTCGCCGCCGAACCCCAGCAGCTTGTTCGCGGGCACCGCGTCGAGGTACTCGACGAGTGCACGGACACTCGCCTCGGGCGAGATGATGTGTGCCCACGCGAAGTCGATGAACACGTTCCGGAAGTTCTTCGCCAGGGCACTCATCGTCTGCTGGTAGGGGTAGCCGATGTGGAAGAGGTCGAACCGGACGTCCGGGTGGGCCAGGAAGAGGTGGGTCAGGAGTGACGGCTCACTGTTTGCGATGTAGTTGCCGTTTCCCTCCTGGAGTCCGGTGTGGATCTGGAAGGGAAGTGATCGCTCGTCGGCGAGCGCGCACACGAAATGCATCATGTGATCCTGGAGTGCGGTGAGTGAGGAGGCCTCGGAGCCCTTGAAGAGGCGGTCGAGGTCTTCGGAGGCCCGGGCGGCGGAGACCCTCTCGAACCGGAGGGTGCGCTGGTAGGCCAGTCCGCACTTGACGCCGACGGCGCCCCGCGACAGGTTCCGCTCCACGTGCACCTCGCACGCCCGCTTCAGGTCTTCGAGCGTCTTGATCGACGTGTCCATCCGTGCCGAGAGTTCGTCGAGCACCGGTTGGCTTTCGGGGGCGATGAACGCGTCGCACCGGAACACCGGACGGAAGTAGCGTGGGTCCACGTCCTCACCCGAGCGGTGGACGCAGGAACTCTGCCAGTCCTCGATGGACACGCGGATGCGCGATGTCTTCTTGAGCACGGTGTCGTAATGGCCGCCGGCGTCGCGCGCGGCGAGGAACGCCTCGTTCAGCGCGGCGAGCGTGTCGCCGGTGATGCGCTCGACGCCGTAGAGTTCCCGTGCGGCGATGTCCAGCGCCCGGCCGTAACCGGTGTTCCGTGCGGCTTCCCAGTAGCGCTCGACCGCTTCCCAGCGCTTCATCAGGGGCTTCGTCGCGTCACGCGCAAACGCGATCCCCTCGTCCGACAGTCCCGCCGACACGAGGTCCGAACTGAAATAGTGCGTCAGGTATTCGGCGAGCACGTCGGTGTTCGTCGGCCGGTCACGCTCGAACGGCGGCAGGTGCTCGTGCGTGTCGACGACGTCGAGCGCGAAAACGTGTTCCCGGAGTGCTTCGTAGGTTGATGTCATTCTTCCGGTGCTCTTGTGCCCTGCGACCCCTAGTAGACGGTGCCTTCGCGGTCAACGTTCGTCGCGAGGACCTTCCACCTGGCGCGGTCCGGCTCCTTGTCCGGCGGGTCCGCAAACCAGACATAGAGCCGCCAGCCGGGCTCCTCGAAAACCCACTCATCGAACTCCTGGCCGGGACGGAGCACACCGCAGAGCGCCCGCTGCGGCCCCATCCACGGGATCTCGTCCGTCGGCAGGACCATCTCTCTCATCTCCGTCGGCGGTCCCATCTTCCGTCGCACGGATTCCTTGCTCGCTCCGACGAGCGCCTGGAGTTTCCTCTCCCACCGTCTCTCTTCGAGGTTCAGTCGGACCTCCTCGTTGGGCGGCGGCCAGAGTCCCCAGAGGATGGCGGTCTCGCAGCCTGAAACCGCGGCCGTCGCCAGCACGACAAGGCCGATCGCCAGGAGCCGATTCCGCGCCGTGTTCACGGTCCCCCCTCCTCAAGGGTCATGGGTGCCGCCGGGGGCTCAAACGGTCGGTCGCGACGGAACCCGCTCGGCCCGGCGACTGCGGGTGTCATACCCGCTCCCGGGGCAACATACAAGGGGAAACGGGAGACCCCCGGCCGCAAGGGCGGCCCCGGGACCTCCCGGACGGCGAAACCGTCGAAATCCCCACGGAAACGGCTGGAAGCCTCACCGCTCCGGTCGTATAATTGTATGAGATGAAAGGGGTTAGGTCGGCACGGGGCTTTCGGCCGGACCGGACGCCTCGTTTTTTCGTCTAAGTTGTGGTGGGCGCGAGTTGGCGCGCGGACGCTCTTACTGTTGGCCGGCGGCGGGTCCGGAGACCCGCCGACCCTTCGGTGGGGGCAGGGACCGGCGCGATCTTTGGATTCAAGCGTGGCGGGTCTCCTGACC
>DATKVD010000034.1:0-20811 GCA_035530235.1 Planctomycetota bacterium | reverse complement strand
ATGGAGCTTACGCCCGAAGACGCGCTGGACGAGATCGGCCAACTGGGGTGGACGGATGCGGAGTTGTCGACCGAGCACGGACAGGCGCTCCTGGAGCGCGGCAGCCCTGACGTCGCGGGGAGGGACTTCCGCCGGCATGCGGACACGTGCGGCGTGCGGGTGCGGCAGGGCCACCTCGATCTCTTCGTCAACATCGGCCCCGCGGACGAGACGGAGAGGCGGCGGGCGGTGGAGGGACTGAAACCGTGGCTGGACCTCTACGCGGCCGCCGGGATCCTCGACGCGGTCATCCACCCGGGAAGAGGCGCCGACAGCGGGGACGGCCGCCGGAAGGATGTCATCCTGCGCTCCTTGCACGAACTCATCGAGCACGTGGGCGGCGTCCCGATGACGTTCTGCATCGAGAACTGCCCTTCCGCCGAGGCCGTCAAGCCGTTCCTTGAGGAGTTGGACCCCGAGCGGGTGGCCGCGTGTCTCGACACGGGACACCTGAACCTGACGGAAGAGAACCAGGGGGACTACATCCGCTGGTGCGGTCCGCGGCTGCGGGCGCTGCACCTGGCCGAGAACGACGGGAGCGGAGACCAGCACAACATGCCCTACGCCCGCCGGGGCAGTGTCCCGTGGCCTGAGATCGTCGAGGCACTGAAGGAGATCGGGTACGAAGGGACGCTGAACTACGAAGTGCCCGGCGAGCGTGCCTGCCCGCTGGAAGTCAGACGGATGAAGATGGACTACCTGAAGGGCCTGTCCGCGTGGCTCTTCAGCGGCCTGGCCTGACGGCCGCTTGAAGCGTCGGCGGCACGTGACGTCCCGACAGGGAGAGCTCGACGATCCGCCGGCACATGGAAGCGGTCATCGGAGCCGACGCCACGCATCGGGTGTCTTCCATCAAGGAAGGAGAAGGACAGTGACGATCCGGAATGGCATGAGAGTCATGGTCGTGACGCTCGCCTGTGTGTGGGTGCTGCCGATGACGTCGCGCGGGGACATCTGGGTCGGAAGGTGGGAGAAGGACCACGTCGTGGGCAGCACCATCCGGCGCGTGAGTCCGGAGGACGGGAACTTCTTCCAGCCGATGATGCACCCGGACGGGACGAAGGTGGTCTTCTGGGGACGACCGGCGGGTGCCGAGAGACACATCTCCGACATCTGGGTGGCGAACGTGGACGGGACCGACGTCCACCGGGTGACGAAGGACCAGGCGAGGAACGACGCCCCGTGCTGGACGTCCGACGGACGCATCGTGTTCGCGTCGCGTCGCGGCGGCGAGCCCGGCCCCCGGATCTGGGTGATGGACGCCGACGGGTCGAACGCGCGACAGGTGACGACCGGGGACGCGGTGGTCGCCGACGCCCGGCCGTGCGTCTCGCCCGACGGTCTCACCGTGGTGTTCTGCTCGAACCGTGCCGGCGGCCGCGAGCCGAAGCTCTGGCGCGTGCCGCTCGCCGGGGGCGAGCCCGAGCAGGTGACGAAGGGACCGGGGGCACATCACCGACCGGTGTTCTCGCACGACGGCAGGCGTCTCGCGTTCTTCACCACCGATTCGCCGGTGAAGCGGTTCAACCTCGCCGTGATGGACTGGCCCGACGGCAAACCCGTCCAGCCCGTCACGCTGGGTCCGCCCCGCGACAACCTCCGCGGTCCCTTCTGGATGCGCGACAACAAGCACGTCATGGTCCACGGACGACTCGGCGCCTCACCGTCGATCAGGCTTTACGTCATCGAGGTGGCGACGGGAAAGTGGCGCACCGTGGACGTCCCGGGCTCGGTGAGCAGCGGTCACGGGTCGCTCGACCGCGAGGAGAAGTGGATCACGTTCGACGGGGCCCGGGTCCTCCCGACGGAGACGCGACCATAGCGCACCGGTCACTTCTTCTCGCCGGTCATCAGCGCCGCGAACTCGCGCACCCGCTCGCGGTCGGGGCCTCGCGTGAACAGGCTCACCAGTGCGAAGACGCACACGTTGCCCAGGAGCCCCCACGTCCCGACGTCGATCATCTGGCGCAGGCTCGACAGCAGCCCCGCAAACTCCTCCCCTACCGGCGGAAACAGCGGACTGAACACCAGCACGATGAGGATGCCCACCAGCGTCCCCGCCTCGGCCCCCTTCCGGGTGCCGCGACGCACGAACAGGATATCGATCGTCACCGGGATGAGCTGACTCGCGAACGCGATCGCCAGCAGTCCCATCCGGATGATCATGCCGAAGGCGTTGAACCGCGCGCTGTGCCGGCCCACGAAGACGAGTGCGAGCGCCGCCAGCGTGCAGCCCGCGATGACCAGCCGACCCACCCACGTCCGCTCGTGCTGACTCGACCCCGGTCGGATGAACCGGTCGTAGACGTCCCGCGTGAGGAGCGCACTGGTGGCGTGGAGGTTGCTGTCGGAGGTGCTCATGGCGGCGGCCATGATGGCGACGAAGATGAGCGTGGCGAGCACGGCGCCGCCTTTGCCCAGGAGCGCCGGCACATGGTTCTTGATGACGACGACGAGGATGTTGTCGAACCCGCGGGTGCTGTCACCCACCGCCGGGTTCGGCAGCACCTGTCCGGTCTTGTCGTAGTGGTAGTTCCCCGCATCGTCGGTCAGGGGGTAGAGCGCCTGTCCGCCGAGACCCACCAGCATCACCCCGAAAAGGTAGCAGGCGGTCAGCGCCACCGCGAAGATGACGGCGCCCCGTCTGAGCGTACGGGTCGAGCGTGCGGCGTAGTAGCGCATCCACTGCGCGGGCTGCAGCATGCTGCCCACGGCGCCGAAGACGCACACGGTGAAGAGCATGGCGGGCGTCCACGCGCCCGTGGTCCCCGGCACCGAGAGCGACTTGTGCGGGAGACTCGACAGCTTCTCCAGGAACGCCGACGGACCGCCCAGCACCGCCACGGCGGCCGCGCCCCCCACCAGCATGCCGAGCATCAGGAGAAAGCCCTGCACCGTGTCCGTCCACGCCACGCTCCGCATCCCCCCCACCATCACGTAGGCCATCGTGATGAGCGCCAGCACCACCGTCCCGATCTCGTAGGCCTGAGCACCCGGGAACATCTGCTGCGAGAGGATGCCTCCGGCGTGGATCTGCAGCACGACGTAGGGGACGGTGTAGAGCACGCCCACGGCCGCCACGAGGACGCGCAGCGGCGACGAGCTGCCGTAGTAATCGCAGATCATGTCGGCAGGCGTCACGTAGCCTTTGGCCACCCCCAGCCGACGGATGCGCGAGCCCAGCACGTAGATGCACGCCCCGGCGAACGGGACGTTCAGACTGAACAGCGCAAACACCACCCCGTCACGGTAGGCCATCCCCGGCGCACCTAAGAGCGCATACGAGCTGAAGAACGTCGCCATGATCGTCAGCGACGACACCAGCCACCCCTGCTCGCGACCCGCGAGATAGTAGTCCACCTCGCTGTCGCGGCTGCGCCGCCAGGCCGCCACGCTCAGCCCCAGCAGCATCAGCAGGTAGAGCCCGACGATGACGTGCGGGAGAATGCCGAGGGAATCAGCGTTCGGGGGCATGGTCCTCTCCATCGGTCCGCCACAGCGTGAAGCAGGCGATGAGGATGACGGCAAGCTGGACGACGTACCACAGGAGTCCCCAGGCGTAGACCGTCGGCAGGCCGAACACGGAAAACGCGGAACCGGGACGCGTCGGGTCGGGGTTGATCAGTCTCAGACCCGGTCCCACGCCCATGAACATGGTGACGAGGAGAAGGACGGTCAGAACGATGCCGAGTCTCCGGCGCGGACGCTTGCGTGTGGACGACGTCATCCATGCTCCTTGTCGGCAGTCGGGATGTCCGGCGGACGGCTCCCCGGCAACGGCTGCATTCTACCTCCATATCATCTGAAGTCAACCACGGGAAGCACGAGGGCAGCCCCCGGACCCGGCGACGTGAATATCCCATGAAACCCGGACGATGGGACACCACGTTTCCTCGTTCGGTCTGCAAGAATGCCGGCACTTCCGCCACGGATACATGGGGTCCGGTTCGAGCCCTTCCACGGTGATGCCGGCGCCTCAACAGGTCCTTGCAGGAGAGGAATGCGGATAATGCCGTCTCGTGCGACCACGTGCGCCCTGCTCTGCCCGGCCCTGATTGCACTGGCCTTCTCCGCACCCCTTCCGGCCCAGGAGGGCGGCAACGGGGTGGTCGTCCTCGACACGACCGGTGTCTGGCGTCTCCACCAGACCTTTGCGCCGCCTCTCATTCAATCGCCTGACGGGGTGAAACCGCTTCTCTTCAACAAGACGTGGCTGGAGCAGGAGACCCCCCCGCCCCCGGAAGGATGGACGGACCCGGATTTCGACGACAGCGGCTGGCTCCGTGGACCCGCGGGGATCGCATGCGATTCTCCGTATCTCTCGCGTCTCTGTCTGCGCGGCAAGTTCACCGTGACTGATCCCGGCAAGGTCAGAGACCTTGCCCTGACGCTGGGCTACTACGGCGGGGTCGTCGTCCACGTGAACGGGAAGGAAGCGGCGCGGGGCCACCTCCCGGCACACATCGAGGCCGGGGGCGGCGCCTTGGCGGAAGGATATCCCGAGGAAGCCTTCGTCGATGAACAGGGAGGCAACCTGGGCCCGTGGACGGCCTACGCAAGGAACACGTCCGCGGAGACCGCACGGAGGCTGGAACTGCGCACGCGCCTGCTCTCCGGGGTGCCCGTTCAACCGGGGATGCTTCGGGAAGGCGTGAACGTCGTTGCGATTGAGATCGTGCGTGCACCCTACAACCGGGTGATGGAGAACTTCAGGGACGTCTTCGATCACCCCAGCATCAAGAGAATGCTGAAGGTGAAGCAGCTGGAGACGTTCGTGGAGCTCAAGTGGGGCACCTGCTCGATACGGCACGTTCAACTCACCGCGAAGGGCCCCGGCGGACTCATCCAGAACGCCGTGCGTCCGAAAGGACTTCAGGTCTGGAACAGCGACGTGCTTGCGAGCGACTTCGACCTGGACTTCGGCAGTCCGGCCGAAACGCTTCACCCGATGCGTATTGCGGGCACGCGCGGCGGCTCCTTCTCGGGCAAGGTGGTGGTGGGTTCCGACAAGGCCATCAAGGGGCTTCGGGTGACCGTGGGCGATCTCCGGGGACCGGGAAGGATTCCCGCTTCCGCGGTGCGGGTACGTTACGGCATCCCCTGGGGCGAGGACGCCGGTGCGTCGTCCCGGTACCCGGCCACGCCGGGGCTTCTGGGGGCACTCGCCGAGACGCCTCCGGAGGAGGTCCCCGTCCGTGAGCCGCGGACGTCCCGGTATTATTCGCTTCAGACGCCGAACCAGCCCACGCCGGTTCCCGGCGCCGTCACCTCGGTCTGGGTGACGGTGGACGTGCCGGCCGATGCAAAGCCCGGCCGGTACGACGGCGAGTTGGCCGTTCAGGCGGAAGGAGAACGGCCGGTGAACGTCCCGCTCCGGCTCACCGTCGAGGATTGGAGACTGCCCGACCCCCAGGCGTACCGCACCTGGGTGGAACTCATCCAGTCGCCCGACACCCTTGTCGAGGAGTACCACCTCCAGCGCTGGTCGGACAGGCATTTCGAGATGATCGCCCGTTCGATGAGACACCTGAACCGGATCGGCAGCCGGGTTGTTTACATCCCGATCATCTGCCACACCAACCTCGGCAACGAGGAATCCATGGTGCGCTGGATCAGGAAGGGGGACGGAAAATACGACTGGGACTTCTCGATCATGGAGAGGTACCTCGACACCGCGGAAAAGCACATGGGAAAGCCGAAGGTCGTCTGCTTCTACGTGTGGGAGAAGTTCATGTTCCCGACCGTGGAGAACCCGGTGACCTATGAGGCGGACAGGCCCAGGGTCAGGGCCAACGACAACCCCGACGGCACCAACGATGAGATCCGGGAGTACATCGGCAAGGGTCCCAGGGTCACGGTCCTGGAGACGGCGACGGGGAAGGTGGAGAAGCAGTTCCTCCCCTATCTCCTGGACCCGGCAAGCAAGACGATCTGGAAGCCGCTGTTCGATGAGCTGAGGAAACGGATGGAAAGGCGTGGGCTTCCGGATGCGATGATGCTGGGCACGCCCTCGGACGTGGTGCTGAGGAAGGAGCATTTCGCCTTCTTCAACGAAGTGGCGCCGGACATCCCGTGGGTCAGTCATACACACGGTCTGCACAACCGGATCTTCGAGGCCGGGGGGGCGAGACTGGGCTATTACTCGACCGTGTTCAACGTGGTGTTCGCGCTCGATCCGGACGAAGGCCGACGCTACGGCTGGAAGGAGCCGGAGCTTCACGCCCACATGCTGCGCAACTGGTATCTGGACACCGACTACTTCCCGTTGACCACCTGGCGACACATGACGGAGCTGAACGTCGCGGGCAGCCAGCGCGGCATCGGACACATGGGGGCGGACTTCTGGCGTGTGGTGAAGGGCAGGAGAGGCGCCAGGGCCGGCCGCATTTACGAGAAGTACCCGGAGGGCAACTGGCGGAGCAACGACGTCTGCACCTCGCTTCTCGCACCGGCGCCGGACGGCCCCGTGGCGACCACGCGCTACGAGATGCTGCGTGAAGGTCTACAGGAATGCGAGGCCCGCGTCTTCATCGAGCAGGCACTGACCGACGAGGACCTCAGGAGAAAACTGGGCGACGATCTCGCCAGGCGCTGCCAGGAAGCACTGGACGAGCGGACCCGGTGCATGATCAGGGGCATAAGCAGTCTGCAGCTCACCGGGTACTGGCGACAGCTCGCCCCCCTCGCCACGCACGGCAGCGGCGGCTGGTGGAACAAGCCCGGCATCGCCGGCAACGTCTGGTTCATCTCCTCCGGCTGGCAGGAACGCACACGGAAGCTCTTCTCCCTTGCCGGTGAAGTGGCGGGATCGCTCGGCACGGAATGAGATTGCCGCACCCGGGCCGCGCGCCATTGGAAGTCTTCACGATTGAACCGAGGAGCGTGCCGTGAGATCGTCGGACATCATGCAGACGGCCGCTGTGGGACTTTGTGCGGCGGTGTTTCTCACCGGCTGCCGCCGAAGCGAGGAGGAGACAATCGTGCAGGAGCCTGAGGCGTCGGTGCGGAAGTACGTCGCGTTCTGCTGCGATCTGGAGTCGCCCTATACCGAGGCGGTGGGGTTCGGCCCCAGCAAGGGCATCTTCAGTCGCGACATGCTCAAGGTGCTGGCGAACTATCCGGGGGTGCCCTACACGTGGATGATCCTCCGCGACAAGGATGCACTCGTCATCAACTACTACGCCAAGGAGATCCATCCGGTCCGCAAGGACATCGACGAACCGGCGCTGCACGTCCACTACAAGTGGTATATCCAGGACAGGCCCACCGACATGACGTCGTGGAAGATCGAGGCCCGTCGCAAGGCGTGGGTGAGAGGGGCGCTCGAGCAATACAAGCGTCTCGAGCTTCCGCTTCCCAGGACGTTTCGGCCGGGCGGCGGCGACAGCCAGGAGAACCTGTGGTACCTGTCGGACTTCGAGGTGCTGTACGACGAGGTGGGCATCCGGAACTACCTGATGGGCCCGCGTGTCTTCACCGCGATTGAGGGCAGCACCGGGCACCAGGCACTCGGCAAGGGGATGTGGCGCATCGACGGCGGGCGGACGCTGACCGTGCTGCGCACGAGCGTCAGTCTCGAGCGTGAAGAGAACCAGATGTACGAGGCGCTGGACGAGCGGCTCTCGGCGGCGTCCTACGCGCTGATCACGTGTCACGACTACAACCCGGTGGTGCCCGGGAACCTCGAGAAGATGATCCTTTACATCAGGAAGACCCACCCGGGCGTGAAGTTCGTGACGATCTCAACGATCGCGGACCTCATCCGTGACGGCAAGATCGCGAACACGCTCTGAGGGCAGGCCGCACCAATGTCCCGCACGGCGTGTTGCCGGACGGGATCCTTGTGTCTTGTTCTGGCGAGTCGGACAAAGGGCACGGGAGACATGAAGAGGCCCGTTTTTCTCACGGTTGCGGTGTTTCTGGCACTCACGTCGGTCGCACAGGCGCAGGACGCCCGGCAGATTTTCGCCGCCACGGGCGTCACCGGCGGCGTGATTGTGCATCTGGGCTGCGGCGACGGGAAGCTCACGGCGGCGCTCGGGGCCAGCGATGCCTCCGTCGTTCACGGCCTCGCGACCGGTCCGGCCGATCTCGCCGCCGCACGCAGCACGGTCCACAAGGCCGGCCTCTACGGCAAGGTGGCCATCGACCGCCTGACGGGCAAACGCCTGCCCTATGTGGACAACCTGGTCAACCTCCTCGTCGCCGAGACGCTCGGTGAGGTGGCCATGGACGAGGTCCTGCGTGTGCTCTGTCCGGGCGGCGTCCTCTACGTCAAGCAGGACGGGACGTGGCGGACGATCCGCAAGCCCCGGCCGGAGAACATCGACGAGTGGACGCACTACCTGCACGACGCCTCCAACAACGCCGTCGCCGCCGACACCGTCGTCGGGCCCCCGCGACGTCTCCAGTGGCAGTCCGGCCCCAAGTGGACACGACACCACGATGCCATGTCCAGTCTCAGCGCCCTGGTGTCTTCCGGTGGACGCATCTTTTACATCATCGACGAGGGGTCGACGGCGTCGCTCCATCTGCCCCCGCGCTGGGCGCTGCTGGCCCGGGACGCCTTCAACGGGAAACTGCTGTGGCGGCGGCAGATCGATGCGTGGTACTACCGCTTCAAGATCAACAAGGACGGTCCGGCCGACGTCCCGCGGCGCCTGGTCGCCTCGGACGGCCGGGTCTACGCCACGCTCCAGCTTCAAGGCCCCCTGACCTGCATGGACGCCGGCACCGGCGAGACGATTCGAACGTTCGAGGGGACCGAGGGGACGGAGGAGATCCTTCTCTCGGACGGGGTGCTGTTCCTGCTGGTCGGCCCCGGCTCCATCGGCAACGGGAGACGCACGAGCCGACCGGCCGAGAAGCGGACGATCATGGCGATCGATGCGCAGACCGGCCGGAAGCTGTGGGAGGCGTCCGACGTCGTGGCGGCGATGACCCTGGCCGTGGACGGCGAACGTGTCTACTACTTCAACTTCGCGGACAAGACCACCGTCGGTCTCGACCGCAGGACGGGCCGGAAGCTGTGGACCTCCGGGCCGCTCGGGACGCCCGAGAAGCAGTTGTCCTTCTTCGCCTCGAAGCTCGTCGTCCACGACGGCGTGGTGCTCTTCGCGGGCGGCGAGCATTCGGGGATGGTCCAATCGGGCGGAGGGGCGACGGGCGTGGACGCGCTGACCGCGCTCTCGGCCGAGACGGGCCGGACACTCTGGACGGCCGAGCACCCTCCTTCCGGCTACAGCTCGCCCGAGGACCTGTTCGTCATCGACGGTGTCGTCTGGTGCGGGACGAGTTCGAGTTGGAGCGCGGACGGTACACTCATCGCAAGGGACCTGAAGACGGGCGAGTTGAAGGACAGGTTCCCCGCCGACGTGAAGGGCTTCTGGTTTCACCACCGCTGCTACCCGGGACGGGCCACCAGCAACTACATCATCACCTCCCGCACCGGCATGGAGTTCATCGATTTCCGCAGGAAACACTGGGACCTCAACCACTGGACCCGTGGGGCGTGCCTCTACGGGATCATGGTCTCGAACGGCCTGGTCTACGCCCCGCCCGCCCCGTGCATCTGCTATGCCGAGACGATGCTTCACGGCTTCTGCGCGATGGCACCCGCTGAGAGTGTTCGGCGTGACGCCGACGCAGAGGCCCCACGACTGGAGAAAGGGCTGGCGTACGGCCGCGACCTCGCCGGGAAGACCTCCGCGGGTGACTGGCCCACCTACCGCTGCACCAACGCCCGCAGCGGCGCTGCCAACACCCCCGTGCCGGCGGGACTGCACCCCCGCTGGGAGACCGACCTTGGCGGCAGACTCAGCAGCGTGACCGTGGCGGACGGCACGGTATTCGCCGCGGCGGTGGACCGCCACACCGTCCACGCGCTATCGGCGGACACGGGTGAGAAGCGCTGGGAGTACACGGCGGGCGGACGCATCGATTCGCCGCCGACTTATGTGGAGGGCCGCGTGCTGTTCGGCTGTGCCGACGGGTACGTCTATTGCCTGCGTGCCGACAACGGGGAGCTGATCTGGCGGTTCCGCGCCGCCCCGGAAGACCGTCGGACCCTCGTCCGGGAGCAGATTGAATCGCTCTGGCCGGTTCACGGGAGCATTCTGGTGCGAGCAGGGACGGCGCACTTCGTGGCCGGGCGCTCCGCATTCCTCGACGGCGGCCTGCGTCTCTTCCGTGTGAACGTCCGAACGGGCGACGTCGTCTCCGAGACGGCACTCGACGAGAAGAACCCCAGGACGGGACGCAACCTCCAGGACACGGTGAAATCGCTGAACATGGCGGTCGCCCGGCCCGACGTCCTGAGCTGTGACGACAAGCGGATCTACATGCGCTCCCAGACGTTCGACCTCGAAGGAAACCGCACTGCCATAGGCCCCACCCTCAGCGGGCCGAAGGAAGGCGAGCGGCAGGGAGGCGAGGGCACACACCTTTTCTGCCCCACGGGTTTTCTCGACGACACCTGGTTCCATCGCACCTACTGGTTGTACGGTCGGACGTGGTCGAGCGGATGGAACGGGTACTACATCGCCGGCCAGTATGCCCCGGCCGGACGGATCATGAGCGTCGGCGATGATTGCGTCTACGTGTACGGCCGACAGCCGCAGTATTACAGGTGGACGATTCCGCTGGAGTACCGTCTCTTCGCCGCGCACAAGGAGTGGAAAGCGGCGGAAGCCGGACCCGCGCCCGAAGACGCCCCCAAGGACGCGAAGAAGCAGAAGCCCGTCCCCATCGCGAACCCCCGGAACTACAGGTGGTCCACGGAGGTGCCGATCCTCGTCCGCGCCATGGTGCTGGCCGACGAGGTCCTCTTCATCGCCGGCCCCCGCGATGTGCTCGACGAGGCGAAGGGCGGCGGACGGCGCGCCGACAGGGCGAAGCTTGCCCTGGAGCAGGAGGCCGCGCTGGAAGGGAAATCGGGCGGCGTGCTGTGGGCGGTGTCCGTGACGGACGGTCGGAAGCTGCACGAGCAGGCGCTGGATGCGCCGCCTGTCTTCGACGGACTGTCGGCGGCAAACGGACGACTCTACCTGAGTGCCGTTGACGGCAAGGTGCGCTGCCTGGGGAAGCGGTGAGGGGACCACAGCCACCGCTCGCCTAAGGCTTGATTTCGATTCCCTGCTTCCGGTCCATCGTGACGGTCTTGCTCGCGGCCCTGCCGTCCTTCTCGACGGTCACCGTGTGGGGCGTGTGCATTTCTTCCTGGTGTTCGTCCCTCTGCCTCACCGTCGGCTGCTTCTCGGCGCCGGGCTGATATTCCTTCGGCCGGATGGTGCACTGGGTGAGCGGTGCGGAAGCCCTGCCCTCGGCATCGGCGGCGCCCGAGAACACCTCGTCGCCGTTCTTGTCCTTGATGGTGACCTTGGCGCCGGGCGAGGTCTTCACCGTGAGCGTCCACGCCACCGAGTAGTACGCCTGGCCGGCGGCCGAGTTCCAGATCACGTCGTTATAGCTCGTGCCTTCGCCGAACTCGCAGTCGAGGAGCACGTGACGGTCGGTCCAGCCGCGACTGAAATTGAAGGTATGGTAGTCGGGCTTTTCGCCCACCCGCACGAACTTGCAGTTCTCGATGTGGTGGTTCGAGCCGTAGGAATACCCGTCGCCGAACTTGACGTGACAGTCGCTCGCGATCAGCGTGCAGTTGCGGTAATACAGGGGCTGGGCGTTCTCCGCGGTCCGGCCCTGTGTGACGATGCAGGCCCCCCCGCTCTTGCCGTCCAGACTGACGACCTTGATCGTGCTGTCGCGGCAGACGAGGTTCTTGGTCTGAAGGTGCGAGGAGAACTGCACCCCCCGCGCCCCGCCGCCCTCCCGCGTGTTGACGACGATCAGGTTCTCGCTGTAGAGGTTGTTGAGGTAGAGGGGATTGCTCTCGGTGTTGCCGGCGCCGTACTGGGTGAGACGGATGCCGTTGCAGCTCGACCCCCCGCCGCTGCCGTATTCCGTCCAGCGCGCGGTCTTCGACCTTTCCGCCTGCAGGTGAATGAGGTTGCCCAGCACCTGCATCCCGTTGGTCCAGGCAATGGCGCACACGTGCACGCCGCCGCCCAGGATGCGGTTGCCCTCGATCTGCTTCCCGGAGGCGCCGAACGCGTTGGTCGCGTAGCTGTCCTGGTAGACCTCGTTGTGCGTGATCTCATCGCCCTGGCTGATGCCCCGCTGCCGGCAGCGCTTGATGAGGTTGTGGTGGATTTTCTTGCAGCCGGTCACGGCCCTGACGGCCCAGTGACGGTCGACGAGTTCCGTGCCTTTGTCCTTCACGACGTTGTGATGCAGGTCTTCGACGCTTCCCGCCCAGATGAACCCGTTCATCTGGTAACCGTAGTAGTCCAGCGCCACGCCCGCGATCTCCCTGGCACGCACGCCTAAGAGCGGGTCGCAGACGTTCCCGCTGCCCCCCCTCCCCTGCACGATGAAGCCGTTGAAGAGCTTCGCGCCGTCGCTGCCGCGCACGCCCACAATGCCCGGCGCGCCGGTGAACCCGTGGAACGCCCGACGGATGTTCTTCGTGCTCGGAACAGCTTCGGCCGCGCCGTACTTCTCGTTCCAGATGATCGTGTGCCCGTTCAGGTCGAGCGTGATGTCCCTGGCCGTGATCGTGAAAGCGGTGGAATCGGCGACGATATCTTCGGTCAGCACGTACGTGGCGCCCGCCTTGCTCAGGGTGTACGGGGGGTCCCCCATATCGCCGGGGATGTAGATCGCGTTCGCGGTGTTCTTCGTCTCGAACGTCGCGTCCTCGCCGGTGATCCTGTTGCCGCGCTCATCCACCGAGACCACGCGGTAGTGATACGTCTTCCCGGTCGCGAGGCCCTTGAGATGGTGAATGTGGAGATAGAAATGCCGCTCCTCTTCGGGAGTCCTCTGGCCGTACCGGTTCGTCTCGCCGTACTCGACATAGGACTTCGCCGGCAGGTTCGTCTCCCACGCGATGCAGGCGGCGTTCTGTGAGACGTGACGCCACGTGCCGTCCTCGAGGAATTTCAGGTCTTTGCCGAATTTCTCGTAGACGAGCGGCTCCTTTTCCGCGCCGAAGTTGGTGATGCACCACTGGTTGAAACCCTCGTAGACGCGGTCCCACTTGACGGCCTCGTCCTTCTTGTACTCGGCGGAGACGGGGCAGGTGTAAATCTTCACGTTGTCGAAGTGCGTGTTGGCGCCGTAGGTGTAAAGCCCGATGCGGTTATGCGAGGCGTGAGCGAACCCCAGGGGATCGCGGAACTCCAGCACCTTCTCCCCGTCGACGAACAGGCGCACGAACTGGTCCTGCCGCTCGGCACGGATGTGGTACCACTTGCCGGACTCGAGGGTGAGTCGACTTTTCGCGACGACCTCGTCGCCCTCCTTGCGGACCTTCCCGCGGTGAATGGCGGTCTGCTTGTTCCCCCGGGTGCCGACGGCCCCCTGGTAGTGGCGGATGGCCGGTTCGAACTCGTTCGCCGAAAGGACCGCCGTCAGGTCGGACGCCTTCTGGACGTCCGGGATCATCCCGTCGAACTCAATCGCCATGTTGCTCGCAAGCTTCTGCCTGTAGAAGAGGTAGAAATTCCCTTCCGCCGTTGTGACGAGCTTCCCGTCCCTGATCTCGCATCTGCCCGCGGGGACCTCCCAGTTTTCGGCCCCGAGTTCGGCACGGTCGAAACTGTCGGTGAGGATCGGCTGTCCCCAGTTGGCCTGTGCGAATGCCCCCGAAGCCCCCAACACCACGGTCGCTGCGGCCATCGCCGTCCTCAGCATCGTCGTTTTCATCACACGCTCCATCATTCCGAGAACCCCTTTACGGGGTGCCGGCAACTGGTAACGCAGCCGCCGTGGTATTAGTCTGGAACGGCCCCGCCGTTCTGTCAACAGCTTCTTCCATGACTTCCCGAGGCCGCGGCCGTCAGATGCCCGAGACCCAGGGTTGTCAGGCGCCGTTCCTCAATGTAGAATAGTGGGGGAATTGTCGGGGGATGTTACATTCAAGCGGGGATGAACGATGAGAATGGGCCGGGTGGTTTCGCTGGGGACGGCGGCTTTCATCTGCACGGTGCTGGGGGTTCTTCACACGACGTCCCCGGGCCTCGGCGCCGAAGCCGTGGAGGGAGAAGCCGCACCTGTCGCTCGGGACGCCCCGTTCAAGCGTCTCGCCGGGGAGGTCGTCCGGTCGGCCGGCATCCACGTCGGACTGGTGGTCCACCTCAACGTCACCGACGGCAGACTGTCGGCGGCGCTTGCGGAATGCGGGGAGTTCGTCGTGCATGGCGTGGCCCCAACCGCAGAGACGGCTCAGAAGGCCCGCCAATACCTCCACTCACGCGGCCTGCACGGAACGGTTTCCGTCGAGCACGGTGACCTGTCCCGCCTCCCCTACGTCGAGAACCTGGTGAACCTGGTGGTCGTCGAGGACTTCACCGATGCCCAGAAAAAGGGTCTTTCCCTCGAGGAAGTCATGCGCGTGCTGTGTCCCAGGGGGACGGCCTGGCTGGGGGAAAAGGACGCGCCCGCAAAGGTGGTCCGGAAGGAACGCCCGCCGGAGATGGACGAGTGGACCCACTGGCTCCACGACCCCGGGTGCACCAACCTGTCGTCGGATGCCCTGGTCGGCCCCGGGGCACGACTGCAGTGGATGGACGGGCCGAACTGGCTGACCGCCGGGCACGTGACGGAACTCTTTGCCGGCGGACGCGCTTTCAACGTCATGGGCGTGCGCCGGGGACCCGATGAGGCCGACTGCGTCCTCATCGCACGCGACGCCTTCAACGGAATGGTCCTGTGGAAGCGGGTGCTCGCGACCGGTCGTAGCCGCTACAGCCCGCACGTCGTCGTGGCCGCGGGCGAACGCGTGTTCGCCCTCCTCAAGAAGGAGAAGGACGAGTCCCTCGTGGCGCTGGATGCCGCAACCGGGGAAGTGGTCAGGACCTACGACCTCGGGATGTCCCCACGGAGCGTGCTGTATCTGGACGGCCGGTTGATCGTCGCCGCCGAGAAGGCGATCTGCTCGGTCGACGCCGGGACCGGGGAGCTGAAGTGGCGGGTCGCCGCGCCGGAGAACGCCGCCTTTCGGTTCACGACCCCGCTCGATTACTCCCAGTATCCCCACCTGGTTTCCGGCGATGGTCGGCTGTTCGTTTTCGTCGAGGACGCGCCGGAGCCGCCCTACAGTCTCGTGTGTTACGATGCGGCCACGGGCGAGGAAAAATGGCGCAGGAAACACCCCGGCGAGCTGCTGAAATGCTACATGGGGGTCCTGGCGCTCGTGGACCAGCCGACGACGTTCAGCTTCAAGACGAAGACCCTGGGGACGATTCACGGGGTCTCGACCGAGGACGGCCGGGGTCTCTGGAAGCACGAGAACATCGTCGGGCTTCATTCAGACGCCAACGCCGCGTGCACCGGGGGGCTGTTCTGGCTGAATGCGGACGGCAAAGGACTGGTGGGCCTGGACCCCGCCACCGGAAGCGAGCGAAAGCGGCTCAAGATCCAGATGACGGGGTATTGCGGCTACGTCAGGACCACGGAGCGGCATTTCATCGGTGTGTTTTCGAGGTTCGTCTCCACCGAGACGGGTGAGAGTTTCGACGCGGGCTGCTACAAGAACGCGTGTGGAGTGGGCCAGGTCCCGGCGAACGGGATGGTCTACACGTTCCCGATCGCGTGCGCGTGCTGTCCGTATCTTCGCGGGTTCCTGGCCATGGCCCCCGCAGCGGCCGAGCAGCCGGCCGAGGCCCCTGAGATCGAGCGGCTCGAAAAGGGCCCCGCCTATGGCGTCGAGCCGAAGCGCCCGACGGCTGGCGTGCCGCCGACGTGGAGCACCTTCCGTCACGACCCCCAGCGCAGCGGCAGCACCGCCGAAGCCATCCCTCACGACCTCAAGCCGCTCTGGAGCCAAACCGTCACCGATTCTGAGAGGACGCCCTACGGCAAGTCGATGACGCCCCCGGTGGTGGCCGAGGGAAAAGTCTTCGTGGCGGCGCCGGACGCCCACCAGGTGTGCGCCTTGGATGCGAAGACGGGCGAGGTGCGCTGGCGGTTCCTCCTGGACGGACGCGTGGAGGTCCCGCCTACGATTCATGAGGGGCTGTGCCTCTTCGGGGCGAACGACGGCTGGGTGTATTGTCTGCGTGCGGCGGACGGCGAGGTGGTCTGGCGCTTCCGCGCCGCACCCGCGGGACGGCGCATCCTGGTCCGCGGCCGCTTGGAATCTCCCTGGCCGGTGCCGGGCGTCCTCATGACCGGCGGCGTCGCTTACTTCGCCGCAGGGCGCCACGCCAGGGGCCCTGAGGGTATTTCCCTCTATGCACTGGAACCCGCCACCGGAAAGCTGCTGTGGCGGAAACACCTGCAGAGGATCCGGTCCTGGAAGGACAGTTTCATCGTGAATGACCTCCTCGTCGCCGACGGACGGTCGCTGTTCATGTCCATCTGGCGCTATGACCCGGGGACGGGCGAGAGCAGCGGGAACTGGCGGGACGTGCCGTATCTCCGGGGCGGCTCGGGTCTCTACGGCGGCGGGTGTGCGGTGCTGCCGTTCGGGCTGCTCTATGACCGGAGAGCGGACCCGTGGCTGACGTTTCCGTGGCCCTACCGCGGGGTCCACGGCACGCATGGCCCGTGGTCGGAGCCGACCTACTGGAACTACCGGGGCGCCCGGGGACTGATGCTGGCGTTCACCGGTGATACGGTCTTCGGGGTTTTGAGCGGGAAGAGCACCAGCGCGCCGTGGCAGCTCTTCGCCCGGCGTCCCGACGCGGCCAGGCCGGCCGACGGCACTCCCCTCTGGTCGGTGGAGGTTCCTCCGCGGTCCGTCCAGGCGATTCTGCCGGCCGGTCCGACGCTCTTCGTCGCCGGTGTGGAGGGGGAACACGGCGGCAAGCTGACGCTGTATTCGACCGACAACGGGGAGAAGCTCGGCGAACTCGGATTCAGCGACGTCCCGGTCTTCGACGGCATGGCCGCCGCCGACGGACGGCTCTACGTCTGCACCGAAAACGGCAGGGCCTTCTGCTTCGGCAGGAAATAGGGGGCGAACGATGATCGTGCGCGGCATGAGACGGGCAGTCCTGGCGGGCGTCCTGCTGCTGGTCGGGATGTCCGCGTGGGCACAGGAAGCACCCGACCCGGACAGGGTCTACGCCGACTTCAACCGGTTCTGCGTCGAGCACTTCGGCGCCGAGAAGGAGCCGCTGGTTTACGAGAAGTTCGGGAAGGACCTGAAGTTCCTGGCGGACGGCTCCTGGCGGCACGTCTCGGAGAACTCGGCGTGCGTCGCGTTCGAAACCAATTTGCCCGCAAAGAGTTACGTCGAATATGGCGAGACCGCCCAATACGGCAGACGCACCGGGGGCGAGGAGCGGCACTTCTATCTCCACCTGCATTGTCTCACGGATCTCAAGCCTGACGCGACGTATCACTACCGCCTTGTCGCCACAGACGAGCGCGGCAACAGAATCGCCTCCGAAGATGCGGCATTCGAGACCAGGACAATGGCGGACGCAATCCGCGTTCCCGGCGATCTGGCCGGCCCGCCCTATGTGCTTGACAAGGCCGATGCGGTCTACGTGATCACCCAGGACCTTACGATCGACGGAAAAGCGTTTGACGTGAAGGCCGACCGTGTGACGCTCGACCTGGGGGGACACACGGTGATCTACAACAACAAGGGAATAGAGCTGAAGGGCAACAGTATCGTTTTCCTCGACCAGGCCCACTTCGGCGTGCTCTGTGCAAACAAGAGGGGCCTCAAGATCTTCAACGGCACCATCAAACAGGGCGCGGGGAACAACGACGCCGGCAGCTACTCCATCGGGTTCAATCCCGTCTGCACCCGCAGTGCCGGGGATATGGAGGTGGCGGGCGTCACCGTCGAATACGGCGGCAGGCAGATGGTCGGCATTCAGAACGAGTATTTCAGGTCACTGTTCAAGCTTCACCACAATGTTTTTCTCGATCACGGCTACGATGTTCTCAACCGTCACGGCTCGGCCTGCAGGTCCTTTCTTTTCTGGGCGGCGGATGACGCCAAGCTCGAGGCGCACCACAACCTCGTCAAGCGCACCCGGCAGATGGGACTGGGCGGTACCGACGTTTACAGCAACGAGATCTACATCGACAGCCGGAGCACCAACTCGTTCGGAATAGCCGGCGGTTTATACAATGGCAGGAAGATCCATCACAACCGTCTGTTCGGCACCGGTTTTCATCCCATGGCGGTCGCGTGGGGCAACAGGGACGCCCTTCACGACAACTTCATTCACCTTGAGGGCCAGAAGCCGGTCCTTGCCATGAGCTACGGCGAACAGGAGAAGCGCTGCAACCTGGTGGGGTTCCGTCTCACCCAGTACGACAACTCCAAATCCGTGAGGGAGGACAATCTCTACCACGACAACGTCGTCGTCATTCGCGTGCGTGAGGGTTCCGCCGGGACCGGAACGTGGCTCTGCTCGGACCCATACATCAAGAACCTCGTCTTCCGCAACAACACCGTGAAGGTGCTCGCCATGGACCAGAGCCCCATTACCACCAAGTATCCGACGGTGGCCTGCATCACGGCACAGGGAGATCACCAGAAGCACACTGAAAACCGCCCGCCGGTCATCTACAGGGACAACACGTTCATTTCAAACATCGGCCACGTCCAACTGGGTGACAGCTACGGTGTCGGCTCCAACCACCACTTCTACAACTGCAGGTTCGTGAAGGTCGGCGACGACCCACGGTACAGGACGATCCGCATAGGCTTCTGGAACAGGCGGACCGTGGGGCACGTCTTCCGTGACTGCCGGTTGGAGGGGGGGGCGAGTTTTGACAGTGTGTCTTTCGAGGGAGAAGCCGAGCGCGACTTCACCGTCCAGTGGACGCTCACGGTGAAGACCGGACCCGGCGCAAAGGTGACCATCGCCGACAAGACCGGAAAGCAGGTCTTCTCCGGCGTCGCCGATGACGCGGGCGTCGTCCGGGCGGCGCTCGTCGAATACACCCGCAACGCTCAGGCGAAGACGCTGCTGACGCCGCACTCGGTGACTGTGGAGACGGCCGGCGGGAAGGCCCAAGAGAAGGTCACCATGGATCGGACGCGGGAGATGACGCTCCTTCCGAGGTAAGAGGGACCCCATATATGAGGGCGGCGGTCTTGGCAATCTCAGCAGGCATGATGCCGGCCGCGGGCCTGCCCGCCGCGGCACAGGAGACGGACCGGGAGAAGGTCTACAGCGACTTCAACGTGCTCTGCATGCGGTACGCCGGGGCTGGGAAGGGACGACTCGTTTCGGGGAAGTCCGGGAGGGATCCGAAGGTCCTGTTCATGGGGTCAGTTCATGCGAATCCTTGACGTGCACGTGCACTACAACGGGAACGCCGCCGAAGCGGAGCGGTTCGTGGACCTCTGGCGGCGGGGAGGCATCGAAAAGGCGGTGGTCTTTGCGACCAACGCGAACGACGGGTCGCATCCGTCGGTAGAAGACGTCGACGCGCTCACGGCGCGCTTCCCGGACTTCTTCATCCCGTTCGCCTACGTCAACCCGGGACACGAACGGGGCGTCGCCGTGGTGCGGGAGGCGGCGTCGCGCGGCTTCAAGGGCGTGAAGTTCATCTACCCCGCGAAGCCCTACGACGACGATGAGTATCTCCCGATCTACGAGGCCGCCGCGCACGCGGGGATGGTGTGTCTCTTTCACACGGGCGTCGTGATCGGCACCGCGGGGAAAGGCGGCGTTCACGGCGTCGACTTCCAGCGCGAATGGCGGGTGTCGTCGAACTACATGCGTCCGGCGTGCCTCGACCGCATCGCACGCGTGTTCCCCGATATGACGATCATCGGGGCGCACGTGGGAGGCGGGGCCTGGTACGAGGAAGCCACGACGATCACCCGCTGGAACGCGAACGTCCACTTCGACATGTCCATCGGGCAGTTCCACTACGTGAGGAGGAACGCCCCGCCGGGCGAGGACCCGCGGGCGATCCGTCCCCGCATCCGGGAACTCTACGACGTCGGACAGCTCAGGCTCGACCGCATCCTCTTCGGCACCGACGGCGTCGTGGGCAACCCCAAGGCCGATCCCGCCTGGGCGCTCAGAACGCTCCAGTTCGAACTCGACGGTCTCGGCGCGACCGAGGAGGAAAAGGAAGCCGTGCGATGGGGCAACGCGGCCCGGCTTCTCGGCATCGAATAGCCGTCAGCTATCCGCTCCCCCGGCGCGAGAGCCTGCGTCGACGGAGCAGTGCCAATCCGCCGACCGCCAACAGCGACAGTGTGGCCGGCTCGGGAATCACCGTGCACCACGTGTCGACGACCAGCTCATCCACGTAGATGTTGCCGGAGATGGTGAAGATCTCGCCGTCCGGGTTCGGTCGGAGTTCCCACCTGTAAGTGGTCTCGACCCAGCTCCCGGGCAGGTCCACGTCGAGCACCTCCTCGAACGAATCGTCATAGACATCGGGGGCGAAACCGTCGAGGACGGGTCGCTCATTGAGCGCCCCCGGTGCCCAGGTCAGCTGGACCCAGACGTACTTGACGTCGTTGGGGGGCTCGTGGTTCTCCACGAGGACGTCCATGCTGCCGGCGGCCGCGGCACTGCCCAGATACCACGCGCCGCTCCTCCCGTCATAGGTGTAGAACCACACGCCCGTAACCGTCACCTGGGTGGCCGGGAACGGCGGCTGACCTCCCGGAACGTTGTCCGGATACGGCATGTTCTCGTCCGTATTGAATTCCCAGGCCTGCGCCGTGGTGGAGTAATTCCCCCGCCACGGCGGCGGCTGGATGTCGTCACCCGCCGC